>VSPM01000008.1 GCA_009775365.1 Muribaculaceae bacterium
AAATTTACCCGATTCGTACTGAATCGGGTAAGGGGGCTTTTGTCGTTATTTTGTGCTTAAATGAAAGAGCCGTGAATAAATTTAAAAGTAATTTGTTAATAATTTTCAAAGATGTCTATATGTTATGGAATGATTCAGCGTATTATAAAAGAATAATTCACTGAATTTTTTTAGAAGGCAAGGTTCTTCTATATTTGTGAAAAAACTGTTTCCGTATACGATAACACTCCTTTTTTGTGCCTTCAGGTAACAACTTCATTCTTGTTATAAGATATAACCCATAAATCATGTCGGCTATAAAATGTTTTGATTTACTTGTATTCAGGTTGTAATATGTTGCACGACTTTGTTCTTGAATCTCGATTTTGAATTTATTTATGACGGGGGATCCTTTAAATGATTTTCCGTCAAGGTGTTGTATGTATGCTTGTGGCACACAATATATTTTCCATCCATTTTTTTTAATTCTTGCGCAGAGATCTGTTTCTTCATAATACATAAAAAAGTCGGGAGCAAACGATCCTATTTTATTTATGATCTCTTTTTTTATCATAAGGTCTGCGCCTGTAATATACCCTACTTCGCTGGCTTTATTGGCTGATTCATAATAATACCGTTGACCGTATATTATCTTTTGAGGGATGCAATTCAGAAGTTCGTTTAATTCCCATCTTATCCCGGGTAAAATACGTCTGAAAGATAAGTTTGGAGTCATGTTTTCGGTGAGAAGATTCCCGCCACATGCTCCGGCCTCTTTATTATTGTCTAGGAATTTGGACAATATGCTGATCGCATTGTTGATAACCACAGTGTCAGGGTTCAAAAAGAAAATGTTTCTTCCTGATGATAGCTCTAAGCCTTTGTTATTTGCCCTGCCGAACCCTATGTTTTCCTGTAAATGTAAAAAAAGCATTTTTTCTTTTTGAATCGGAAACTCATTTAAGATTCTCTTTCCAAAGTCTGGTTCGGAAGCATTGTCCACAATTATAATTTCATAGTTTATTCCTTCAGTGTGAATGAATATTGAATCAAGGCATTTAATTATGAGTTCTGTAGTATTGTAATTCACAATTATAACAGAAACATCTATCCGGGGCAAATTTGATTGTGACATTTTTATTATGATTTGCTGTGTAAAATGGGATTTAGTCGCGGCGGAAGAGGTCGCGGGTGTAGACCCTGTCTGCCACGTCGTTAAGGCATTGGTCGTAGCGGTTTGCTATTATTGCCTTGCTTCGTGATTTGAACTCGTCGATGTCGTTCACGATTTCGCTTCCGAAGAATGTGGTGCCGTTTTCGAGCGCAGGCTCGTATATTATCACCTTCGCCCCTTTTGCTTTTATCCTTTTCATTACTCCCTGTATAGACGACTGCCTGAAATTGTCGGAGTTGGATTTCATTGTCAGTCGGAACACCCCGATTGTCGGAGGCTCGGCAGCGTCCTTGGCCGTTTGTGCCGCGTTTGCAGCGGCTCCGCTTTCCGTTTTACGCAGTGTGTAGGTGTTTGCCTCCGAGTAGTCATACCACCCGGCCATCTTCAGCACCCTGTCTGCGATGAAATCCTTTCTTGTCCGATTGCTTTCCACGATTGCGCTCATCATGTTCTGGGGCACGTTGGCATAGTTCGCCAGCAGTTGCTTGGAATCCTTTGGCAGGCAGTATCCCCCATATCCGAAAGAAGGGTTGTTGTAATGGCTGCCAATTCTCGGGTCCAGCCCAATCCCCTCTATTATTGCTTGCGAGTCCAGCCCTTTCACCTCGGCATAAGTGTCAAGCTCGTTGAAATAGCTTACTCTAAGAGCGAGATAAGTGTTGGCAAAAAGTTTCACGGCCTCGGCCTCCTTTATTCCCATGTAAAGTGTCGGAATATCTTTGGCGATGGCCCCCTCCTGCAGCAGTGAGGCAAACGTGTGGGCCGCCTTTTCAAGGAAGTCGATGTCAGTCACATTTCTGATGGCCTCATTTATACGTTCAGCCTCGCATCCTGGTCGCAGCGCAGGGATTCCGGCTATTATCCTGCTTGGGTAAAGGTTGTCGTAAAGAGCCTTGCTTTCGCGCAGGAACTCAGGGAAGAAAATGAGGTTTAGCCTTTTCGCCCCTTGTTCATAATATCTCAGGTATAGCGAGTCGCAATAGCCCACAGGAATTGTCGATTTAATCACCATCACGGCCTGCGGGTTTACGCTTAGCACCAGGTCGATCACCTCCTCAATGCAGTGAGTGTCGAAGAAGTTCTTCACCGGGTCGTAGTTCGTAGGCGCGGCAATCACCACGAAATCAGCCTTGGCATACGCTTCGGCTCCGTTGAGCGTGGCTGTGAGGTGCAGCCTCTTGGAAGAGAGGTATTCTTTCACCTCGTCGTCTTGTATAGGGGAGATGCGGGAATTAATCATCTCTACTCTCTCCGGAATTATGTCGACGGCGGTTACGGAGTTTTTCTGCGCCAGCAAGGTGGCGATGCTCAGTCCAACATATCCTGTGCCGGCAATAGCTATGTTCATTTCAGATTGGGGTTATGCTTGTTGGGATTTTGTCTGGAGGGTTCGGCGTAATGTCTTTTGCAGTCTGTGTGTAGGCGGCAATAGGGGCATTGCGGTGCAGACGGGCCTGCAGGCGTAGATGCAAAGTTATAAAATATATTCAAGTTTGGCAACATTGGCAAAAAAAAGCGTCAATAACCCGACCGGGGATTTGCAGAAATGGCTTTGGAGAGTTATATTTGCAGTTTATTATGGCATTCACGCGCCGACGCGCGGAGATCAGCCATGTTTTTCTGACTATGAAAATATTTGCATCCAACGTAATACCTGAAATCGACAACGCCACTTGCGAGGCGCAGAACATCGATTCAGTCGAACTCATGGAGCGTGCGGCGGGAGCCGTGAGCTGTGAGATTATATCCCGTTTCCTCCCGAGTCAGAGGATAGTGGTAGTGGCCGGCCCCGGCAATAACGGGGGCGACGCTCTTGCTGTGGCCCGTATGCTATTTGAGCATGGCTACAAGAAAGTTGAAGTCTTTCTGTTTAATG
Source organism: Muribaculaceae bacterium (assembly GCA_009775365.1). Taxonomy (GTDB): domain Bacteria; phylum Bacteroidota; class Bacteroidia; order Bacteroidales; family Muribaculaceae; genus Lepagella. Next base: position 3,030 of record VSPM01000008.1, read on the forward strand.
TGGTAGGCAAGCTCAGCCATGATTGCGACATAGAGCGTAAGAAGCTTATCACAATGGACGGGATAGACTTCACTGAGGTGAAGCGTGACTTTCAGCCTCCATATCTCGGCTCAGACGACGTAGTGATTGACGGGCTGTTTGGCTCCGGTCTTCGACAGCCGCTTCAAGGCGGGTTTATGGTTCTTGCCCGCTATATCAATGATTCGGGGGCTTATGTGGTGTCTATCGACATACCCTCCGGTCTTTTCGGTGAGTGGAACGAGAATGTGAGCCAGCGCGACATGGTGCATGCCGATCTCACATTGTCGTTTCAGACTCCGCGCCTGTCGTTCTTCTTTGCGGAAAACGCCGATATAATAGGGGAGTGGAGGCTGCTCGATATTGATCTCGACGATGAGAAGATGAAGGAGGTGCCCACAGATTTTATGCTTGTGGAAGACAGGAGTGTGCGCCCGCTTCTTAAACCCAGAAAAAAGTTTTCGGGCAAGCGTGATTACGGGTCGGCATTGATCCTTGCCGGCAGCACCGGTATGATGGGCGCGGCAGTGATGGCCGCGCGCTCGTGTCTTAAATGCGGTGCGGGCCTGGCCACAGTTCACAGCGCCAGGGCCGGAATGCAGATTCTGCAGACTGCCGTGCCTGAGGCCATGTTTGAGCCTGACCGCAATGAGCACTACATCTCCGACATGAGCATTCACCATGAGCACCAGGCAGTGGCCGTAGGCCCCGGCATAGGCACCAACGACCGCACAATCGACGCTCTTGAGAACATGCTCAAGAATTGCAAGTCGCCATTGGTGCTCGATGCCGATGCCCTCAACTGCATTGCCAAGCGACCTCAGCTTCTCACTCTTCTTCCCGCCTGCACGGTGATCACTCCCCACATCGGAGAGTTTGACCGCTTGTTCGGAGAGCATCATAACTCCGAAGAGCGATTGCGCAAGGCTATCGACATGGCTAAATACTACAACATCATAATAGTTCTCAAAGGTCATTACACTGTCACTGTCAGGCCCACCGGCAGGGTCTATTTCAACTCCACAGGCAATCCCGGCATGGCAACCGCCGGCGCCGGCGATGTGCTGACCGGGGTGATTGCTGCATTCCTGGCTCAGGGCTATCGCCCGGAACACGCTGCAACCATAGGTGTCTACATTCATGGCCTTGCAGGGGATATGGCTGTGGCCAATATCGGAGAATACGGACTTGTCGCTTCTGACATAGCCGATTGGTGCGGCAGGGCAATACGAGCAGTAATCAACAGGGAGAGAATATAATAAAATCAGCTCTCCTCTTAGAAATAACATATTGAAACTACTACATCAACACCACTTCATAATGAAATATATAAGTTGCATATCCGGCTTGATGCTTCTTGCCGCATCCATGCCTGCAGCAGCCCAGCAGACAAAACTGCTCACGGCTGAGAAACATAATGAGTACGGTCTTGTCTACACGTTGCCTGTCACCGCCCTCGACATAGAGGTGACTGCTGTGAGAGAGGTGAAGAAGGCCGGGCAGTATTATCAATATGCCAAGAAATATGTCGGCACCGACAAGGTTGTCAAGGAGGATGACGAAAGCTGGACAATAGAGAAAGTGAAAGTTCGCCCCTACGGTATTCCCGACCCTGACGCCCGCTATCTCATGCAGCTCAAGCCCGGTGCCCTGGCATATATCGGTGTTGATGCCGACGGAATGCTTCTCAGCATCAACACTCCTCCGGTGGTTGAAGAAGTGGAGAAGATTGCTCCCCGCCCCATCGAAGGTGAAAAAATTGCCGACAGGGAATACCTCCAGTATGTTGATGAAGATTTCATAGCCTCGCAGTCTTCCGCCAAGCAGGCGCAGATGCTTGCAGAAAATCTGATGGAGATTCGTGAGGCCAAGACATCGCTCACCCGAGGCACAGCCGAGACCATGCCCACCGACGGCAAGCAGCTTGAACTCATGCTCAACTCTTTGGCACATCAGGAAGCTGCACTGACAGCCGCGTTCCTCGGCAACACTACGCGCGAGACTGTGGTGAGAAACTTTACATATGTTCCAGCCGACAATGGCCGTGAAGTCGTGTTCCGCATGAGTGATTTCGACGGATTTGTAGCCGCCAACGACTATTCCGGCGAGCCGGTGTATATCGATATAGAGATTACCAATGAGGGCACATTGCCGGTAGATGCCAAAGGTGAGGAAAAAAAAATGCCGAAAGATGCAGTGGCCTACTGTGTGCCCGGCGCGGCTAACGTCAGTCTCACCTATCAAGGCAAGAAACTTTTCAACAAGGAGTTTGAGATGTCGCAGTTCGGTATAGTGTTTGGCCTGAATCCGTCAGTATTCAGCGACCGCAAAGAGCCGTCATACGCTGTGTTCGATCCCTCCACCGGAGCTTTGAAAGAGATCGGTCCGGCAAAGCTTGCTCAGGAATGAGCGCACATTCCCTTTTCGGGCAGCCTCAGCCGGCTATGACGCTATCGCAGTTTGCGACAGCCATCGGCAATGCGGTCCGAATGTCGCCTGTCCTGCAAGGGGCGTGGGTCGTTGCGGAGTTGAGCGATGTCAGGGTGAGCGGCGGCCATTGCTACATGGAGCTGATTGAAAAAAATCAGGCCGGTCAGACTGTGGCAAAGCTCAGGGCTACGATATGGCAGTCGCGGTTCAGCTACATACGTCAGAAGTTTATTGCCGCCACCGGGCGAGAAATCATGACCGGGATGAAGGTGCTTCTCAATGGCTCGGCTTCGCATCACACACTTTACGGGCTGTCGTTCTCCGTCAACGACATCGACCCGTCTTACACATTAGGCGACATGGAGCGTCTGCGCCGCGAGATTCTTATGCGCCTCCACAAAGAGGGAGTGATTGGCCTGAACAAGACACGCGTCATGCCTCCTGCGCCTCAGCGCATAGCTGTTATTTCTGCTGAAGGGGCAGCCGGATATGGCGATTTTATAAATCATCTTCTTGGCAATCAAGAGGAATTCGCGTTCTATCCGGTGTTGATTCCCGCAGTGATGCAGGGTGAAAAAACTTCGGCTTCAGTGCGCGATGCTCTTGATTTCGTGATTCGCACCATCGATATGTGGGACTGTGTGGCTATACTCCGTGGAGGTGGGGCCACAACCGATCTCAACGGTTTTGACGATTATGACCTTGCCCGGGCAGTGGCAACATTCCCGCTGCCTGTGGTGGTAGGCATAGGCCATGAGCGCGACCGCACTGTGCTCGATGAGATTGCCCACACACGAATGAAGACACCCACAGCGGTGGCAGGATTTTTTGTCGACACACTCAGGGCCGCCTATGACAAAGTGCGCGGGTTGGTAGATTATGTGGCCCGCTACAGCACAGACCGTCTTGCCGGAGAGGCGCGCCGACTCGCCAACTGCGAAGGCATGATTCCGGCTCTGGCCGAGGCAAGGCTGGCCGGAGCCAGGGCATTGCTTGAGCGTGAGCTGACACGAATCCCGGTTCTTGTGTCTGCCAGAATATCCCGGAACATTACAAGCCTTGACAATTATGCCTCCCTTTTGAAGGCTTTGGCTCCGCGTCAATGCTCTCGCAACGCAGAGCGCCTTTCAGAACTGCAGAACAGGTTTTCAGTGGCTGCAGACGGGGCCTTGAAACGGAATGCCGCTCGCGTTGACGCCCTTGCCGGAATGGTGAGCGTGCTAAGCCCCGACAACACTCTCAGGCGAGGATATTCGATCACGAGAGTAGACGGCAAAGCAGTGACCGACGCAAGCATCCTTTCCCCCGGTCAGCGCATAGTCACATGCTTTCGGCATGGCGACATTACGTCTGTTGTGGAATAATGCCTGTGTCTGAACTTTAATAATCATAAAAATAAACCGACAAAATATGAGTGAACAACTATCTTACGCAAGCGCTATTGCAGAATTGGAGCAGATAGTGGCAAAGATGCAGTCAGACAACTGCGACATCGACAGCCTTTCAGGCTACACCACGCGAGCCATGGAGCTGCTGAAATACTGCAAGCAGAAGCTCTTCACCACTGATGAAGAGGTGAAGAAATGCCTCGAGTCATTGAATTCATAATAATCTGCAAAGCCCTCATTCCCGATAATACACCCTCTTCACTCTTGGGGAAACCGAGGTGAGAATCTCGTAAGGGATTGTGTCGAGCGTGTCAGCAAGCCTTTGCACGGGCGCCTGCTGGCCGAAAATCTCCACAGCGTCGCCCACTTCGCAATCTATGCCTGTCACATCGATCATGCAGGCGTCCATGCAGATATTGCCTACAGTCGGTGCGTCTTTGCCGTTAACCTTCACAGCCACATTCCCTCTTCCGAAATGACGGTTCATTCCGTCGGCATATCCGATGGGGATTGTGGCTATACGCGATTTCCTTGTCAATACTCCCTTGCGGCTATAGCCTATGGTTTCTCCTGCATCCCACTCGCGAATAGCGATTATCACAGTGCGTAAAGTCGACACCACTGCAAGTGGCTTTTCGATTTCAGGAGGCAGCGTGTTGGCGCCATATAGTCCTATGCCAAGGCGCACCATGTCGTAATGATGCTCCGGAAATCGGATAATGCCGGCTGAATTGAGCACATGCCTCTTCACGTCATAAGGAATACGCGCCATCACAAACTCAGTCATCTCTTTGAAGCGAGACAGTTGCAAATCCGTGTAATCGTCCATGTCAACACAGTCAGCTGTGGCCAGATGCGAAAACATCGACGACAGCCTCACGGCGTCTTGACCGCATATCACGTCGGCGGCCTCCTCAAGTTCGAAAGGCAGTAGCCCCATCCGATGCATTCCCGTGTCAAGTTTAAGATGGATGGGATAATCTTTCATGCCATTTTTTCTGGCCTCTCTCACCACGTCTCTGAGCATCTCCAGGCTATAAATCTCCGGTTCGAGACGGTTTGCAAACATCGACCCATAGTTCACCACCTTAGGGTTCATGACCATTATTGGCATCCTTATCCCGTTCTTTCGCAGGTCTATTCCCTCGTCGAGCACAGCCACCGCCAGATAAGCCGCTCCGCAGTCTTGCAAGGTCTTGGCTATCTCATAGCTGCCGGCTCCATAGCCCGAAGCTTTCACCATGCACACAATCCCTTTGCCCGACGGCAGATGGCTCCTGAAATAATTATAGTTCCTCACTATTGCGTCAAGATTCACCTCGAGCACGGTTTCATGCTTGCGAGCCTCAAGCATTTCGTTTATTTTTGCGAATTCAAATTCAGGCGCACCCTTTAGAAGTATTATTTCCTCTACAAAATCAGAGGGAGATAGATTGAGGAGCAATTCCTCAGTGCTGTTGAAAAAGCGGGCGGTAGGCGCGAAAAGCTCGCTGTGCGCTTTCATCACCGGGCCTACGCCAATAAACTTGTCCACTCCAGATTCCTCCACCACCTTGGCAATGGCCTCATATGTTTCGGCGCATCCGGAAGTCTCGTGAAGTATGTCGCTCATAATCAGCAATGACTTCTGCCCCGGCATTTTGCGGCGCATCATGAAGTCAATGGCCGGTCTCAGCGAAGAAAAGTCACTCGTGTAGGAATCATAGGCAATTGAACATCCGTTCACTCCCTCGCTCACATTGAGCCTGGTGCCGATTTTGTGGAGCACTCGGAAGCGCCTGTCTATAGTCTCCGTGTCAACACCTTCAAGAAGCATAAACGCCAAAGCTCCCGCAAGGTTTTCAAGGTCGGCGGCATTGCCGACAGGCGCATTCAGCACATGGCGTTCTCCATTAAAAATATATTCCACTTCCGTGGTCCCTTTGTCGGACAACCCGGTGGCGCTGACGAAGAGAGGAGCAGAATTGTCGGTAAGCGACCATCCCAATGATTCCCGCCCCTCGGTATAAGGCTTTAGTGCATTTCTAAGAGGAATGCAATCTGCATTAAATATTATTCTTTTCACCGTGTGTGGGGCTGCGAGCAGGGCTTTCTCTTTTGCCTTCTCCTCAACGGAGGCAAACCCTTCAGCGTGGGCTTCACCTACATTAGTGAAAATAACAGTCGACGGGTTTATGCACCCGGCAAGCGCGTTCATTTCACCCCTATGCGAAATGCCGGCCTCGATAAGAGCCAGACGAGTGGTAGACTCAATCTGCCACATCGACAGAGGCACGCCAATCCGGGAGTTGTAGCTGCGTGGAGAGCGAGCTATTTCGCAGAGAGGTTCCATAAGTTGAAAAATCCACTCTTTCAACGTGGTTTTTCCACGGCTACCGGTGATTGCCACAATCTCCGCTTCAAGACGAGAAGCCATAGCCCCTACATCCTGAAGAGCCTTCACAGAATCTTGGGTGATAATCACCGACACATCGTCGAGCCCCTTCATGTCTTCGGGCAGTTTCTCAGCCACGAAATTTCTCACGCCCCTGTCATAGAGGCTGCGCATAAATTTATGCCCGTCGTTTCCGCCGGGAGTGCGGATGGCAAAAAACAATGAAGTGCACGGGCGAGTGAGGCTCCTTGAATCTGTGAGCAGAGTGTCGATAATATGTCCGGGTTTCACGACCGTCCCGGGCATTGGCTTGACTCCGGCCTGAATGGCAGAAGCGATGTCTTCTATAGCGGATTTCATTTCAACAATAATTGAAAAAACAGGTTCAAAATTACCACATAAACTTGAAAAAAGCAAAACAATATAAGCTCTAATCCTCAATACAAAACGTTAATGCATAATTCACAGCTCATAATGCCTCATTTTTATTAAGGAACTAAAGTTTATTAAGGAACTAAATCAAAGATTGCTTTCAACAAAAAAGAGGCGCATATCACTACGCACCTCCTTTCTCCAATGCTTCCCGAATCACATCGGAACGCATTGTTGGTCCTAATCCTAATTTTAACTATTAATCCATAACTTTACTAATGCAACAATAAAATTGTCAATGAAACGATTAATTGGTCTTATGAGAAGAATTTTCTATCCTATTACTTGCTTTCTATTGTCTGGGAGGCCCGGACGCACAGCTCCGGGCAGGCTCGTATGCAGTCGCACTCATGCCAATTGCAGCGTGAGGTTGGGCCACAACGAACTATAATGCAAAGTTAGCAATAAAAATCCGCCTTGCATAACAAAATTTTGATTAAAATTAAGTTAAAAGTTGAATTATTATTGACAGCGTGTTAATTTATGTGAAAATGCCACATATTGTGAATAAAACAGGCATAATGTACTACTATCCTTCTGTCAGAAAGGTAATGTCGCAAGAGTCAGTCCTGTCGAGAGCGGTAGCCACAACCGACACAATGCCATGCGACAGGCACCACTCGTCGGTGTCTTCATTATCCGGCTCTTCATTCTTGAATTTACCGGTGAGCCAATAAAATTTTCTGCCGTTGGGGTCGGTGTATTCCTGATATTCGTCAGTCCATCTTCCTTTGCATGCTTTTGTTATTCTCATCTCCGTAGGGGCAGGATTCGATGCCGGGATATTCACATTCAGACACACACCCTCAGGGAGCCCGTTCTTCAGCACGGAGCCAACAATCTTGTCAACAAAAGGGAGACATCCTGAAAAGTCCGCTTTAGGGTTGTGGGTGGTGAGTGAGAACCCTATTGAAGGCACTCCGCAGGCGCATCCCTCGAAAGCGGCACCCATTGTTCCTGAATACACCACATTTATGGCGGCGTTAGAGCCGTGGTTAATGCCCGACACAACAAGGTCAGGCCGGCGGCCGAGGATAGTGTGCATAGAGATTTTGATGCAGTCCACAGGCGTGCCGTTCACCTTATACATTTCCGCCCCGTGCCAGTCGTCAAGACGCTCTATGCGAAGAGGGGTGTTGACAGAGATTGCCATCGACTGCCCAGAGCGAGGTCCGTCGGGACACACGCATACCACATCGCCAAACTTCAGCAGGCAATCCACAAGTTCATGCACACCGATGGCTTCTATGCCATCATCATTACTCACAAGGATAAGGGGTCTTTTTTCCATAACGCCAAAATATTACTGACATGCAAAATTAGGAAAAAAAGCCAAAGCCGCCAAATCCGGCGCTAATCCCGGCAGCAGTGTATAATCAACATATTATGCCTTTGCATGAGGCGTAATTGTCAGTGTTATTGAAAGAAAAATTAATCATGAGAGGGTGTCGTTATCTCTTTTTTCGCAATAGAAATCTGTCGATAATTATGAGCCGGCTGTGGCCAGGGAGTAGGCTGAGGGTGTCTTCTTCCGGATGATTCTTATATGTCTTGCGCATTTTCCGGAAGTCATTGTGGGCCTTGATAACGGCGTTGGCATTGGCAAAGTCGCACTTCAGAAGAAACATGAAGAATGCCAGCGTGTCGGCCAGGCGCCGCACGAACAGCACCCTCTTACCTTTCTTTTCAGGCAGATTCTTGTGAAGAAGCAGAAGGTTGTTGCGGAAATTGAGATAAGTTTTCCGTGGATTCCCCTGGTTGAGGGATGCGCCTCCTACATGATACACTTCCGAATCGCTAAGAGCGCAGACCCTGAACCCTGCGGCGTGCATCCTGCAGCACAGGTCAATCTCCTCCATGTGGGCGAAAAAGAGAGGGTCGAGGCCGCCGAGTTGCAAGTAGAGATCGGTGCGCACCATTAGAGCCGCGCCCGAGGCCCAGCATATGTCGGTTGCCGGGCCGTCATATTGGCCATGGTCTTCTTCCACACACTCGAACAGCCTTCCGCGGCAATAGGGGTAGCCGAGGCGGTCGAGATAGCCGCCGGCGGCTCCTGCATACTCAAAGCATTGCTTGTTGCGGAATGATTTGATTTTAGGCTGAATAGCACCCACGTCGGGATTCTTTTTCATGAACCGCAACAGCGGCTGCCACCATCCCTCGGTCACTTCTACATCGCTGTTGAGAAGAATGGTGAAAGGATAGCCTGTGGCTTTGATGGCACGGTTATAACCTTCCGCGAATCCATAGTTTCTGTCGAGCGCAATCACCTTCACTTCCGGATGATTTTTGCGTAGCCATGTCAGGGAATCGTCGGTTGATCCATTGTCGGCAACGATGAGGTCAGCCTCGTCGCTGACGGTGAATCGCGAGGCGGCGGGTATGAACTGCTTGAGCAGTTCATACCCGTTCCAGTTCAGTATGATTACAGCAAGCGTTTTCATCTGATAGTTTTAAAGAGAGGTGTCGGCTGTTATGATTTCAGGCAGCGAGGGATGTATTGATTTCAGCAAAGCCGGGGTGACGGTGTTGATGAGCGAGGGGTCGAGAGGAGCCTCAACGCGCAGATAGTTGTCTGTGAGCCCGTGCATGAATCCTTCGCCGGAGGGTGTTTCCCATAGCACCGGGCGCGTCCGGCCTAAGTTCTCTCTCATGAAACGCTCCATTTTGTTGTCGGAAAGGTGGGTGAGCATGGCCACGCGGCGATGCTTCTCCTCCCGGCTTATGGCGTCGGCGAGAAGAAGGGCTTTTGTGCCGGGGCGTTCCGAATAGGGGAACACATGGTAGCGTGTCACGTCAAGGCTTTCGGCAAAAGCAAAACTCTTTTCCCATTCCTTCTCGGTTTCGCCACGGGCGCCGGCAATGATGTCTACACCTATAAATGCGTCGGGCATCAGGTCTCTTATGGCGTCGATTCTTGAAGAGAAAAGGGATGTGTCATATCGGCGGTTCATGAGTTTGAGAACCGTGTCGGAACCCGACTGGAGAGGTATATGGAAATGCGGCATGAAAGCCCGGGCCTCCTCGGCCGTCCATCTGATTATCTCTTCAGTGAGGAGGTTTGGCTCGATAGAAGAGATTCTGAACCTCTCCACTCCCTCCACCTCGTCGAGGCGGCGCAGAAGGTCGAAAAGACTTTGGCCGTTGTCTTTGCCATATTCTCCGATGTTGACTCCGGTTATCACAATCTCCTTGCCCCCTTCGGCTGCTACGCGACGCGCCATGTCCACAAGCTCCGGCGTTGTGCCCGACCGGGAGCGCCCTCGGGCAAAAGGTATGGTGCAATATGTGCAGAAATAGTCGCACCCGTCTTGCACTTTTAAAAAATATCGCGTTCTGTCTCCTCTCTCGCAAGAGGGCCTGAAGCTGGTTATCGACAAGGATGGGGTGACTTCCACACGTTTCTTCCTGTCGGCCATCCACGCGTCGATATAATCCGCCATGCGCAGTTTCTCGTCGGAGCCGAGCACAATATCCACGCCCGGTAGCTGCGCCACCTCCTGTGGTTTCAGCTGGGCGTAGCATCCGGTCACGATTATCGATGCCTCGGGATAGCGCGACGCGAGGCTGCGGATCAGGCGCCGCCCCTTTTTGTCGGCCATCTCCGTCACCGAGCAAGTGTTGACGATGCAGATGTCTGGGGTCTCGCCCACAGCCGCGCGTATCACTCCCTTTTCAGAAAGCATTTTCCCTATTGTTGAGGTCTCGGCAAAGTTGAGTTTGCATCCGAGAGTGAAATATGCGGCCTTTAGAACCGGGGTGTATGGAGTCATTTTTTTTATCTGATTGTTGGTTGCTGCGCGAAGCTGCGTTGTTGCGCTCCGAGAAGCGGAAACAGGGGTCGGAGAGAGAGTATTTCGGCTACAAAATTAATAAAAACGGTCGAATCTTCGGAAAAAGCGCGTTAAAAAGGGATAAAAATGAAAAAATCAGTGTCCAGGCATTGACAAATGAGGTGAGAAAGTATTAACTTTGCAGGAAATGTAGAATTTCCTCGAGCAGGATATGAAAAATAACAAAGAGGTAAGGATTTCTTATTGGGCGGCACACCTCACCACAGTCGTGAGCGTGACACTGGTGTTGCTGATAATAGGAATCATCGCGCTGATCACAGTGAGCGCAGCCAGTGAGACACGCAGGCTCCGGGAGCGTCTGGAGGTGAGCGTGGTCATGGCCGACACAGTTAGCAACGCCCGCGCCGAGGCGTTGGCAAAGGAGATTGAGAAGTCGCCCTACGCTCTGTCGGTGGGAGTGGTGAGCAAAGAGGCCGCTCTGAAAATATGGAAAGCAGACACCGGGGAAGACCTTGAGGCTCTCTTCGGAGTCAATCCGTTGTCGCCGGAGGTGGCGTTCACAGTCAAGTCGGGCTATTCGTCGGAAGACTCCCTGCGCGTCATAGAGAAGCGAATCTCCGGGTTCGAAGGGGTGGCCGGGGTGGCTTTGCCCGATTCGGCAATGGTGGAGAGCATGAACCGCAACATAGAGAGATTCTCGATTGTGCTCGGTGTCATAGCTCTTGTCATGGTCATAATCTCTTTTGTGCTTATCAACAACACCGTGCATCTTGCCATCTATGCGCGGCGATTCACCATACACACAATGCAGCTTGTAGGGGCCACGAGCGGGTTCATCAGGAGTCCGTTTGTGAAAAGCAATATGCTTTCCGGTCTTTTGGCCGGGCTTGTGGCATCAGCCATAATGGCTGTGGCCCTTGTGGCCGCCCCCGGCGCAGGTTTTGACAATGTGGCCGACTATATAAGCTGGCCCGTCTACGGCGTGGTTGCCGCCGGAATGATTGCTGTCGGTGTGCTCCTGTGCGGCATGGCGGCATGGATGGCCACCTCGCGCTATCTCGATAAGGATTATGGCGAGTTGTTCAGATAAGCCGGATTGTCTGATTCAGGATGCTTAAACTGAGAATACGGTAGAAAGGGATTGTTTAAATCGATAATAATTTTTGAAAATGGCTTTGAATATAGATATTGAGAAGCGCGACCCGCAGGGGCTCGACAGAATGGAGAAGCGGGAGCGCCCCTTCTCGCGCGTGAATTACTACATGATGGGGGGATGCCTTGCCCTGATTGTGCTGGGCTTTGTGCTAATGAGCGGTGGCGGCAGCACAGTTGAAAACGGTTTTAACCCCGAAATATTCAGCACACGCCGCATTGTAGTGGGGCCGATGCTGTCGTTTCTCGGCTTTTTGCTTATGGCGTTCTCTATTGTGTGGATGCCTAAAAAGAAGGTGAAATCTGATTCCGAAGAAACAGAATGATAGAATAAAATTAGATTAACCCAAAACACAAAACTATATTATATGGAATGGTTAGACGCCCTGATTCTGGGCATTGTGCAAGGGCTGTCGGAGTATCTTCCCATCAGCTCCAGCGGGCATCTTGAGATTTTTCGTGAAATTCTGGGCATAAACCTCCCTTCTGATAAGATTCTGCAGTTCGACCTTATAGTCCATGCAGCAACGGTGTGTTCCACAATCGTGGTGCTTTGGCCGATGTTCTCGAAACTGTGTGTAAGTTTCTTCGGCTTCAAGCGTGACTACAACTATTACTATGTGTGGAAAATACTCCTTTCGTGCATACCTATCGCCATTGTGGGAGTCTTCTTCAAAGACATAGTGGAGAGTTTCTTCGGAAGCGGGCTGACGGTTGTGGGCATATGCCTAATGATTACGGCATGTCTTCTTTCGTTTGCATATTTTTCAGGCCGCGACGGCAAGGGGGGTATTGTGAGCGCCGACAAAGGTCGCGACATCACCTGGGCAGACGCATTTATAATAGGATGTTCCCAGGCGTTGGCCGTGCTTCCGGGCCTTAGCCGCTCAGGCACCACCATAGCCACCGGCATATTGCTTGGCGACAAGCGCGACCGCGTGGCCTCGTTCTCATTCCTCATGGTCATCATCCCCATTCTCGGCGAGGCTCTGCTCGACGTGAAGGAGATAGTGTCGAACCCTGCCGACCAGGGAGAGAATACCGTTGGTGTTCTTGTGCTGGTTATAGGGTTTGTGTCGTCGTTTGTGGTTGGATGCTGCGCCTGCAAATGGATGATAAGCATAGTGAAGAAAGGGAAACTCATATGGTTTGCCGCATATTGCCTTGTGATGGGCGTAATCTGCCTGTTATTCAATTGACATTTTTTAATCGGCTTCCAAGCCATCTGAATTGAACTGTTTCACATTGAGAAAATGGATTTTATAAGCGGAGAAATTATAGGTATTGACAAGCCTTTGGGCTGGACGTCGTTCGACGCGGTGAAGCGTTTGCGCGGAGCCATCCAGAGGCGCCTTCATGTAAAGAAGTTCAAGGTGGGTCACGCCGGCACACTCGACCCGCTTGCCACAGGAGTGCTTATCGTCTGCACCGGGAGAGCCACTCGCAAGATAGAGCAGCTTCAGTCGGGCGAGAAGGAATATGTGGCCACGATAAGGTTCGGGGCTACAACTCCGAGTTTTGATCTTGAGACGGAGATTGACTGCGAGTATCCCTGGGAGCATATCACCCGGGAGAAGCTTGAAGAGACGCTACCATTGTTCACAGGTCGCATCATGCAGGTTCCTCCGGTGTTTTCGGCTGTGAAAATTGATGGCAAAAGGGCCTACAATCTTGCTCGCAAAGGGAAAGAGGTGAGCCTGAAGGCAAAGCCGCTTGAGATAAAGGAGATGGAACTTCTCGACATGACAATGCCCGATGTCACCGTGCGCATAGTCTGCAGCAAGGGCACCTACATCAGGGCGATAGCCCGCGATCTTGGAGAGGCCCTCGGCAGCGGTGCGCATCTCGTTGGATTGCGCCGCACGCGGGTGGGCGACTTTTCTGTGGAATCATGCCTCACGGTTGATGAAGCTGTAGAAAAAATTTCCACCGCCAGCATGACATTCCCTGACGACTATCGTCTGCCTGACGCAAACTGACTCTCTAACCTTTAACATTAAGGCCGCTTTTGCGGACTTATAATCAATTTACCATTCATCGGATATGAAGTTATCGCAATTTAAGTTTAAACTTCCTGACAACCTGATTGCACAGTATCCTTCCGAAAACCGCGACGAGTGCCGCCTGATGGTGGTGGATGCGCGCACGGGAGAGATTCAACACAAGATTTTTAAAGACATCCTCAATTATTTCGACGACGGGGATGTGATGATTTTTAACGACACCAAAGTGTTCCCTGCCCGCCTCTACGGCAATAAGGAGAAGACCGGGGCCAGGATTGAGGTTTTCCTTCTTCGCGAATTAAATGTGGAGAACAAGTTCTGGGATGTGCTTGTGGAGCCGGCCCGAAAAATACGCATAGGCAACAAACTCTATTTCGGCGACGACGATTCGATGGTGGCTGAGGTTATCGACAACACCACATCGCGCGGGCGCACGCTCCGATTCCTCTATGACGCCCCGCACGATGAATTCAAGCAGGCTCTTTATGAGCTCGGCGAGACTCCGCTGCCTGAATATATCACCCGTAAGGTTGAAGATTGGGACGCCGACCGCTATCAGTGCATATTCGCCAAGAACGAGGGCGCTGTGATGGCTCCGGCAGCCGGACTGCATTTCAGCCGCGAGCTTCTGAAGCGCCTTGAGATAAAAGGTGTGGAAAGAGGGTTCCTCACTCTCCACAGCGGGCGCGGCAACTTTAAGGATATCGATGTGGAAGACCTCACAAAACATCGCATGGACAGTGAGGAGATGTTTGTGAACGAAGAGCTCGTCGAGATTGTGAACAGGGCTAAAGACCGAAATTCCAATGTGTGTGCCGTCGGCACCTCCGTGCTCCGTGCTGTTGCCACTGCCGTGTGCATGAACGGCAGGCTGATGACTTTTGAGGGATGGACCAACAAATTCATATTCCCGCCCTACGATTTCACGGTATGCAACTCTCTGGTGTCTAACTTCCATATGCCTCTCAGCACCATGCTGATGATGGTGTCTGCTTTCGGAGGCTACGATGTGGTCATGAAGGCTTATGATGCGGCCGTCAAGGAGAAATACCGTTTTGGCGCGTATGGCGATGCCATGCTGATTCTGCGCCGTTGAGGGAGGTCTTCTCTTTGGTCACTGCCTGCGCTCAAACGTGAGTTTCTGATAAATGCGCGGCTTCAGGCCTGTGAGCTTGGTGAACACAGAAATAAACGTGGCCTGCGACTTATAGCCTACACTCTCGGAGATGGCTTTGATTGTGTAGTTGCCATAATGCTCCGTGTCTTCGAGACGGAGCATTGCTTGTTTTATGCGGTATTCGTTCAGCCATGCCCTGAAATTCTTCTGGAAGACCACATTCACCACCTCCGAGACATATCGTGGATTGCTCCCTATAGCCGAGGCAAGCCGGTCGAGGTTAAATTCGGGCGAACAGTATTCATCAGTGTTTTCCATAAAAAGATTTATGTCAGAGGCGATTCTCTCTCTTGTCGCAGTGTCGAGTATTGCCTTGCGTGTGGTCTCGTCTTTCCCGGAGATGCCGTCGGCCACTTCCGGTTCTGCAGAGGCCGGGATTTCCGGTACGGAAGGCTCGTTAATTTCCCTGATAGCCTTTTGATACTCCTGGATTGTCTTCTTATATTTTATTTCATCGAGCAGATGTCGGGAGTTCCGTTCATAGAGAGCTGTCCATGCGTTTCGCAGTTTCTTGTTCTGCCGCACCAGCACTATCAGCATCAGTCCGCACAACACAGCCGCCACTGTGACTACCGCCGTCACCTTGCGCTGGGTCTCCCTTTCATCGTTCAGGCTTTTGATTGTGAAGGCGCTTTGGTCGAGTTCATAAAGCATCTGGCTGCTTTTAAGTTTGTTCACTTCTTCCTGATATGCTATTGTGTCGGCCATGCTCAGATATTTCGACCGGTATTCCATAGCTGAATCGCGCATATTCCTGGCTTCGAACACGCGGGCTATCTCCCGCAGCGACTCCACGACGAGCCTTCCGTTTCCGATGCTGTCGGCGATGTCGCAGGCGGCTTTCAGACAGATTATCGCAGAATCGGGATGTCCGGTCTTTTCATAAGGAGATGCAAGGGAAGAATATGCCGAGCCTTCGCAGAGCGGGGGAAGATTGTAGGTCTTTGCGCAATGCAGTGCCTTCCGGAAATATTCCATCGCCTTCAGCGGCTCGTCGGCGGCATCGTTAAGCATCCCTTCCGCAAGCAGCACATCAAACTCATGACGGAAATTCCCTCTGTTTCGTGTCAGCTCATTTTTATATGATTCGAGATAACGCTTGGCCTCCGAGACATTCCCTCCAAGAAGGTTTGTGGCGAAAAGATTATTTAGAATCATTGAGTATAAATCGTGGTTCTTTTTGACATCTTCCCGTGACAGAGCCTTCTGATAGAAGCTGATGGCTCCTTCGTAATCGCCGCAAGAGGCATAAATGTTGCCGATACGGGCATATGAGCTGGCCATATTTCCGCCAAGGGAATGTTTCTCTGCTATTTTGCGGGCCTGCAGATATGCGTCCATGGCCAGGGCGTATGCGCCTTTTCTGTAAAGAATGTTGCCGTAACGTTCATATGCTGTGGCAAACAGCGCCTGTGTCTTTTTGTCGGCGTCCCCGTCGTATCTGCGGCACACAACTGTAAAAAAAGGGAGCGCCCGGTCATATTCCCCTTCATTGAAAAGTCGTTCTCCTTTTTCAGCGACCAGTTCGGTAGGAAGGGAGGATATTGAGTCGAGGGAACCGAGATGGCTTGACACTGGAGACTGGGAGTGTGTAGCCAGAGATGTAAATAATGTCCCTATTATAAAAAGCAGGAATGATTTCATTGGGATGCTGAATTTAAATCAACGGCAAAAATAATACTTTTCTCAACAATAACCAATTCCCCGGTTTATCCGTATGCCCGTGTATGGCCGGCGCATATAGCGATTCCGGAGCTCTTGAGTGGACGCAAAAGACCGTAACGTAACAGGCCGGGTTATGTGTGGACATTGAAAAATAGTGCATTTTGTTTCATTTTCCTGAAATTAAAATTTAAAATCAGTCAAAACAGCCTGATTTTGCAAATAAAGTAATACTTTTGCAACCGTATCGGAAACGGTAAATTTAACACAAAAATATTGAGATATGAAGAATCTTTACATCATGACCGTGGCGACGCTCCTCTTCTCGTCAGGAGCCGCATTTGCCACAGAAATCCCGGGGATTGCCGTGAGAAAAGTCCCGGCAAATGTGTCCCCGCTAAAGGTGGACTACGACAACCTTTCAGACCTCCCGATCGTGACAGAGCCGGAGGGTGAGGATGAGAAATATTCACGCAACTCGATTTTCTTTGGCCTTGATTATTATGGAGGCCTTTACAAGAGCGCAGATTTCGGCTGCATCTCTCATGTGGTGTGGGGTGATAACGGTGAGGTGTATATAAAGAATCCGTTCAGCGGCTACGACACTCAGACATATCTTGTCGGAGAGATGGAGGGGGATAAGATTCAGGTCACATTCCCTCAGAAAATATATGAGGAGACTTATCCAGACTGGGAGAACGACCCGGAAGGCATACTTACAGTCACTGACAATTACTATGCCTTCAAACTGACTTATACAAACGACGGCACCAATTCCAAGATGGAGATGGATCTTGTGGATCCCGTCATCACTTTCACGGTTTCCGAAGGTGGCATCAAAATGGATGGTGACAGTTTCATAGGCATGCTGCTTGAAAAGAGAGTGGCCGATGAGGTTACCGGCGAGGAGAAGAGTGTGCTTGGCTGGACCGGATTCGCCGACTCGGGAATCGTCATGACAAAGGTTGACGACACTCCTGTGGTGATGCCTGAAGGCGCTGAGACGGAGAAATGGATTCTTGTGTCGGATGCGGAGCCACGTTTCGTGGATATAGCCTTCTGTGACGAAGACGTATATATCCGGGGTATGCTTTCCTCTTCACCCCAGGCCACTTTAAAGGGGCGTCTCGAGGACGGGGAAGTGGTATTCGACGGTCCGCAATATCTGGGAGAGGACAATAGGCTGCAGCATTACGCCTTCTTCCATCCTGCCGAGCTGATAGAGTCGTCGGAAGATGATTCAGAGCCATATATTTTCAGCAGCATACCGACTGTCAGGGTGTCATACGACGCGGAACAGCGCGTGATGCAGTGTCCCGACGGATTCGGGTTTGCTTTCAGCACAATCGCCGGCTCGATATTCCTGATGGAAGGATATGCTTATCCGGAATTTATATGGCAGGATATGGACACCCCCATGACTCCTGACAATCCGGAGATTCTGAGTTGGGATTATTATGAAGAGTATGGTTTCGGAGGGGTCTCTTATTGCATACCGCTCAATTCTGTCGACGGACGCTTGCTCGAGACCTCACGACTCTACTATAACCTTTACATTGACGGAGAGCCATACATATTCTATCCGGATGAATACCCCGACCTTGACGAGCCTATGACCGACGTTCCATATTCCTATGAGGACTCTATGATTTACAACTGGGGCGACCTTTGCGAGGCGGTAATATACGCTGTAGGATTCGAACATATAGGTGTCCGTTCGATTTATGTCAACCGTGATGGCACAAGGGAATATTCCGACATAGTGTATGACGACGGCACTATTGTTGGCATACCGGATGTGGAGGCTTCTGCCGAAGTGGTTTCAGTAGAATACTACAATCTTGGCGGCGTGCGGATTGAACGTCCTGTCAGAGGAGGTATCTCTATCAGGATTGTGCGTTATTCCGACGGGAGTCTTAAGACCTCAAAAGTTGTGATGTGATGAGGAAATTTATTTCATCATTACTTATATGTTTCAGTCTGTGTCCGATGAGGGCACAGACTGAAATGGTTGTAAACCCGGCTTACGGCGACATAAGGCCGTGGGGCACAGGAAAGGCGGAGAGCTATGATGTGGCGGCTTTTGTGTGCGACGGGTCGCTGACGGGAAGTCTGATTAAAGGGGTGTCGATACCGCTTGTGTCGGAAGGGATTTCAGACTGTTCGGTGTGGCTTGCCTCGGTGCTTGAACTGTCTGGAGGGGAAACCCGCCCTGACATCTGCGAGATAGACGCAGTCTCCGAGGATGGGTGGCTTTCTGTTGTGTTCAGTGAGCCTTATGTTATTCCTGCGGAGGGTGTGTATGTGGGCTATTCTTTCACGGTCAATGACATTGTGGACGGCACTTCCGAGCCGGTCAATGTGGCGGAGATAGGCGCTTCCGGGCGTTTTTATGTGCATTCCTCGCGTAAATATAAGAAATGGGGTGATTACGGCCTGCCATATGCCGCCGATATGCAGCTCACTCTTGAGGGGGATTTCCATGCTGACGCCGTGTCAGTTTCTCAGCTCCCTGAGCTTGGGGGATTGCACGGGGAGGTTTGTGATTCGAAGGTAATAATCAGGAATCACGGCTTTGAGGCGGTCAAGTCGATAGAATATGTGGCAGAAGTCGGCGCTTCCACGATTGAGGGACGCATTGATTTCCCCATACCTTTGGAGCCTGAATATTTCAGGGACGTTGAAATCCCACTGTCTTTGCAGTTGGATTCAAATCCCGGGGACAGCCCTTACAGCTTCAGGGTGAGCATTGTCAACGGGGTGGAGAACCGGTCGTATAATCCCGGTATGGAAAGCCGTGCTTACTCTTATCCTTATCTTCCGCAACGCGTTCCTTTGGTGGAGGAATACACCGGCGTATGGTGCGGATGGTGCCCGCGTGGAGCTGTGGGTATGGAGCGTATGTCGGCATTGTATCCTGACAGTTTTGTCTATGCCGTCTATCATAAAGGTGAAGACCCCATGGCCACGGTCGACGCCCTTCCTTCTGACGACGCGCTGGCTCCGTCGGCATATATTGACCGTACACTGTTTGTGGACCCCTACAACGGACTTTCCGCAGAGACAGCCGTGACTGCGGATGACGGAATAGGGGAGGCCTGGAGGCAGGCGCAATCAGTTGGCACTACCGGCTTTATATCATTAAAGGCGCAATGGTCTGACAGTGATAAAGATGTGATTGACGTAGATTCCAGAGTCAGCTTTGTGCGCCGTTATTCCACATCTCCTTATCGTGTGGCATATATTCTCACAGCTGACGGGTTGCATGGCGAAGGCCCCCTGTGGATGCAGAGCAACTATTATTCCGGGCAGGAGGGGTATGACAACACCGAATTGGCCTCACTGGTAGACTTGCCGCGTCATGTGGCCGATATGAGATTTGACGGGGTTGTGGTCTCGGCTACAGATGCGGATGGTATGGAAGGAAGCCTTCCCGGAGATGTAGCCATGTCTGAAGAATATGGACATCATTATGAGTTCAGGGTTTCCGATATTCGCAATCTTATGGGGGAGGAACTGTCTGTCGACAAGAACCGTCTCCATGTGATAGCATGTATTGTCAATTCCGTCACCGGGGCAGTCGAGAACTGCGCCATTTCCGATGTTCCCGAATATTCCGGAATCTCAGCCGTCGGTGCGTCAGATGATGTAAGCTGCAGTCTGCATGGCGACTTGCTGGAAATATCCGGAGTTCCTTCCCGGTCGTTTGTCCGGGTTATAGGGGCCGACGGCCATGTCATCTATAAAGGATATGCAGAAGGCTCTGCCACGGTGAGAGTGCCGGAGGAAGAGAGAATTGTCATTGTCAATGTGAACGGGCGCGCATTTAAAATGGCGCGTTGAATTATGTGGTCTCAGACAACCGTCGTAGCCGTGGGTTTCCGCAATAAGGCTGCGACGGTTGCCTTATTTTTTGTAGCCATACACGGCATAAAACAAAAAGATTAATTGTCTCTCGACAACTAATCCTCTAACCTTAAATCTAATACCATGAAAAACACGGTGCAAAGTTAATACAGAAATATATTTCAAAAAAATTTTTTATCGAAAAAATGAGACTCAAAAATCAGATTTAACGCTTGTTAATAAACTGATATTGAGGTTATGAGACTGATTTTGGTTGCAAAATGCAACCCGATGAAGTGTTACTCCATGTTTTGCGGAATATAAAAGGGGGAGTAATTTCTAAAACTCTTTTAATGACTGACATAATGCTAAAATGACGGATATGGTGTTAAAATAATAATTTTAACTTAAACTTATGTGAAGAGTTCGTGCATAACATCGAGCGATTTAAGGTTGCTTGTGCCCGGATAGTGTATGGCGTAATAGCGCAACAGCCCTTCAAGCAGCCGGAGGCGCAGCTCTCCGTTAAGCCGAAGGGCTCTGACATTGGCAAAATTTATCCGGCACAGCAGCGAGGCCATGAATGCCGCTCTCCCTTCGGCGAAGTCGCGATGAGGAGGCACACGGCTTGTAAAGACCCCGGCCTGCATGTCGAACACGCACCCCGGCCTGAAGTCGGAGGGGTCGGGCTGAATGCCCGCAAAAGGGAGAAGCGAAGACAGAAACGCTATGTGGAAATCAGGCACCCCCTTCTCCATCCTGTCGAGAAGGGAAAGAGAATTGAAAATATAGTCCCACAAAGCCTCGTCGGGCATTGATGCCCGCAGCAGCCTGTTGAGAAACTCGGAAAGGAAGAGAGCCACCAGCCGCTTTACAGGATGGAAATATATGTCGCTCCACACATGATGAAGCGAGAATGCCCCCAGTTTCTGTAGTTCTGAGGTCTGGCGGAAATTGATGTCGGCGTCAATCACGGCGAGCGGCAGGAGGCGTGCCTGCCGCAGTTTGCCGCTTTTGCCTGAGCCGCAAGGGGAAAGGAAAGATATGCGCCCTCGTGTCCTGGAATAGAGGGTGACTACATTGTGGCGGTCATTGTGGCGCGTCACGTCGAGCACAAATGCGGTGATTTTCTCTGTCATGACGCGAATATATATAAAATAGAGGTAATCACCAAACTATTTTCATTGCGGCTTGTTGAATATGTAGATGAAATTATAAAAAACAAACTACTATGGCAGACACCAAATCTTTGAAAGGCACTAAAACCGAGAAAAATCTCGCGAATGCCTTTGTGGCTGAAACTACAGCCTATGCACGATATACATATTTCGCCCAGAGCGCTGAGAAAGAATCATATTTCCAGTATGCGAACATCTTTAACGAGACAGCGGCCAACGAGCTTCGCCACGCCAAGATATTCCTGAAATATCTCACCAACGGGCCTGTTGTCACAGACCCCGTGAGTGTAGACCCCGGCATTCTTTCGCCTACGGTAGAGAACCTGAAAGTGGCTTCTGCAGAAGAGGAGAAAGAGGGCGTTGAGCAATACACCGAATCGGCCAAGGTGGCTGATGAAGAGGGGTTCGCCGACATCGCCGAGGTGTTCCGCGCTATCGCAGCCATTGAGAATCACCACAAAGAGCGTTTTGACCTCATGAGGGAGCGAATAGAAAAGGGTGAAGTGTGGAAACGCGAAAAACCGATTAAATGGCAGTGCCTTGTGTGCGGCTACATCTTTGAAGGGAAAAAGCCGCCGAAGAAATGCCCGGCTTGCTCACATCCTTATCAGCATTTCATGCCGATAGAGGATAATGTGTAAGTGTTATGTGAATAAGATGTCAATAAGAGTTGTAAATAGTTTATTGTTAATTCATAAGCGAATATGTTTTAGGTGCCGGGGGTGTATGCCTCCGGTTTTTTTGTGGGGGTGTCGTGCCGGTGCAAGAGGTGCCTTGCGGACATAAAAAAGCCTGTCGCTTTTCCCAAAGTGACAGGCTCAAACCTTAATCTTAATTATACTATGAAAAACACTATGCAAAGATAAGGCTAAATCAATAAAAAAACCAAATGCCACAAGTGATTTTTTAAGGAATTAACAATTATTAAATAGAAAATGTGTAAATTTGCATTGAGTAAGGCTTGCGTTTTATCTTTCAGGCTTGATTGCTGAGTGAGCCGGAGAAGATATGGCGCATAAGGGAGTCTTATTTTTTTCAATGGAGAAATTGTATCATTATCTTTGGATGTCGCGAATGTTCGGCCGGAAACTCACCGATGCCGACGGCGCGGAGGTTGAGGTGATCGACCCCGGTCGCCATAACACCGACTCCGGCCCGGATTTTTTTAATTCAAAGATAAAGATAGGCGGCACGGAATGGGCCGGCAATGTGGAGATTCATGTCAGGGCTTCCGACTGGTTTCGCCACGGCCATGACTCCGACCCTGCCTATGACAATGTGATACTTCATGTGGTGGGCCTGTCCGACCGCAGAATCCACCGCCCCGACGGCTCTCTCGTGCCTCAGGCGGAGATCGCCATGCCGGAGGGTTTCTACAGGACATTTCTGTCGTTGTCGTCGGGAATCGACAGCGTGAGATGCGGCAATATGCTCGCGGGTCTTCACTCGCTTGCGGTCACCGACTGGCTTGAGTCGCTGTCGGTGGAGCGGATTCAGACGAAAGGTGAAAGAGTGGCCGCCATTCTTGAAACCACCGGTTTCGACTGGGAGCAGGCTTGTTTTGTGATGATTGCCCGCGCACTCGGTTTCGGCCTCAACGGGGAGCCCTTCGAGCTTCTGGCCAGGTCGCTGCCGCTAAGGGTGCTTCACCATCATTCCGACAACCCTCTGCAGCTGCAGGCCCTGTTGTTCGGCCAGGCCGGGATGCTCGACTCCTCTCTGCATATTTTTGACGAGTATTATCAGCTTCTCTGTAGAGAATATTATTTTCTGGCAAGAAAATATGGCCTTCGCCCCATGCGTGGGTCGATGTGGAAATATGCGCGGACAAGGCCTCAGAATTTCCCGCACCGCCGCATTGCATTTCTGTCGAAAGCGTGCGAGGGAGGTTTTGCAATGTTCTCAAAGATGACAGGCTGCGGATCCGACATTGATGCTCTCAGGGGCCTCTTTTCATGGAGGCTCGACGGATATTGGCATGACCATTTCTCATTCGACACGGAGGCGCGTTCAGCAGCCGACACTCTCTCTGAAGCGAGCGTCACTCTTCTGATAATAAATGCTGTGGCGCCGCTTGTGTATGCCTATGGGTCGATGAGGGGGGATTACGACATGGCTGAAAGAGCGCTCGACATCCTTTCGATGCTGCCGGCTGAAAACAACATCATCACAAGAGAATGGGGCGCTCTCGGAATGAGAGCTTCCGACGCTCTCCGCTCGCAGGCTCTTATTCATTTAAGGAAGGAGTATTGCGACACCAGGAAATGTCTTTACTGCAGGTTCGGACATCTCCTCCTGCGCAAGGCTGTGGCGGCTGATTAGAGCAGTGACATGGGATTGAAATAAAATAAAATTGAATCAGTAATAACCGATAATAAAAGATTATTGTTGTAAAAGCATAGAAGATGCGAAAGAACAGACATCACGACACACCGAATAATTTCCGGCCTGACCGGATTGTCACCTTTGTCAATGAATCAGCCGAGCCGCGCCGGCTCCTTGAGTTTGTGGCAGAGAGAATGCCGGATAAGAGCCGCACCGACCTGAAGGCTCTGCTGCGCCATGGCCACATCATGGCCGGGGGAGAGGTGACTACTGCCTTTGACGCCCCTGTTTCTCCAGGCGCGGAAGCGAGTGTGAACCTCGCGCGCCCGTTTGTGGTGCTTCGTCACCCGAGGCTTCAGCTTGTGTATGAAGATGACGATGTGATAGTGGTAAACAAAGGTTACGGCCTCCTGTCGGTGAGCACACAGAGCCATCATAAAGATGAGACAGCCTACGACATTCTCCGAGATTATGTCAAGAGGCAGAACCCGGCCAACAAGTTGTTTGTGGTGCATCGCCTCGACCGCGACACCACCGGGCTGATGATGTTTGCCAAAAGCGAGGTTGCGCAGGAAACGTTGAGGCATAACTGGAATAACATGGTGCTCGACCGCCTTTATGTGGCGCTTCTGGAGGGTTATGTGGAGGAAGACAGCGGATTCGTAAAAAGCCGCCTTGCCGAAAATTCACAGTTTGTGGTCTATTCCACAAACAATCCCGACGAGGGGAGGCTTGCCCTGACCCGGTTTAATGTGCTCAAGCGCGGCAGCGGCCTGTCGCTTGTGGAGTTTTCGCTCGACACCGGGAGAAAGAACCAGATTCGCGTTCATGCCTCTGAGATGGGCCACCCGATTTCAGGCGACAAGAAATATGGAGCCAAAGGCAGCAGGCTACACCGCCTTTGCCTTCATGCGCGCACTTTGCGCTTCGCCCACCCTGTCACCCGCAAAGACATGCACTTCGAGCTTCCTGTGCCGGCGCGGTTTCTTGATGCCGTGAAGGAGAGAGGGGCGCGGAAGAATCCTAAGGCGGACAGCGACGCCGAAAAGAAATAAATAAACAGCCAAAACATATAAAGCCAATGCCAATCGACACGTCGTCATATTATCCGGAGGTGCCTCGCCCTGAAGGGGAGGATGATTCATTCAGCCTCAACAGGCGCGACACCGGGCTTTTCGGTTCCCCTTCGCCGGCGCCTTCACCCGAAGAGCCGGAGAGAAAAGAGCCGGCGCCGCATAAGGAGCAGGAGTCCCGCCCTCGTTCCAAAGATGATGGGGAATATCAAGGAGAGAAAGTGGTCACGGTGATTTCAAACATTCTGTCGTGGGTGTTTGTGCCGCTTCTCATGCCCGTCTATGGTCTTATTCTTTCCTTCTCTCTTTCTGTGCTCGATGTGGCTCCAATGGGCATGAGGGTTATATTCACGCTCATTGTTGCCGGAATCAACTTTGTGGTGCCGATGATTATGGTGGTCTTGCTCAAGAAAATGGGGCTTGTAGACGATTTTGGCCTTAACGGGCGTAAAGAGCGCCTGATTCCGTATATTATGACGGTGGTGTGTTTTGGCGGAACAGCATGGTTTATGGCTGCAAAAGGTGCGCCGTCGTGGCTGTCGCTCTTCTTTGCCGGAGGAGCAGTGGCCGCTCTGGTCAACATGATAATAAATTTCAAATGGAAGATTTCTTCTCATGCGGCCGGGATAGCGGGGATTGTGGCACTGCTCATATGTATAGAAAAAGACGGATTCGCCCGGCCGGAACTGTTTGGCTGGCTCATAGCGTCGATAATTGTGTCGGGTTTGCTCGGCTCGGCGCGTGTGTGGCTCGGTCGCCACACGGTGTGGCAGGTGCTTGCCGGCTATGCCGTGGGGTTCTGCTCCGTGTTTTTCCTCACGATGTGTTGAGCGGAGTTTGCATGGCAAAAAGATGAGCCGGGGAAATCAGAGTCCCGGCGGCGGAAACTGAATTTTTATCATTAAGGAGCCGTTGCGCCTTAAGCAACTATTAAAAATAACAAGACTCACATGTCAAGATATAATTATTTCAGACGCAAAAGCAGTGTGGCGAAAGCCGGAAACGTAGAGATAGGAGGCGAGAATCCCATCAGAGTTCAGTCAATGACCAACACGTCTACCCTCGACACCGAGGGGAGTGTGGCGCAGGCTATCCGCATAGCAGAGGCCGGCGGAGAGATTGTGCGTCTCACCACCCAGGGTGTGCGCGAGGCCGAGAACATGGCGGAAATCCGTAAGGGTCTCGATGCGGCCGGGTGTGACGTGCCCTTGGTGGCGGATGTGCATTTCAATCCGAATGCGGCGTTCAAGGCCGCGGAGACCTGTGAGAAAGTGCGCATAAATCCCGGCAATTTCGTGGATGCCGCCCGCACATTCAAAAAACTTGAATTCACCGATGAGGAATATGCCTCGGAGGTTGAAAAGATTCGCGACACACTTGTGCCGTTTCTTAATGTCTGCAAGGCGCACTCCACAGCCGTGCGTCTCGGAGTGAACCACGGCTCGCTGTCCGACAGGATAATGAGCCGCTATGGCGACACCCCGGCCGGAATGGTGGAATCTGTGATGGAGTTCCTGCGCGTGTGTAGCGATGAGGATTTCAGCAACATCGTCATCTCCATAAAGGCATCAAATGTGGTGGTCATGGTTGAGACCGTGAGGATGCTTGCAGGCAAGATGAATGAGGAAGGGATGTCTTTCCCGCTTCATCTTGGCGTGACCGAGGCCGGCGACGGCGAAGACGGACGAATAAAGAGCGCCGTGGGAATCGGCACGCTGCTATCTGAAGGCATTGGCGACACAATCCGGGTTTCGCTCACGGAAGACCCTGAGAAGGAGATTCCCGTGGCCGTTAAACTGCGTGAATATATCGTAGGGCGCGAGGGGCATGACACTGTGGTAGAGCCTGACACAGTTCTTGATGGGGCGTCCCGAGGCCGCTCGGCGGGTGTGCCGGGTTTTGAGAATGTAGGCTGGCCTCTTGTGGCCGGTCTTGACTTCCCATCAGTGCCGGGGGCTTGGCATAAGGTTGACGCCTCTGAGGAGCCTGTCCTGCTTGGCGACACAGTTCCTGTGGTGGTGACGTCGCACAATGCCAACCGCGTCGGGGAGATTGCCTCGTGGATCGACAGGTTTGTGGCTCTCGGAGGGAAGAATCCGGTGTTTATAAGCCTCGGATATGAAGATAACGACCTCGAGGACTTTCAGATAAAGGCCGGCGCAGATTTCGGCCCGCTGCTGCTGGACGGCTACGGCTCCGGAATTGTGATTGATGCTCCGGCGTTTTCGCTCGAAGAGGTCAACTCCGTGGCTCTCGGCCTGCTTCAGGCGGCGCGTCTTCGCGTCAGCAAGACAGAATATATAGCCTGCCCGAGCTGTGGCCGCACATTGTTCGACCTTCAGAAGACGCTCAAAGAGGTGAAGGAGGCCACATCAGGTTTGAAGGGATTGAAAATCGGCGTGATGGGCTGCATTGTCAACGGCCCCGGAGAGATGGCCGACGCCGACTACGGCTATGTGGGCGCAGGCCCCGGCAAAGTGAGCCTCTACAAAGGGAAGACTCTTGTGAAAAAGAATATTCCGAGTGCAGAGGCTATCGACGAACTTATAAATCTGATAAAAGCCAACGGCGATTGGAAAGACTGATTGCCGGAGTTGCCCGGCCTGATTTCAGAACACCGGCATGGCCCAGATGAATCCGACAGAAAGATTGTTGGTGGAATAGTCGGTGTTTCCTAACGCCTTTGCCCTGGATGTGTAGTTGTGGGTCCGGCCCATGTAGACTGCGAAGAAATGGAGGTTGCGGTCCTTGAAAGGATAATACTCCACGCCCCCTACATATCCCCAGGTTGTGCAATAGTTTCCCTTGTTGATGCCGTCGTGAGTCTCATAGATTCCGGCGGTGTCGAGGGTTGCTTTAGCCACGAGATTCCAGGCCGGAAGGAAGCGATAGTTGAGGCGTAGCACCACCGACATATAGTCGGTCTTGGTGGTGTTGCGCTCATGCTCGCTGCCTTGCACGATATTGGTCATGACACCATGGCGGTCGACGCCTTCGCGAGAATACATCCAGTCGACATATCCTCCAAATTTCTCTGTGATTTTGAATTCGTTGCCGATGGCGAAGAAGTATAGATGCTCGCCCCTTGTCTCGTTCATGAACGATGCCGACCACCGGGTCTTGAACACATCGTTGAAGTTGCCGTTCCAGTTGAGCGTGTAGACCATAGGCATTTTAGCCCTTTCAAACTTGCCATACATCTCTTCGGTGGTGCCTGTGAGGGAATTTAACATCTGCAGCTGTATCTGCTGGCGCGGGGTTATGTTATATGACACGTTTATGCCGGTGAGGAAGTTGTTCCAAGTCTGAATCATCTCGGGATACTGATAAATCTCAATCGGGTTTCTGTCGAAATCAATGCCTCCGTATGCGGCGCACTGTTTTCCGAGGAAGAACTGAAACTTTTTCACAGTCACGCCAATCATGGCGTAGTCAATGCTTTTCAGCACATTGTCGCGATAACCGGCAGGGCTGTCGCCGGTGTTGAGGCGCTGTCTGTAGCGATAGCTCAGCCAGTCGTTAATTTGCCCTTTCATCTCAATGCGGAGCTGGTTCATCTCGAATTTTCCGTCGTCGAAATGGTTCCCCGTCCACTGGGCGTTGAAATCTCCGTGCATATTAAGATAGAGATTGAACTTGTCTGTTTTCTTTTGGATTTTAGTTACCTCCTCGAAAATGGTTTTTTCTTCGGGCGCGGTAGTGGCTTCCTGATTCTGTGCATAGGCTGCAAAAGGGGAGATGAGGAGCAGTGTCAGCATATAGTTTGTGTGTTTCATAGCGCAATGAATTATAAGGGAGTGGAATAAGAATATAGAGTATTTCCCGGCTAATATAAGGCCCGTGCCGTTTTGTTTGCCGGGAATCCGGCACGGGCCTTTGAGTTGCCTGGGGTCAGAATATCTGGATCAGCAGCAGGCCGACCCCTATTGCCACAATGGAAGCCACAAGCCCCGGCATCATGAACGAGTGGTTTAGAATCCATTTCCCTATATGGGTTGAGCCGGTGCGGTCGAAGTTTATGGCCGCCACGATTGTTGGATAGTTGGGGATAAAGAAATATCCGTTTACAGCCGGGAACAAGGCAATCAGCATCATAGGGCTGATTCCGAGTGCTATTCCGAGAGGCATGATTGCCCTCACGGTGGCAGCCTGGCTATAGAGAAGAATCGACATCACAAACAGTGCGATTGCAAACAGCCAGGGCATGCTCTTCACGATCCCTTCGATAGGGCCGGTGATGGCGGCGAGGTTTCCGTTGATGAAAGTGTCTCCCATCCATGCAATTCCGAATATTGCAATCACAGCCTGCATACCTGCGATGAACACACTCCCCTGAGTGGGGGCGATTCCGTTTGTGCGGGTGCAGAGAAGCATGATGGCACAAGCGGTGAGCATGAGAATCTCAATGATTGCCGGCATGTCGATCGGAGTGCCGTTGAAAGAGGGTCTCATAGATGGTATAGACCCGAACAGCACAATCAGCACAGTAGCCAGGAGGAATATGCACACCGACAATTTTGCTTTGGCCGGGTTCTTGATTTTGTTCACCGGCTTGTCGTTCTCTTCGATCATGCCCTCTTTCACCCTGCGCTGGTATTCGGGGTCGTCAATAAGTTCCTTGCCGACACGCTTCGACAGCAACGCCCCGACAAGCACTCCGATAAGAGTGGCGGGGATTGTTATTTTCAGAATGTCGAAAAGGGTGATTCCCGCACCGGTCAGCAGACCGAGCAAAGCCACTGTGGCCGCAGAAATCGGGCTTGCCGTGATGGCCTGCTGCGAAGCGATGACGGCGATGCCGAGAGGCCGCTCAGGGCGAATCTTGGTTTCTGTGGCAACTTCGGCAATCACCGGGAGCACGGAATATGCAACGTGTCCTGTGCCGGCCACGAATGTGAACAGATAAGTGACAAACGGGCTTATTATTGTCACTCTCGACGGGTTCTTGCGAAGCAGCTTCTCGGCCACGCTCACAAGATAGTCGAGGCCGCCGGCGGCCTGCATGGCAGCGGCGGCAGAAATAACAGACGCAATCATCAGCATCACGTCAATAGGGGGCGAGGTTGGCTCAAGCCCGAAGAAAAAGACGAGTATCGCCATTCCTACGCCACCCATGACTCCGAGGCCGATGCCTCCGAGCCTGGCTCCGACTATTATAGCCGCGAGAACGAATAGTAACTGAAATAGCATAGTGTTTTGTGTTTTTGGTTACAATGAGAGGGTTGATTTGAGTCAGCCCTAACAAATTTAAGGTTAACTTGAATTAATAACCTTAAATAATGTGTAGAAGTTTGAATAACGTCTTACTATTTCAATTCGAATGAAGATTATTTTGGTCTTCGTTTGTTGTCAATATATAAACAAATGTTGCCGTAATCAATCGTTTTTTGAATAAAAGGATAGAACGGCTCTTGTGATGGTGATGAAAAATTTATTATTTCATTTACACATTACTTGAGAAAACTTTTGTAATTTTGTAGAATTGAACAGTTCGAGGCATACGGAGTGTCCGCTCCGTATGCCGATAACCTTAGATACCATTTAAAATACGTTATCATGGAGACCAATTGCAAAAAAGGATTCCGCGTTGAATCCGACCTTATCGGCCCTATCGAGGTGCCTGAATGCGCACTTTACGGAGTTCAGACTCTGCGCGGTATTGAAAATTTCAAAATCAGCAAATTTCATCTCAACGAGTATCCCGAGTTTATAAAGGGCCTGGCCATAACCAAGCAGGCGGCAGCCCGTGCCAACTTTGAACTTGGCCTTCTCACCAAGGAGCAGGCTGACGCCGTAGAGCAGGCTTGCCAGGAGATTATCGACGGCAAATTCCATGACCAGTTCCCTGTTGACATGATTCAGGGCGGCGCCGGCACAACAACCAACATGAACGCAAATGAGGTGATTGCCAACCGTGCTCTCGAAATCATGGGCCACAAGCGTGGCGAGTATCAGTATTGCTCACCCAACGACATCGTGAACTGCGCTCAGTCAACCAACGATGCCTATCCTACAGCCATTCATATCGGCATGTATTTCGCTCACCTGCGCTTTTTGAAGCACTACCGTGAGATTATCAACGCATTCCTCAGAAAAGCGGAGGAGTTTGCCAATATCATAAAGATTGGCCGAACCCAGCTTGAGGACGCAGTGCCGATGACTCTGGGCCAGACCTTCCACGGGTTCGCATCAATACTGACAGATGAAATCAAGCACCTTGACGAGGCTGCCAACGATTTCCTGACTGTCAACATGGGCGCGACTGCCATCGGCACAGGCATCTGCGCCGAGCCGGGATATGCAGAGAAGTGTGTGGCTGCCCTCGCTGAGATCACAGGCTGGGATATCAAGCTCTCTGACGACCTTGTGGGCGCCACTTCCGACACATCATGCCTTGTGGGCTACGCATCTGCCTTGAAGCGTGTGGCTGTGAAGATGAACAAGATTTGCAACGACCTCCGCCTGCTTGCCAGTGGCCCGCGCTGCGGTCTCGGCGAATTCAATCTTCCTGCCCGTCAGCCCGG
Source organism: Muribaculaceae bacterium (assembly GCA_009775365.1). Taxonomy (GTDB): domain Bacteria; phylum Bacteroidota; class Bacteroidia; order Bacteroidales; family Muribaculaceae; genus Lepagella. The sequence goes on from VSPM01000008.1 coordinate 34,406, forward strand.
CTCTTCAATCATGCCCGGCAAGGTGAATCCGGTAATTCCGGAGGTAATGAACCAGATTTGCTACAAGGTGATCGGCAACGAGCTTTGTGTCACAATGTCAGGTGAGGCTGCACAGATGGAACTCAACGCCATGGAGCCTGTAATGGCACAGTGTGACTTTGAGTCGGTCGACCTTATGACAAATGGTTTCGACACACTCCGCACCCTTTGCGTTGACGGCATCACCGCCAATCCGGAACATTGCCGCGCACAGGTTCACAACAGCATCAGCCTTGTCACTGCCCTCAACCCTGTGATCGGCTATAAGAATTCTACCAAGATTGCGAAAGAGGCTTTGGAGACAGGCCGCAGCGTCTATGATCTCGTTCTTGAGCACGGCATCCTTACAAAAGAGGATCTTGACACAGTTCTTGCTCCAGAGAACATGATCAAGCCTGTGAAACTTGACATCAAACCGCTTAAATAATCAATCCGTCAGCCGCATAATACGGCCTTTATAAGAAAACGCCGACTTGAAAATATTGCTTCAAGCCGGCGTTTTTACGTTAATATGTTCTCCTGAGAAATATGTTCTCCTGAGAGAATAAGAAAGAGGGTGAGAGAATAAGAAAGAGGGGCGGTCTCTGTGGCCGCCCCTCTAATGTGTGCCATTGTGGTCTGTGGCACACATTCGCAAGTCAAGTCTTATCTTTTCCTGAATTCGGGCTTCCTCCTCCAAAATAATTAAGTAGTGGTGAGAGTGAGTGTTAGGCCTACTCACATTCTCGCTCACAAAATTAACTAACGGAAATGTAATTTGCAACAAGTTTTGTCTTTACAAATGAAAAATGCAGGAATCGTTTTACCCCCCCCATAACGATTTGACAATCAGTGATATATAATTAAGGTTAATTTTTATGTTTAAAAACATATTTTTGTTTAACTCCCTTAAATTACTCCATTCTGTGCAAATCACGCAAAAAAATATGGAGCAGCTTCATCGGCTGCTCCATACTGTTCATATTATTTAAGGCTCCATTTTATTTAAGGCTCCATTCGACACCGTTCTTGGTGTCTTTCACATTGAAGCCGAGGTCGGCGAGTTTGTCGCGTATAAGGTCGGATGTTGCCCAGTCTTTCTGCGACTTGGCATTCTTGCGAATTTCCATCAGAAGGTCTACTGCGCCTTCATAAGCTTTGGCGGCCCCTGCATTTTCGCCCTCGTTGCCAACTTTCACGCCGAGAAGCTCGATGAGGAACACATCGAAGAGGTGGCGAAGTTTCGTGATGTCTTCAGCCGAGAGCTTCACGCTGCCATCGGATGCCGCGTTGATGATCTTGCATGCTTCAAACAATTGAGCGATAACCTGCGGAGTGTTGAGGTCATCGTCCATTGCCTCATAGCAGGTTGTGAGGAAGTCGGGAACCTCTATGCTCGACTTTTCAGCCGGAAGAAGGTTCTGCAGGCGGCGATAGCCGTCGGTGATTTTCTGAAGAGCCTTCTCGGCTGCCTGAAGAGCGGCGTTGGAGAAGTCTACTGTGGAGCGGTATTGCGCCTGAAGTATGAAAAAGCGAATCACCATCGGGGCGTAGGCTTGTTCAAGGAGCGGGTGAGTGCCGTCGAAGAACTGTTCGAGGGTGATGAAATTGTTGTAGCTTTTCCCCATCTTCTTGCCGTTGATTGTGATCATGTTGTTGTGAACCCAATATTTTACGGCTTCATGGCCTTGCGCGGCAACACTTTGCGCAATTTCGCATTCATGATGAGGGAACAGGAGGTCGAGTCCGCCGCCATGAATGTCGAACGTTTCGCCAAGATATTTCTCACCCATAGTGGAGCATTCCAGGTGCCATCCCGGGAAACCCTCGCTCCAGGGAGATGGCCAGTGCATGATATGCTCGGGGGAGGCTTTTTTCCAGAGAGCGAAGTCAAGAGGGTTGCGCTTCTCCTCCTGCCCGTCGAGAGTGCGGGTGGTGGAGAGGAGGTCTTCTATGTTGCGGCCGGAAAGTTTGCCATAATTATGGTCGCGGTTATACTTCTCCACATCGAAATATACCGATCCGTTGCTTTCGTAGGCATATCCGGCGTCGAGAATCTTTTTCACATATTCTATCTGCTCTATGATATGGCCGGAGGCGTGAGGCTCGATGCTCGGGGGTAGCACGTTGAGAGCCTCCATGTCGTGATGATAGCGGTTCAGGTAGAGCTGCACCACTTCCATCGGCTCCAGCTGCTCGAGGCGCGCTTTTTTGGCAATCTTGTCTTCGCCGGAGTCGGCGTCGTGCTCAAGATGACCTACGTCGGTTATGTTGCGCACGTATCTCACTTTGTAGCCGAGGTGGCGCAGATAGCGGAAAAGCACGTCGAAAGTGATTGCCGGGCGAGCGTGGCCCAGATGAGCGTCGCCATACACAGTAGGCCCGCACACATACATTCCCACGTGGCCTTCATGAAGAGGCTTGAAAGACTGTTTTATGCGTGCCAGAGAGTTGTATAGGGTCAGGTTGTTCTGCATAAAAGATGGAGGTATGAGATTAGTGTTCAGATGCTAAAATGTTAAGGGTTAAGGGTAGCAATGACCCTTAACCCTTAAATGTTATTTTCAGACAAGAATATCTTATCAGTTGTTGCCGATGGCCTGGTTCTTGCCGCCGCGGGGCTGGATTTCGCCGAACTGAGCCTCATATTTCTTCACATTGTCGGTGAGGGCAAACATGAGCTGCTTAGCGTTTTCGGGGCTCATGATCACACGGCTTACAACGGGAGCCTGGGGCATTCCGGGAGCTGCGAAGATAAAGTCGATGAGGAACTCGTTGGGGCCGTGGCCGATCATTGCGAGGTTGCTGTATTTTCCGTCGGCCATTTCAGGACGGAGTTGAATCTGAAGCTGGTTCTTGTTCTGATTGTTTTCAGGAGCTGCCATTTTTATTTTCGGTTTTAATTAAAAAATTTCAATATTTGTTTTGTTATTCGGTCTGCGAAGATAAGCAAAAAGGCTAACATTGCCAAATTAACTTGGCTAAAAAATCATAAATAAATTATTTTGCCATCCTCCATGTGTACTGTCCGGTTGGCAATTTCCGCCATCTGAGGGTCGTGGGTTACAATCACGAAGGTCTGGCCTAACGATTCGCGGAGGCCGGATATAATGGTCTGTATTTCGTCGCGGTTTCGGGAGTCGAGGCTGCCGGTAGGCTCATCGGCAAACACTACTCTCGGCTTGTTGACAAGAGCCCGCGCAATTGCCGTGCGCTGCTTCTCTCCGCCGGAGAGTTGCGACGGCTTGTGGTCAAGGCGCTGAGAGAGGCCGAGATCGGTGAGGAGGCGCTGCGCCTCGGCGAAGGCCTCTTTTCGTTTCCTCCCCGCTATGAGCGCCGGCATGGCCACATTCTCCAGGGCCGAGAACTCCGGGAGCAGCTGATGAAACTGGAATATGAATCCAATGTTGAGGTTGCGGAATTCCGACAGTTTGCGGTCTTTGAGGCGAAAGAGGTCGGTGTTGTCAAAGAGCACGCTTCCGGAATCGGGGCGGTCGAGAGTGCCCGCTATCTGAAGCAGCGTGGTCTTCCCGGCGCCAGACGGCCCCACGATTGCCATTATCTCACCTTCAGGGATTGTGAGGGAAATGTCGTGGAGCACGGTGAGAGAGCCGAAAGACTTGGTTACGTTTTTGATTTCAATCATTGGGAAGGCTGTAGTGTTAATGACTTTAATGTCCTTAAAGACCTTAATGTCCTTAAAGACTTTAAAGACTTTAGGGACTTTAAAGAGGCTTTTTCACACCCCGGTCAAGGCTCTGATCACGTGGTTGGCGAGATAAATTCCGAATATGGCCGGAACTGTGGCGAGTGTGCCGTAGGAGGTGCGTTTGTTGGCCGCCTCCACCTCGATGAGTGAATGGGAGCAGGGCTTCTCTGTGCTTGCCACGACTTTGAGTTTTTTGCGCACTCCGTCGGCCTTTAACTTGCGTCTCACCGCTTTTGCCAGGCCGTCTTCTCGTGTGTCCCACAAATCGAAATAACCTATCTTTGTAGGGTCTACACGTCCTCCGGCTCCCATTGATGAGATCACCGGAATGTTGTGAAGCAGGCAATGCTCAAGCAGTGCCACCTTGGGGGCAACCGTGTCGATGGCGTCTATCACATAGTCGTAGGTGTGGCCATCAAATAGCGACTCCACGTTTTCAGAGGTGACAAACTCCATGCGGGCCTCGATTGAAGCCCGGGGGTTTATGTCGTGGAAACGTTCGGCGAAGAGAATCACTTTAGGCTCTCCCACGGTGGAGGCTGTGGCAATGAGCTGGCGGTTGATGTTGCTTTCAGCCACATTGTCGGCATCGATAATTACGAGCCTGCCTATTCCGGAGCGCGCGAGCATCTCTGCCGCATATCCGCCTACGCCGCCCACCCCCACAATTAGAATGCAGGCTTGGTTGAGGCGGTCGGCGCGTTCGTCGCCGAGGAGGCGCCGTGTGCGGTTATCCCAGTTTTCGGGTGCGTCGGTCATGGTGTATTAAAGATTATTGTCTTCTTTTGTGAGCAATGACCCTGTGAATCCGGTTTCTTCAATGGTTTTCAAAACTTGTGCGGCATGTTCTGCGTCTTCGGGTATGCCATGCACATGGAGCACCTTGTCGGCAGATTCGAGGTCGAGAGAGAGTTCTGCATTAGGGAAGCGGTTTTTCACACCATTGATAATGGCTGTGGAACAGCCCTGGCATTTTGCGTTTGTCTTGAATTGCATAGTTTCTTTTATTGATTTTTTCGTGTTAAATATAAGAGGAGAATGAAGAGGCTTGAGAGGAGTGTGAGGAGAATGATTTAGATGTGGCACTCGTGATTGAATGCTATATTATAATATTATAACATACGGAAGTAATATTTTATTTGATTCGATTGCAGTTTAATCATGTATAATCTCCCCAATGGATATTTATCCGGATTTGTTTTGTAGTCTTTTTGCAGTAATATATCATGTCATTAACCGGAAAACGCAACATCTCCATTTGCGATTCAGTCGTGGTTTATAGATTGGCCGAAAAAATCGAAAAAAGGGTGAAGTGACCCAAAAAAGTCCGTTTCAAGTGTTAAAACGCCCTTTTTTGACCCCATTTTGACCCTGAAACGACCCCAAAAAGTCTATCTCACGAAAAATCACTATTATTTGGGACGTGCATGATTTCCTCTTGTTTCCGGCAGGACTGTCTTAGTTTTTATCCTGACAAGAGAGCTTGATCCGATTCAGCCGAAGCGAATTCAGCACCACGCACACCGATGAAAAGGCCATCGCTGCGGATGCTATCATGGGCGAGAGCAGCACGCCGAATGCCGGATACAATACACCGGCAGCAACAGGAATACCCACCACATTATATATGAATGCCCAGAAAAGGTTTTCGCGTATCACTTTCAGAGTGGCGGATGAGAGGCTTATGGCTTTTGGAATGTAGCTGAGTCGCCCCGACATCACAGTGAGCTGCGCCACTTCGAGAGCAATGTCGCTTCCGCCACCCATGGCAATCGACACATCGGCCTCTGCCAAAGCCTGAGAATCGTTGATTCCATCGCCGGCCATCGCCACAAAATAACCCTCCCTCTTGTATTTCATCACGACATCCTGTTTCCCTTGCGGCAACACCTCTGCCACAACATCGTCAATCCCTGCCTCGCGGGCTACGCAACGTGCGGTAGTCTCTCTGTCGCCGGTTAGAAGCACTGTGCGCACTCCCATCTCCCTGAGCGTTGCCACAGTCCGGGCCGCATCCGGGCGAAGCGTGTCTGTAACCTTGAAAATCACAGGCTCCATGCCGTCGCATCCGGCAAACACTATCCCCGCTCCCTCTTTGCTCCATTTTTCGGCCAGTGCCTTCCCTTCTGTGCTGATGACTGCCCCTTGTCGGGAAGTAAGGGCTTCATTTCCTATCCAGCAGGTCGCTCCTTCCACTGTTCCGACAATGCCGAGTCCGGGAATATAGTCGAAACTGTCAGGCTCCGGATTTGATGCCTCTTTTCCCGAAGAAGATATGTTATCCTCAGCCCAGCTGCAGATCGCTTTGGCCAAAGGGTGTGCGGAACGCTCTTCAAGCACCTTCACGGTTTTTATGAAAGACTCGGGAAGCTGCTGACTGCAGCTAATCTCGGTCACTTTGGGCTTGCCTTCCGTGAGAGTCCCGGTTTTGTCGATGGCGAGCAGATTCACTTTTGCAAGCTGTTCAAGCGCTGAAGCCTCTTTCACAAGAATGCCGTTGCGTGCTCCGCGCCCTATGCCGACCATCACTGCCGTGGGTGTGGCGAGCCCCAATGCACAAGGGCAGGCAATCACAAGCACCGATACCGCCGCCAGCACGGCGAGAGGGAGTGAGTCGGAGCCAAAAGCCCACCACACAAAAAAAGTAATAGCGGAAATAGCCATGACAGCAGGCACGAAAACACGGCTTATGCGGTCAACAAGGCGCTGCACCGGAGCTTTCGAGCCTTGTGCCTCGCGCACACACTCTATGATTCTGGCAAGTTCTGTGGATGCTCCCACAGCAGTGGCTCTGACAGAGAGTGTGCCTGTGGTGCAAAGAGTGCCGGCCGACACTCGGCCTCCGGGGCTCTTTTCCACGCCGGCCGGTTCGCCTGTGAGCATGCTTTCGTCAACTGCGGCTATTCCGGAAACGACAATGCCGTCTACAGGTATGCGGTCGCCGGGGCGCACAGCGATGCGGCTGCCGGGTTTTATTTCGCTGATTTCCACTTTTATCATCTCTCCATTGTCGGCTATAAGCATGGCCTCTGTAGGCTGCAGCCCCATCAGTGCCTTGATGGCCGCCCCGGTGTTTCGGCGGGCGCGTGTCTCCAGGAATTTTCCGGTCAGCACAAAGGCTATTATCATTGCCGATGCTTCATAATAAAGGTCGGCGGGCATGGAGCGTATTGCAAAGAACTCAGGAAAGAGGGTGTTGAAAAGAGAGAAACAGAAACTGACCAACGTGGACACGGCCACAAGCGAATCCATGTTGGGGTGAAGCCTTAAAAGATTGCGGAACCCTCCCGTGTAGAAGCGCCGGCCGCAGAAGCACATCACAGCCAGAGCCAGAAGCATCATCACATAGTCTGAGCCGGGGAAGTGAATATGAAGCATGCATATGGCTGAAAGGGGTGTGGTGAGAGCCCATGCAAGGATGAGGTCTCTCTTCATGCCTGAATATATTTTCAATTCTTCGCGCTCCTTCTCTTCCACTGCTTTTGCGGCGGAATCTTCCACAATCATTGCGTATCCCGCTTTTGCCACACTCTCGGCTATTGCCTCGGGGGAGGTGACAGAAGGGTCCCATGTGACTGACACTTCCGACGACGCGAAATTAACGGCGCTATCTACCACCCCTTCACATCCTGACACAGTTTTTTCTACAGTGGAGGCGCACACTGCACACATCATCCCCGTGACCGGGAACACCCCTTTTTTATTGTTATCTTTCATCTTTATTCAGTATTTTTTATGCCGGGTGCCGTCATGCCGCAGCATTCCTTAAAGTCAGCGCATGAGTATGCGCCAGTTTTTAGGGTAGAGGTTGTTGGCTCTTGAGCCGATGTTTTTGGCCATGCCGAGAGGCAGCCCCATGTATGTGATTGTCACAAGCCCTTTCGGCACATCCGGAGGGAGTGTGATTGATTCTCTTCTGAGATATGACAACGCCTGCTCAAGAGTGACATCAGCTTCGGGATAGAGTTTGCGGTCGAAATCTAATGAAAGCACTTCCTCGACCGGGGGCACATTGTCGGCCACGGTTTTTTTAATGCCATGCATGGGGCGTGCCGTTTTTGAAACCTTCCTCACTTTCCCTATGCGAGAGGGCTCCCATTCTCCGGGCTTGCGCAAGACAGCAAGAAACAATCCCTCTCCCTCAGTCTTGTGAGGCATGAATCGCCGGCATGGATAGGGAGTGGATATGCCGCGCGGTATTCCCCATTGCTCCGGGAAGTCAAGTTCCACAGGTTCAAGACCCAATTCTTTGACAGCAAAATCCACATTCTCTTCATTCTCTGTGCGGTTGAAAGTGCAGGTTGAATAGATAAGAAATCCTCCAGGCTTAACTACAGATTCTGCGTTTGTCAGAATTTCACGCTGCAGCGAGGCGCAGTTCTCGATGAGCTGCAGGCTCCACTGCTTCACGGCGTCGCTGTCTTTACGCATCATCCCCTCGCCGGAACAAGGGGCGTCTACGGCCACCACGTCAAACATATTTCCGTCGGCGGCAAAGGCGGCAGAGTCGCGGTTTGTGACAGTTGTGAACGGATAGCCCCATTTGGCTACATTCTCACGGAGAATAGCAGCACGTTTAGCCACATATTCGTTGGCCACAACATTCGACCCGAAGGGAAGAGCGTCGGTCATTGCCGTGGTTTTACCACCCGGGGCGGCGCACAAGTCGAGCAGCGATATGGGAGTGTCGGTTCGCTCATTACATAAAATGCCAAGAATCCGTTTCACAACTTCGTAGTGGATCATCGAAGATGCGTCTTGCACATAGTATGCTCCGGCATGCAGCAGAGGGTCGAGCGTGAAGACCGGTCGAACCGGGAGGTAGAACCCTTTGTCACACCATTTCACAGGGCGAGCGTCCGGAAAATGCGCCCCCGGTTTTCGGCTGTTTACGCGCACGGCCACGCCGGGAGACTCGCTCATGGCGCTCAGAAATGATTCGGCCTCGTCGCCAAGGAGATTTTTGGCCATTTCGATAAAACCTGACGGAAGTGTCATAAAAAGGATGGATTTTTCTGCAAAAATACTAAATTTTTTATTAATTTTGTGTGCATGGAACTCACATCAGCCCTATATTTAATCCCCGTCAATATCAGCAATGCCCCGTTGAGAGACACATTGCCGGATGGAAATCTTGACATACTCAGGCAATTACGCCATCTTATAGTTGAAAATATCCGCACAGCCCGCAGATTTTTAAAGAAGTGTGACCCTTCGTTCGACATTGGGGCGGTGACATTTTATGAACTCAACCGCCACACTGACCTTTCGGAGGTCAGTTCATATCTTGAGCCGTTGCGCAGGGGAGAGGCTGTAGGGGTGATGAGCGAGGCGGGTTGTCCGGCTGTTGCCGATCCGGGGGCTTTGCCTGTGAGCATTGCTCAGAGGGAGGGCCTGAAGGTGGTGCCGCTTGTGGGGCCTTCAAGCATATTGATGGCTCTGATGGCTTCGGGATTTAACGGCCAGGGATTCTCATTCAACGGCTATCTTCCGATAGAGGCAAAAGAGAGGGAGAAAAAATTGCGAGATCTCGAGGCGTTGTCGCGACGCTGCGACATGACGCAGATTTTTATCGAGACACCATATCGCAACAACAAGATGGTGGAATGTCTTGCCCGCACATTGAAAGGGGACACTCTCCTGTGTGTGGCATGCGACATAACCGATCCTGAGCATGAGACAATTGTGACACAGCCGGCCTCACGCTGGAAAAACACACGATATAACTTCGACAAGCGTCCTGCCATTTTTTTGATTTACGCCTCCAAGTGAATGGCATTGACAAAAGGTAATTCTTATGGGCAGGGTGGAACTGAATTTGAAAACTGAAATAAATGTCACGCCGCAAAATATCTTTTGAAGGCCAGATGCGCCTTCCTTTTGAAGAATTGGAAAACGAAGAGCCAAAGCCGGCTGTGCCGATTCGCCGCAACGTGTATGCGGCGGCAGAGATTGCGCAGCCGAAAAAAGAGGCCAAGGAGCCGGCCGACAGGCTGCTCTATTATTTGTCGATTGGCTCCGGCTCAAGCGGCAACTGTTGCTATTTGGGCACTAAGAAGGGCGGGGTGCTGATTGATGCCGGCGTGAAAACCGACATCGTGGAGGCGGCTTTGCGCTCCAACGGAATTGATTTGAAGAAGGTTACTGCCGTGGTGCTCACCCACGACCATTCCGACCATGTGAAATATGTCTATACCCTTGTGCGCAACAATAAGCATATGAGGGTGTTCTGCACAAATAGAGTGTTGAGCGGGATAATGCGCAGGCACAGCATCTCCAAGCGTCTGAAGGATTTTCATATGCCAATTTTCAAGGAGATACCGTTTACAATAGGTGAACTTGAAGTCACGGCTTTTGAAGTGCCTCACGACGGGAGCGACAACATGGGGTTCTCGATAGCTTTCGACAACAGGCGATTTGTGCTTGCCACAGACCTTGGCGCTGTCACAGAGCGAGCCCGCCACTACATGAGCCGAGCCAACTATCTTGTGATAGAGGCAAACTATGATTTGCAGATGCTTCGCCTCGGGCGTTATCCGGAATATCTGAAGGCGCGCATACAAACTGAATCAGGGCATATGGACAACACACAGACGGCCTCGTTTCTGAAAGAGATAATCTCGCCTCGCCTTCAGTATATTTTCTTATGCCATCTTTCGCAAGACAACAATACTCCCAACAAGGCTTTGACCGCTGTGCGCGACGCATTGCAGGAGACGGGAAAAATTGTCGGTAACGCGGAGGAAACAATCGCCGACCGTCAGGCCGACGTGCAGCTTATGGCTCTCCCTCGCTTCGAGTCTACGCGTTTGTTTGTGTTTCGACCCCGGCAGGAGGATCAGCACTCATAAAGATTGTGAGCAACGGGCCTTCAAGGCCGTTAGGGGCTATAGCGGCGCGTATTTCAAACCTCAGATAGCCGCCGTTAAAGTCATAGACAGATATTTGTGTCTCCTCATCGTTGACGGCGTCATGGGCCGTGAAACTCATTTTGTGAGATTCGTTGAGCCGAAGGCTCTGGAGGATGTAGGCTTCCAGATCGCCGGGGAGGAGGTCGCCGAGATAGAGGTTTCTGATAATTACATTTTTTTTGTCGAGCACATCCACAATCCAAGTGCCCGGCGAGCCTTGCACGTCGGTGTATAGCGGAGCGCCCTGCCCGTCGGTGAGCACGCCGTTGAAATCATACTCTGTGGAGTCGAGCGGTTCTCCTACTTTGATAGCGTCGGCAAGGCTTCTTACTGTCATGGCAATGTCGTTGTCGGCATGGAAATATTCTGTGGCTTCTGAATCTTCCGTATTGCTGACATCGCTTTTTGATGACTGTCCGCAGGAATTGAGCATGAATATGAAGCATATGGACGCGAGAGTCAGGAATATTCCCGACTTAAACCCGGAGATCCCGGCCTCATGCTCATTGAGATATGAATCATGCTTATGCATGGCTTGTCGTGTCGTTAAGATTTATGGAGGTCCTTTAACACTTTATAACAAATTCGATGCAAAACTACAATAAAAAACTGATATAAGCAAAAGTTTTTTGAACTTAGATTAAAAACTAAGGTTACTATAGATTCTACAGGCCCTATAAGCCTTATGCGGCCGATACAGCCTGTAGGACCTATATTGTAATGGCTCACCGGGTGTAGAGATATCTCTTGATGCTGCGTTTAGGAGTCTTTTCAAACTCGTTTGGCATAAGGATTATCTTTGCGAGCTGCTCGTAGGGGGCCACAATCTTGTTGAGCTCTTTGCGCACATTCTCCATGGCGCTGTCCATGTCGGAGATTGATATGCCGAGTTTGTCGACAGCCTCATAGTCGGGGTATACAAGGCCGACGAGCTTGCCGTCGCGGTCAACCACAAGACTTTCCGCCACGAAAGGCATATTGTTGAGCTTGGCCTCGATTTCCTCGGGATAGATGTTTTGTCCTGAAGCAGACAGAATCATGGTCTTATAGCGTCCTCTGATGAAGAGCGTGCCGTCGGGGTTGCGTGTGCCCATGTCGCCGGTGTGGAGCCACCCTTCGGAGTCGATTACACTTTTTGTGGCCTCGGGATTCTTGTAATAACCCTTCATCCGGTTAATGCCGCGCACGCATATTTCTCCGGGCACATGCTCGGGATCGGCCGAGTCAACCTTCGATTCCATTATGGGGAGCGTGCGGCCTGATGAGCTCACGATGAATTCTCTCCATGGAGTATAGGAGATAAGCGGCCCGCATTCAGTCATGCCGTAGCCCACAGTGAAGGGGAATTTGATTTTCTGTAAAAACTCCTCCACTTCATGATTCAGCGGAGCTCCGCCCACAATCACCTCTTCAAACTCGCCTCCAAATGCGTCGATAAGTTTTTTGCGAATTTTTGAATAGATAAGGGAGTCGAGGAACGGCACTGCGAGTGTCCAGCGCATCGCCCCTTTTGAAATCATGGGGAGAATCTGCTTTTTATAAATTTTTTCGAGAATAAGCGGCACGCATATCACAAGGTTCGGGCGCACCTCGGCCAGCGCTTTCAGCAGCACTCGTGGCGAGGGGGTCTTGCATAGCAATGTTATGTGAGAGCCGACAGCAAGGGGGGTGAGCATGTCGAACGCACATCCGTAGGCATGGGCCAGTGGAAGGAATGAGAGCACTCTCGACGACCGGAAATGGAGCTCGGAGTGCATTCCAAAACATACGTTTCCGGCAAGGTTCTCCCCGGTGAGCATTACCCCCTTTGAGAACCCGGTGGTGCCGGAAGTGTAGTTTATCTCCACCACCTCCGAGTTGTCGCGGTCGGCATATTTCACATCTTTGCTCGAATATCCGTCGGGGAATCGCCTGTTGAATCTTCGTTTCAACAGGCGCATGTGGCGCAGCATCTCCACGCCAGAAGCCTCATGAAGCACATTTTTTTTCTCAAGGCTCACCACCCCTTTCACATTGAGCAATGCTTCGGGGTCTATGTGTTCCCATATAGTGTCGGATATGAACAGAAGCTCTGCCCCGGAATGATTCACGATATGGGTGATATCCATGGGATTGAAATCTGACAGGATAGGCACTATCACGGCTCCATAGGTCACTGTGGCCATATACACTTTCACCCAGTCGGCCGAGTCTTTTCCGCAGAGGGCTATCTTCCGGCCCGGCTTTATTCCTATTGATTCAAAAAGGAGATGGGTCTTGGCCACCGACTCAGCCAGCTGACCGTAGGTGCTGTTGTTGTTTCGCCCGAACTCGGAGAGCGCGGGGAAGTCCCAGTTCTCTATGAAACTTCTCTCATATATCTTTATGAAATTCTTAATTTCTATCATAGCGCAAGTTGATATATCTCCCGGCAGTCGTCAATCGACAGAGGCACATATGAGCCAATCATGTCGCCGAGGTTCTTATGCAGGCTCTCTACGAGTGCGTCGATGTCCGGCTCTTTGCCCACCAGTTCTGTGAGAGATGTGGTGAGGCCGAGGTCGTGGTAAAAATCTTTAAGCAAATTGATTCCCTCCTCTATGATGTGTTCGGTGTCAAGGCCTGATGGATTCACGCTCATGACGTTGATAGCAAATCTCCACACCATATCGGGTTTTCTTTTGGCCACAAACTTGAGCCATGCCGGGGCTATGCACGCAAGCCCGGCTCCGTGTGCCACGTTGTAAAGGGCCGACACTTCATGCTCGAGGAAGTGGGTGGCCCAGTCCTCGCGTTTCCCGACACCGCAAAGGCCGTTGTGCGCAATTGTCGATGCCCACATGATGTCGGCACGCGCATCATAGTTGTTGCCGTCTAATTTCAAAGTCAGCGCCTGGTCCATTATGTCGCGCATGATTGCCTCGGAATAGGCATTGACAAGCTGCGCCGGAGTGTTGGAGAAATAGCGCTCGTAGATGTGGCATAGCATGTCGGTGATTCCGCAGGCAGTCTGAAACCATGGCAGCGTCATGGTCAGCTCTGGATTCATTATCGCGAAACGTGGGCGAATGAGATTCGTGCGGCATGAACGTTTATGCAGACCATTGATTTTTGTAATCACTGACGAGGCGCTTGCCTCGCTTCCGGCAGCCGGAATTGTGAGCACGACGCCCACCGGGAGAGCCGCCGATGGGGTTCCCTTTCCGCAGAAGAAATCCCAGAAGTCGCCGTCATACACCGCCCCGAGCGCGATTGCCTTGGCTGTGTCGATCACGGAGCCTCCTCCCACAGCAAGAATGAAGTTGACACCCTCTTTGAGGGCCATGCCTATCCCTTCATACACTCTGTCGTCGGTGGGATTCGGCTGCACTCCCTTCAGTATGCAATATGAGATTTTGTTGTTGTCGAGAGAGTCGGTCACCTGCTTCACAAGCCCGCTTTTTTCAGCCGACTGTCCGCCATAGACCACGAGAACTTTCACTCCTCCGTAGTTTGCAGTCATTTTGCCGGTTTCCTTCTGTGTGTCGCGCCCGAAGATGAATTCAGTGGGCGAATAGAATCTGAAATTGTCCATGGATAGTTTTGGAGTATATGTAGTTGTCTTGGTTTGTCAAGGGGTATATAAGTTATAACAAAAAAGCATCCGGTTTTCTTATCGTCCCGGATGCTTTTTATGATGTGTGGTGAATTATGATGTCACTTGGTCACTCTTTCAAGCCATTTGAGCATTGAGAACATCGCGCCCATCGAAATGAGGCAGACAGCGAGGAACACAGCCCATGCCACCCATATGGGGCATTTGTTGTAGATAAGCGGGCCGATCCAGAGAAGGAGGTTGCCCACGGCTGTCGCGCCGAGCCATAGGCCCTGGCATAGGCCCTGCATGTGTTTGGGGGCAACTTTCGACACGAAAGAGAGCCCGAGCGGCGAGATGAAGAGCTCGGCCACGGTCATGAAGAAGTAGTAGAGCACAAGCACCCAGGGGCCGGAAAGCATGGCTTCGCGAGTAGCGTAGGCGAGTTCGCGGAACTCTGTGCCGGAAGGATAATGCATGCACACTGAGTAGATGGTCATGAAGAGGTAGGCTATGCCTGCGAGCCCCATGCCGATGGCAATCTTTTTAGGAGTTGAAATCTCTTTCCCTTTGCGAGAGAGGGCAGAGAAGAACATGATGATCACCGGAGTGAGCACGATCACGAAGAACGGGTTCATGGCCTGCCATATCTCGGGAGCGATTGAAGAGGTGTCCATGAAGTCGCGTGCGAAAAGCGACATTGATGTTCCGTTCTGGTGGAATGAGAACCAGAAGAACACTGCTATGCCGAGCACTGCGAAGAGAGCGCCCATGCGCTGCTTGATTTCTTTTGACATGGCAGCCTTCTCTTCGGGAGTGTATGACTTGTCTTCCACAGCCGCTTTCTTTGCGGGAGAGGGGAGTCCCTTCTTTGTCATAATGAAGATAACGAGGGAGATGAGCATAGCCGCGATAGAGGCGAGGAATGAATAGTGGATGCCGGTGTTGAACACGTCGAGATAGCGTGTGCAGAACTCGGAAATCTCCATCTGAGTGTTGTAGCCAACCTGGGTTGCGAGAGAATAGAGGTTGTTCATGTTCTCTTCGGTCATCGGGTCGGTCTGTCCGAGGAACTGGTGGCAGAGTGCGGGGAAGCTTGCGTTATAGCTCATTGAGTTTACATTGAGCCACCAGCTTCTGAGCATAGGCGCCACAAACGGGGCGGCAACACCGCCGACGTTGATAAACACATAGAAAATCTGGAAGCCGGCGTCGCGCTGTGCGGAATACTTTGGATTGTCATAAAGCTGGCCCACGATTGCCTGAAGGTTCCCTTTGAAGAGGCCGTTGCCGAAGGCAATGAGGAAGAGGGCGAAGCAAGTGAGGGTGAGAAGCCATGCGGTGTTGCCTTCAGTGGCGAGGATGGGCACTGCGAGCACGGCGTAGCCGAGGGTCATGACCGCAAGGCCGCTGATGATTGTGCCTTTGTAGTTCTGGGTTTTGTCGGCTATGATGCCTCCGACGAGTGCCAGCACATAGATGCCGGCGTAGAACACTGAATAAACGATGGTGCTTGTTTCCTCGGCAAGGCCGAACTTAGAGCAAAGAAAGAGCACGAGCACGGCGTTCATGATGTAATAGCCGAAACGTTCTCCCATGTTGCTCAGGGCCGCGGGGATAAGACCTTTGGGGTGGTTTGCAAACATGATGTTGGTTGTGTTTAAATGATTTGTATTGATTCAGGTTAGAGCGGGCCGGCCGGGGCAGGCCCGTGTTGTTGTTTTATTGTGATGGTTTCAGGACTGCCCGATCATCTTGAAGGCTACGGCATAGTTGTGGATCTGCTTCACCATTGCCACGAGTCCGTTGCTTCGTGTGGGCGACAAATGCTCTTTAAGCCCGATTTTATCTACAAAGTATAGGTCGGCTCCGAGAATCTCATCGGGTGTGCGGTCGTTGAGCACCCTCATGAGCAGGGCCACAATCCCTTTCACAATGAGCGCGTCGGAATCTGCCTCAAAATGGATGGTCCCGTCTTCGTTTTTTGATGCGGAAATCCACACACGGCTCTGGCATCCCTCTATGAGGTTTTGAGGAGTCTTCTCTTTTTCGGGAAGTTCCTCCAGAGTGTTGCCAAGATCGATTATATAGGCATAGCGGTCCATCCAGTCGGTGAGCCCTTCAAACTCATCGATGATTTCGTCTTGCGTTTCGTTGATGGTCATATCGATTGTGTCAGTTTTTATATTGTCCGGTCGCGAATTTCGCGATTTAATCGCAAAGATAGTAAAAAAACATTTCACGGCAACGCATTGCCCCGAATATGTGAGTGTAAAAATTTTTATTTGCGCCTTTTGCCGTCATTTTTTGAACGTTTCTTGCCAATAATACCCCCTGATTCATTTCTGTCAATCACTTGATTCGTAGTGGAGGGAGAAGGGTGCATTCTTTAATGTTGTCGTTTTCTATGATGCGCAGAGGCACTTCCCGGTCGATGAAGAAACGTAGCTGCGCGCCGCTTGCGAGAATGGCTTCACGCCGGTGGCGGTGGCCCATGCGAGTGTTTTGCGGCCTCTTCCACTGTGTGATCTTTTTCATTGCGGCAAAGACCGGGCCATTTACTCTCTTGCTTTCTCTCGGCAGTATAGTGTCGGTCACTTCAAACAGGTTGCGGGTGTCGCCTTCCCATGGTATGGCATAATTCACGACTACGCGATAGAGAGTGTCTTTTGTCGTCAGGTTGTTGACATACACGCTATTGATTCCGGGGTGTTCACTGCTTCCTGCCATGTGGGTGGTCTTCGTAGAGAATTTCCATGTCGGGCGAGACACGGTGATCACGTCTGTCAGACACCAGTCGATGGCTCCCTTCACGCCGATAATGAGCATAAAGGTTATTGACACAGACACATAAATCAGCCTCGCCATGTAGCAAGCCCTGTTTCTGAACGTTCTCCATAGCATGAATCCTTCTGCAGCCACGCCGGCAAATGAGATAATATAGGCGGGAACATAATTTTTGAAGCACACTTTAGTCAATATAATCCATATCAATATTGCCGACATTATGACACAGGCGGCATCAAGAATTATGTTTGCGATGCCGCCTGCCGTTGGCTTGAGTGCGCCCGAGTCATGGCTGTTACTTTTTTGAGGGAATTTTATGCTCACATTAATTAAAAGGAAGCCTACAGCAATCCCGAGAGCCAGTCCGATAAAGACTGACGCCAGGATGATTGCCTCATCCGAGAAAACTATGCCCGAAGGGTTGTTCTGCATAAATTGCCTGATGCTTTTATATTAATCTGAATTTATTCCCATTGGGAGTTGTACGACTCGTTGCGTATCTCTTTGATGAGGCGTGCCGTGGAGGGCTTGGTGAGGAGGTTTCTCACCTGCTCTGGCTCTAAAGAGAGCGTTGGCTTACATTTTTTCGACCCCATGTATTCTTTTACCGACTGAAGCAGCCATGCGCCTTCCGGATGTTCGGCGGCCTTTTCGATGTCGGTGTTGATAATCATAAGTTTCCCTTTCCCAACGTTGCATTCGAGCATGAGGGCAAGGCGGTAGTTTCGTTCCACATTGTCGATTACTTCCACAACAGGGTCAACATCTTTGGGCAATCTGTCGATTATAAGTGGGTAAGAGTTATGCACCACTGGAAACCATTGCCAGTCGGTGTGGCTGTCGGTGGGATAGTTCTCGAAAGCGGGATGGCTGTTGTCGATCATCAGGCCCATTGTGCCTGGTGAAGGGGTGTGCTCGATTTTGTCGCATATTGTCCGGAACATTCTGTAGTTCCAATAGTCGGTCTGAAACAGAGGCCCGAGCGTGACTTCAGCCACAGTTGAAGAGTCGGGGCAGAGAATCACCCTTTTGCCTGCGTTCAGAAGCGCGAGCGCCTCTTCCATGTCGGTGGTGACAGTCACATTGTCTACTTTTTTCATCTTCCACGGATAAACCCATATCGTGTAGATGTTTTCCGCGCTGTTGTTGTCGCTCCTCAGCGACAGCTCCATGCGCGTAGGTTTCTTCACACCGGGCATTTTGATTTTGATTTCTCCGGCATCGACAAGTCCCTTGCCCTGCGTCACGGTCAGGCGTCCGTTGTCGAAAGGGAGGCTCCAGTCTATCACTGACGCGGCATGCTTGTTGTTGGTGTAGTTTGAAACTTTTACAGGCACGGTTACTTCCTCTCCCTCTGTGAAACAGAACTTCGGGAACTCTGCAAGGATTGTGAGCGGAGCGCATGAACGTCGCCACTCTTCCGGTGAGATTATCCCCTTGGATTCCATAAACGGGTCGAGGATTCCCACAAGGGCGGTGCCCTGGCCGGGATAGTCCTGGATGTCGAGGAGCTGGAATCCTCCCATGTTGGGAGTGCGCAGATTCATCTCCATGTCGGCCAGATATAACTTTGAGGCCCACTTGCCGGAGGCATTGAAGAATTCTTTGTTCTTTCTGAAAGTGCCGGCTGCTTTTGCTCTTTTCTCAAACTCTGCCAGATTGTCCGGGCGAAGCACGCCTGTGTATTTGCTGTTGCCGGAAAAGTCGGGATAGAACTGGTATTGTGCCGTCTCATGTCCCACTACGGGCACTTTCGACAGTCCCGCCGCGTGAGAAAAATTCATCTGAGAGTTGGGGTATGTGCTGTTCATTATTCCGCCGTTGTCGGCGTCAGCATATGAGAACGAAGCGCGGGTGTGGGTGGAGAAGCCGTCGCCGCTGCCCACGCGACATGTCACCAGGAAGTCTTCGCCTTCGATATGCCCCTTCCATCCCAGATATATGTTGGAGCCATAAGTGGCAAGCAATCCCGGGTTGACTTCCCTTGCACGGTCAATGAAGGTTCTCATAAGGTCGGTGTCGCCCCAGAGTTCATTGCCGATGGCAAACATCACAAATGAAGGGTGAGAGCCGTATTCCTCCAGAATCCCCTCCATGTCTTCTTGCAGAAATGAGAGCAATTCCGGCCTGTCTTTGTCGATTTCTCCCCAGATTGGAAGCTCCGGCTGCAGATAGAACCCTTCTTCGTCGGCCGCGCGGAAGCAGGCTTCGGGGGGGCACCATGAGTGGAATCTCACATGATTGAGGCCATATTGCTTGAGTGTGCGGAAATATTTTCGCCAGTGGTCCAGATCCATCGGGGTGTGGGCCGTGAGCGGGAACACGCAGGCGTCGTGGCGTCCGCGCAAGAACACCGGGTCGCCGTTCACTGCAAAATGAGAGCCTGACGCCGTGAAGGAGCGGTAGCCGCAGCTGATGTCATAATTGTCTATGACGCATTTTGACTGCGACACAAGGGAGAGCCTTATGTTGTCGAGCCGGGGGCTCCATTCGCTCCATTTTTCCACACCGAAAGGGAGCGGCAGCAGGAAATCGCATGTGGTGGCCCCTTTGGGAATGTCCACAATTATGGGTTCGGCCTCGTCGGCCTCGGCGCGTAATGTGAAGGGGGCGTCTGCCGGTTGCGACAGCTTCGCCGCAATCTTATATCCTCCTCGTGCGGTTTTTGGAAAAACTTTAGCCGACGCAATGTGAAGAGGGTTTCGCGCCTCAAGATGAATTTCGCCTATTAATCCATTCCAGTTGGTCTGGGTTGATTCAGTGCATGCGTGAGAATTGTTGCGGATTGCAAGGGGTATGGAGTCGCTGTTGTTTACAGTCACTTCTATCCTGTGGCTTCCGGGAGAGAGCAGGCGCGACAGATTGTAGCGGTGTGGCGATGAAATGCGCGAGCAGCTGCCGGCAGTGATGCCGTCTATCGTCACGGTTGCCGGGCGGGTTCGCTCGATGAATAGCTCGATGTCTTTGCCTCTCCACGATTCGGGAATCTCCACGGTCTTTGAATAGGTGGCATTCCCGGAGAAAGTAACTCTCCTTGAAAGTTGCGAGGTGTTGTCTGATTCCGGCACCGGAATCCCCACTCCGTTGGTGTCGAGAGTGCCTGGGAGTGAGAGCGAGCCAAGGCTCTTTACTGAATCGGGCACATTGTCGAGCCTGAATCCCCATTCTCCTGAAAGATCAAGCCTTTCTCTGGCAGCGATAAAAGATGGAGTGAATGCCGCCAGGGAGAAGACGATAAGGGAGAGTATGTTTTTAATGTGAATATGCATTATGCTCATAATTGTCAAAATTATGCAAAAGTAATAAAATGCCTTCACATAGGCAAATGTGCCGAGAGGAGAGTCCGTTATAATATAGAGTTGTAAAGATATGGGCAACGTTTTAGAGAAGTGTGGCGGGAAGGGTGGATGCGAGGAAGGATGAAAGCAATTTTTATGTTTTTTTAAACTGTAAAAATTTGTAGGGAGAATTAAAAAGAGTTAACTTTGCAAAGAAAATATGGGACACGACGCAAGAGCGTCTTTGAGGATCTTTTAAGGACCGTCATTAGGTAGGCCGCTAAGGCAGGCAGTGATAGGCGCCCTAAGAGATTCCTTCTTTTTTAATATCTTTAAAAAAGTTCCCTTTCACCATAACCCGAATATTCAATCAAAACCTTATAAAAAATATGGCAACGTATCTCACCCAGGAAGGGTATGACAAAAAAATGAAGGAACTCTCCGAACTTGAGGCTCAGCGTCCGATCATCAAGCAGGCTATAGCCGAGGCTCGCGATAAGGGCGACCTTTCGGAGAATGCTGAGTATGATGCCGCCAAGGAGGCTCAGGGCATGCTCGAGATGAAGATTTCTAAAATCAAGGAGCTCATTGCTTCCGCCCGCATCATCGACGACAGCAAACTCAACACCGAAATAATCCAGCTTCTCAATAAAGTCACAATCAAGAATGTGAAAAACGGCATGATCGTGACCTACACAATAGTGACAGAAAACGAGGCAAACTTGCGCGAGGGTAAAATCGCGTCGACCACTCCGATTGCCCAGGGGCTTATGGGCCACAAGGTGGGCGACCGTGTGCAGGTGCAGGCTCCTGTGGGCCTTCTGGAGTTTGAGGTTATAAAAATCGAGATTTAAGGCGATGACTATTTTTTCAAAAATCATAGCGGGGGAGATTCCCTCATATAAAGTGGCCGAGAACGATAAGTTCTATGCTTTTCTCGACATCAATCCGGTGAACTGGGGCCACACTCTCGTGGTGCCTAAGCAGGAGACCGACTATATTTTTGACATCGACGACGAGCAGCTCGGCGAGATGATGGTGTTTGCCAAGAAAGTGGCTGTGGCCATGAAGAAGGCGATACCGTGTCGCAAGATAGGGGTGACGGTTCTTGGTCTTGAAGTGCCGCACGCCCACATCCATCTTGTGCCTCTTCAGCAAGAGGGCGACATGGATTTCAAGCACAAGATTTCCGACCCTGACCCTGACAAGATGAAATCAATCTGCGAAAAAATAGCCTCGCAGTTTTAATTAAAAAGTAATAACCGAAATTAAATAGGAGAGCGAAAACATGGATGCCCGTGTCTTCGCTCTCTTTGTTTCTGGATTGTGGGGAGGTTAGTCGATTCTGAAATGATCGCCGGTCTCTTTCACAATGTTTTCGTAATATTTTTTGTCATAGCCGGGGAATGTGGGATATTCCGGAAGGCCATATTCTGTCATGATGAAATTGCCGTCGGCGTCGGTTTTCTTCTGGTTGCCGTCCATATATTTCACAAGAAGGTATATGGCGAGGTCGCGATAGGCATCGGTGGCCTCTTTCGCAATCTCCTTCCCTTCTTTGTTGACGCTGTTGCGAAGGGCATCCCTGTCCCCTTTGTTGTAGAGGTCTGTGAGTTCCTTCTCTTTCTCGGGTCTTGAAGCGATATATTTCCCTTCAAGTTTCCCCTGCACTTTGCGGATGTCGGGAATCATGCGGTCATAACGCTCGTAAGCCTGGTTTGCCACCCATGTGTTCATCCAGAAATTAGAGTCGAAAGAGAAATTGTTGATGTCGCCCGGAGCGAGCTGCAGGGGCACCTCGGTCATTGAGCAATAGAACGGCATATACACAGAGGTGTTGGTGTCATCGGTGCCGAACCACAACACGCCTCCTACAGGGTCGGGGAGGTCGGCGCGGCTCTGGCTCACGAAGCTCCAGCCGGTCTGCTGGGTGGCAATGGCACGCTCCATGCAATATTTCTTGCCGTCCACCTCATAGTCCATCGGGCGCCAGCGGTAGGGCACATGGAAAGGCCCGGCGCCAACGTCAGACGTCATTTCAAAAGGAGTGTCCTCGAAATGGTCGCGCATGCTCAGCTGCATATCCTCAAGAGAGAGCTTCTTGTCGGGAATCACGTAGAGGGGCATAGGCTCGTCGCTCTTTCCGGCGCACCAGGCATAATAGCGGTCGGTGTCGGGCTTATATCTGCGGAAGAAGCTCCACACGCGGGCGTCGCATCCGCGTCTGGTTGAGGCGTCGTGATGAGAATAGGCGTCGGCGAAAGAGAAATCCTCGTCCTTGCCATTGAAATATCCGCGCTTGCGGGCAAAAGAGATCACGTCTTTGCTGTGCAATACGTTCTCCTTGTCTTTGAAGTCAACCTGGCGTATGCGTGGCTCGTTGGCGTGCCCGGAGATGGCATTGTCGGGTATGCGCACGGCAACCCACACGGCACCCTTCTCGGCGCCCTTGCCAATCATCTCCATCACCCACACTTCATTCTTGTCGGCTATGGAGAACGACTCCCCGCTGCTGGCGTAGCCATACTTGTCGACGAGGTCTGTCATCACCTTTATGGCCTCGCGTGCGGTTTTTGAGCGTTCGAGGGCGATCTGAATCAGCGAGCCATAGTCTATGATGGAGTTTCCTGTGGTGTCGACCAGTTCCTCATGGCCGCCCCAGGTGCTTTCACCGATAGCCACCTGATGCTCATTCATGTTCCCCACAACGTTATAAGTGCGCTCCGGCTGGGGAATTTCGCCGAGCGGTTTATTTGTGTCCCATTCAATCACTTTCCTCATCTCTCCCGGTGCGTGAGTGGCGGCCGGGGTGTGAGTGAGCATGCCGTAAAGGCTATGAGAGTCGGCGGCATAAGTCACAAACACCGATCCGTCGACAGTGGCCTTCGGTCCGGCAATGAGATTTGTGCAGCCCACGGCGTCCGGCGCAAGCCAAGCCATGGCCGGAAGCAAAAGCGCTAAAGATAAAGAAATTCGTTTCATGCCACAAACTTAACCAAAATCCCCGACATTACCAAACAGTGAATAATAAACATAAACGCCAGAGCATTTGGCGGATGCTCATTTCTTATTCACATTTGCTTTTAAACATACTCTTATTGGTCAATTTTGCTTTATTTTTGATAGAAGTGGCATAATTGTAAATAAATAAATATAATTTTTTGAAAAATTAAAAAATATTATTAAATTTGTGCAGTTTTATTTTTGATATTTGAGAATGCCATTTTTTTATAGCAC
>VSPM01000080.1 GCA_009775365.1 Muribaculaceae bacterium
TAAACTTGTCAAAGAACTCTTTGGCTTGACGGTTGATGCCGCTTAGCCTATGAATAATTTTTTAACGAACTATTGTACTTATGGATTGCCGAAAACACACGGTAGAGATTGTATCGGAACAATTCTACACCGTAGCGTATGCCTCCAAATACCTCGGTGTCCACCGATGCACCATCTACGATTACATCAAGCATCCGGAGAGACCATTGAGATTTTTCCATTCACCGGATGAAAGAAGGCTACTGTTCAGAGGAGCAGACCTGATAGCCTACAAAGAAGCGGGCCTTCCGAAGAAGGGACGAAAACGTAAGACTGGAAGTCAGTAACCTTTATCTCTCATCTTAGTTCCAGCGGCACCACGGAAAGTTGAGAAGTCTATCCCCACTCTCGACGATTTCGGAAAGGTCGATGGCGAGAAGCCAGGCGCGGGTGCGTATGTCATCCATGTCTGTCACAGCTTGAAGATACCGTGACGGGGATAAGTCACCTGATGCTTCAAGCCACTCGCCGGCATAACGCTCGGGGTCGAGTGCATCGACAAAGGAGATGATCTCGTCAACGAGCGTGCCAACAAGTCCATCGGTCAGCTCGGCGGTGAAGCTGAACGGCAAACCGCCGAGCGTCCGACGATGGAAATCGAAGAAGAAGCCATTATCACTATTAGTTATCGTGACCTGCCAACCATTCTTGACTGCTATCTTAATTATATCACTATGTAACATGCCTACTTTACTCTTTTCATAAACTTAATGGTAACAAATCCGCACATTCAGACCTGCCGAGTCCGAGAAGGATCCGGCAGGTCGTTTCTTTGGGGCAAAGCGTCAATCAGTATTCTTCAGGCACCTCCATTTCCTTTATGGCGTCCAGAAGTTCCTCAATCATCTTCTCGGTGGCTTCCATGTCTTCAAGCACGGCTCTCATTCGGTATGGCGCACCTCGTTTCCCGTGTCCGAACTGGTCGAGCCAGATATATGTCTCGGAGTCAACATCAAACCCTTCATAGTAATTATCGATGTCTTCGATAAGAGAATTGATGTTGGCACATTTCATTGTGGCGCTGAAAGAAAAGTCACGTCCGGCAGGGCTGTACTTGCCAAACTCAAACTCGCTTTTCTGTTCCTTATATATGATGCCCGCTTCCACATGCCAGCCTTTGGCTTCGGCACATGCGACCACTGCGTCAGTCAAATCGTCGATATACATAGTCTGTAAGTTTTGTGTCAGCCGTGGCGGAGAGATCCACGGCTGACCGGTTGGTTAATCCTCAAACCTTGCAAGAAACTTTTGCAGTCTATCATCGCAAAGGTTCTTCAACGCTGTCGGCTTGAAGTTCGGTTGCTGTCTTACTTGCAACTTGCCGTAGCCTTGCGATGTGAGGTCAAGCTCGACGCCGGAGAGTTCTTTCAGCGATACATAACCGTATTCATCTTCAAGCAGTCCGATGACTATGCCGAACATGATGGTGTCGTCGCCCTCTCTGTCGCCCTCAAGTATGAACCATCGGGCAGAGCCTATTGCAAAGATTGCACGGCAAATCGCTTCCTTTCCCTTGCCGTCCTGGGAGTAAAGGGGGAAGCCATTCAAGGCTTCCTCCAGTTGTGGTGTCTGTAATCTGCACATATCAGTCAAATTCTATTTCGTCATCGTAAAGTTCTATTCTCGCCCCGCTGCTCAACTCGATGATGAAGCGGTAGCCATTGCGTCCTACTATCGTTCCTCGGCGGTAGCCTCGCCACGGTTCTTTGAGTTCGCACTGCCGTCCGTATTCGGGGAAATCGGTATCTTCCATGTCATTATCCGTTTTTAAGTTCTGTATAATCAGCGTCATATATGAGGTCGCTGTCAATAAGATGGCTGTATGCCTCGTCAGCGATACGCGATGCCCACTCGTTGCGCTCATTGTAACGACCTTTGCGGTAGTTGTGTGCAAGAGCCTTCATATAGCCAAGCATGACCTTGAAAGCCTGCTGTTGCAGATAGCGGTGCATGGTTGTCATTGCCATGCCGGTCTTTTCGGTGCTGCTGACCTTGCCGTTGACAAAGTTCTCAAACTCTGCCACGAATGCCTTGTCGCCCTCGGCGATTTTCATAAAGTCGATGTCTGTATTCATATCGGGGGGATTTAGATTGTTGCCTGATTGTAGATTTGAGGTTCGGGCGAAACATTATAGATGTAGTCGCCACAACGTACCAAAAGGCGGTCCGCTCCGTAATAGAGCTTCTTCATGCCTCGGACACTTCCTGTCTTGTGGAAGTTCGGGAAGCGGCTGATGCCTACTCGCTTTCCCTCTTCAATGGTCATTCGTTTTACTCTCATAGTTCCTTATGTTTTGAGTTCAAGTTCTTTTCCCTTTTTGTGAAGCTCTTTGAGCTTCTTCGGCAGGGCTGGCCGTTTTTCGTGCAAGTCAACAACTGCGGCCAAGAGGGAACAAAAGGCAAGTGTGGAGCCGGCGACAAGACCGGGATACCCAAATTTTAGAGGCACGAGGAAATTTGAGGAGGCTCACGGTCGTAGACGCAGGCGGAAAGCGAAGCGACACTTGACGTTGTTCCCGGACGCAGTAACTTCGCACAGAAAAACGCCTCCCTGCCAAGACTCAATCGCATAAAGGAAATAATGCATTCGATTATAGAGGTAAATCTCCATTCGATGATAAAAAATTCATCACAAATGTTGTAAAGGTGAATTTTGTTTTGAAAACGACACATTTTGACGTTTTCATATAGTAACTTTGCCGTATGAAACAAAATATGGGACGGTTGATCCGCTATATACTGATTATTCACAAGCTGTCGGGGCATAAAAAATATGTTTCGGTAGAGGAACTTATCTCATACCTCAATCTTCAAATGGAGCTTAGAGGATACGAGATTGGCATAAGCCAGCGCACTCTCCAAAGAGACATAAAAGACATCGCTGACATGTTTGATGTAGAAATCAAGAATTATCGAGGATATGGATATTATATTTCTGACAGACCGGAAGAAACTGACATCAGGTATCAAGAGCTCCTGCTGAACTTTGACCTCCTGACCTCAATGAATCAAGGCAGTCAGTCAGTAGGATATATTATTCCTGAACATCATCGACCCAAAGGAAGTGACACAATTCCTATCCTTATAAGTGCGATAAAGGAACACCGAATTATCGAATTTGATTACATTCTTGTAAGAAAGGGCGATAAGATAATTTCTAAAAGAGTCAAGCCTCATTTTCTAAAGGAATCTCTGGGCTTGTGGTATCTCCTCGCACTCGATGAACATGATGCTCTCAAAGCATATGGGATAGACCGGATGCGGAACATCCATGTTACTGATGTAATATTCAAACGAGACGAGTCCATTAACCCGGATGATCTCTTCAAACATAGCTATGGCATTTGGGATGATCCGTCGATACCCATCGAGGAGATTGAACTTTCATATTCTCCGCTGGACGGCAAGTTTATCAAGACCACTCCATTGCATAGCTCTCAAAAGATTCTCGTTGATAATGATGACGAGTTTCGAGTAAGCCTTCGATTGAGGATAACAAATGATTTCGTCATGGCTTTATTATCGAGAAGTGCGTCACTCACAGTGATAAAACCTTTATCGCTACGTACAAGGTTAAGAGAAATATACAAAGACGCCATTCAAAGAAACAACTAAAACAAACACAATACGATGACAAAAGAAATTGAAAATTACAGAAAAGACGGTTTTAACGGTTTTGTTCCGGTATCTAAACTTCGCAGTACTGCCTCATTGCTTCCCGATAGCGGTGGTGTATATATAGTTGTACGCGACAGCGATAATTCCCCGGAGTTTCTTGCAACAGGAACAGGTGGCTTTTTCAAAGGCAAAAATCCGAATGTAGGACTGGAAGAACTTGAATCTAATTACGTTGCAGGCAGTAAAGTGGTATATATTGGAAAAGCCACTAGCCTGAAAAAACGTGTCGGTCAACTTCTCCGTTTCGGAGCCGGATCAGCCGTAGGACACTGGGGCGGTCGTTATCTTTGGCAGCTTGCTGATTCGGATAACTTACTCATAGCATGGAAGACAACTTCGACAACTGATCCCAGAGCAGAAGAAATAAAAATGTTGGAGGAGTTTGTTTCTCGACATGGGAAACTTCCTTTTGCAAATCTTACAATGTAATCTGACATGCGAAGCCTATCCTCTCTGATTCATAATGCCTTGTTCCCGTCAACAAGGGTATATCATGATGCCAATGGCAACTATCGTGGTTCGAGTACAGACATTACTCCATGGCTGGTATTGCTCGGCCGCGGATGGGGCATTATGGTATGGCTTTATATTATCCTCACGCCACTTTTGGCTCCTGTCTATTATGTTTTCGCCAACTGGTATTGTCGAAAATATGATACTGAATTTTCCAAGGCGGATCCCAAGGGATGGCCCAAGGACAAGGCTCAGATACTTAAAAACCACAGAAATATCCTTATTGGCTGGATTATCTTCATGGTCTGGGGATATTGTGTCGACTGGGGGCAAAATGATTTGCCATATAAATATACACAACCGTCAACACAATGGAAAGAAACAAAGTGGGAGCCTAATCCGGACGGTAGCTTCGTGGAGTATTACAAGTCTCTCAAAGAGGAAAAACCGGAATAATTTATTAACTTTGTAGCTGAGAATCAGACTATATAGACATGAAGATACTACACATTTCAGACACGCATGGATTTCACCATGATATTAATCAAGAACTTCCGGCAGCGGATGTCCTTGTTCACAGTGGTGACTTCACATGGGGAGGTTCTGAGGCCGAAGCGGTAGACTTCATGAATTGGCTGATAGGATTGACTCAATTCAGACATAAGGTTTTTATTGCCGGAAACCATGATGACTGTATGTATCAGGCTGATGGTATTCAAGGATTGCCAGATAATGTTCATTTTTTGCAACATTCTTCCGTTGTAATAGATGAAATTAGATTTTATGGTTTGCCTTTATACATGGAGGATAGTATTAGCGGAAGATATGAAATGCTTATTGATGAGATTCCATCTGATGTGGGGGTCTTGGTTTCACATCAACCACCGTTCGGTCTCCTGGATATAACAGACTATTGTAACGGGCCGAGAAATCACGGTAGTAAGAAGTTGAAAGATATAGTGGTCTCGTATAGACCTAAGGCGCACTTGTTCGGTCACGAACACAGCGCCAATGGTTTAGTTATAGAGAACGGGATAATATATTCTAACGCTTCTTTACTTGATGACAGTTATAAACAGACATATAACCCTCGATTAATTGAGATATAAAATGAAGAATTACAAAGATAAAGAATGTGAGAGTCAGCAGTCGCTCATACATACCAGTGGGTTGTTCAACGGGACACTCGGAGGTGGCAGATTCATTGGAAAAGAGCGGCCGTTTGTCTTGACTGATGGAAACTATAATCTGTATGAGCCTATAAGAGAGGGTGCCATTCAGTATTTCAAAGACAACAATATTGGCTGGTGGGGAGGTTCAAAACCTTCCGGTCATATACTATCCTCTCAGATTGCATGTGTGAATCATCTTTTCTCAGTCAGAAACGATGCCGACGCTGTTCTTGCAATCCTCAATAACATCCTGAACGAATTTATCGAAGTGCTCCCTATCCCATCAGATGCAACTCCTGCGTTTATTGCTTTTGAAGTAGTCAGTGATTCTGACCACCTCAATGAAGGCAGTTCTACTCGCGGAAGCAACTGCACCTCAATTGATGCCTTCATTTATGCGAGACACAAGTCCGGCGAAACTTGGCTTATTCCCATAGAGTGGAAATACACCGAGCACTACAACAATCAGGATAAGTCGCACGAAGACCGTGAAGGCGAAGATAAAGGAACCAACGGCAAGGGAAAGGAACGTATGTCAAGATACAATGATCTAATCACTTCTTCGACTCAACTGAAATCATTGGATGACTATGACGGCAGCCTGTATTACTTTGAGCCTTTCTATCAGCTCATGCGCCAGACCTTGTGGGCAGAGAAAATGGTATTAAATAAAGATACCGAAAGACTTAAGGCAGACAATTATCTTCATGTCCATGTCATACCTTCTGAGAATGATGAACTGTTATTGAAAAAGTACAAGGTATCGGGGGAAGAGATGGAAAAGTCATGGCGTAAGATGCTGACTGACCAAAGCAAATATGTCATTATTGACCCGGAAAATCTGCTCGCTCCGATTGTAAGTCAATATCCAGCACTTATCGATTATCTGTCAACACGATATTGGAATAAAAAATGACTATGCCCAAACTTAAAGCTCCTAAACTTTCATTCGAGCAAGCGATAGGTCTGCTTCCCAAAGAGTTTCTTCCGGTTGAAAGGGCTTCATACCATAGACATAAACTCAGAGCGAATACTCCGAAAGGGGTGTTTGCTTTCAGTGCTTCAAAGGAATATGATAATAATAAAGTATGGTGGACAAGTGTCTTTTCTCCAGATGACAATCCTGAAATATCCTATTGGGTGATTGCCCTTGACGTTAGAGGGATTGTTGTCTTGCCTATTGAACTTATCGCTCGGTTCTGCATGGATTACAATGTCCCGAAACTATCATCCGGAAAATGGAGTATTCATCTGAAGATGGAGGGACAGAAGATTTTAATGTATTATACAGATTCACAGATAGACGTTTCGCAATTTTTCATACCTGCATAAGACGATTAAGTTACTCTTAAAACCCGATATATGAAATAATTGTTGTAACTTTGTAGACTAACAGTACGGAATTATGTCAGAACAGGAAATGAACTCATATCGCTTCACTTCGGGACAGGAACCGAGTGACGAGATGCTGGCACAGCTTATGAAGGAGGTTGCTCATGACGCAAAGGAACGTCAGGAGCAAGCAACCGCTGCTTATTTCTCTGAAATGCGTAAAAATGCCGAAGCAAAAAAAGCTAAATGGGCAGATCGCATAAACAGTGTGATAAATGGTTAAAGCTGGAAGAAAACCGGAACTCATAGTGATAGCCGGGCCTAACGGGTCCGGCAAGACTTCTGTGACCCAGAAGTTTCTTCATCACGAGTGGGCTGACGGAACAGTATATATCAATCCCGACCAGATTGCCAATGACAAATTCGGGGATTGGAACTCCAGGGAGGCTGTACTTCAGGCAGCCAACTATTGCGCGGAATGGCGTGAGCAATGTCTCCGCGATAAAGTGAGTTTCGTGTTTGAGACAGTATTCTCCGCAGAAGACAAGATTGACTTCCTTGTCCGTGCCAAGGAAGCCGGATTCTTTATCAGAGTATTCTTTATATCTACAAGTCATCCGTCCATCAACGCTTCGCGTATAGCAAAGAGAGTCATGGAAGGAGGACATGACGTGCCCATTAAGAAGATTATATCACGATATACGAAGTCTATAGAGAACTGCGAGATTATATCCCGCATGGTTGACCGTCTGTACGTCTATGACAACTCGGTCAATGACCGGGACGCACAGATTCAGTTCAGACTGACGAACGGGAAACTTGAAAAGATGTATGTCGATGAACTTCCGGCTTGGGCCCGAAATATCATACCTGACCAATAATGAAAATCACCAACATATCAAACGAACAGATTTACGCTCTTGAACAGGCAATTCGTTCCGCCGTTCAGGAGCGTATCGATACTGACCCGGATGTAGCCGACTGCTACCTTTGTATAAATCCGGACAACTGGCTTGTCCAAGTGATGTATATCGAGGAAAGCAATTTGACCGCGCCCAATCGTGATGTTGCATTGCTTAACCTCATGTACGACCTCAAGGATTCCTATGGAGGTAATGAAATCTGGATGCTCAATGATGAAGCCATCTATGACCTCGCTGCATCCTATAAGGAAATGATAGAAATCGATTTTTGCATGAATTAAATATCTGTAATGATTTAGGATGGAGATATTTGATTATAATAGTAGTTCATTGTAATTAGGAATAGATATACCTGAATATGTCTGAAATGGAATCTACTGAGTGCTGCTGTCCTGAATGTCAAAAGGGAAAGAAACGTTATGTTCAGATTCTTGATATTGACAGATATATAAACGCATTAAACGATTGGGACTAAGTCCGATAATTGACTCATGATGACTGATGTGCCTATGGCAGAAGAAATTATAGTAATACCTGACGTGCATGGCCGTGGTTTTTGGAAGGAAGCCGTGGCTAAATATCCAAATGCTGATACGATTTTTCTTGGGGACTACTTGGATCCTTATCCAGATGAAGATATAGATGACGAAGATGCTTTCAATAATTTTCTCGAAATTGTTGAATTTGCACGGAATCATTCTAACGTAACTCTTCTCTTTGGCAATCATGATTTACAATACTGGTTCCTTTATGACTGGGGTCACAGAATGAAGGATTGGGAGGATGACATTTTCGAGGTATTCCGAAACAACATGGATCTATTCCATATGTTTGCGGTAAGGTACATAAATGGAAAGAGATGGCTATTTTCACATGCTCCTTTGTTTGAGGAATGGATTGACTATACAAAACTTCCTCATGGCTTAGATCAAATAAATGATAAAGTTTGGGAAATGCTTAAAGAGTATAATCGTAACTCCACTGAGTCATGGCAAACTAATAGAGCCGCACATGACAGGGTCTGGAAGACATTAGGCCGAGCATCCAAACTACGCGGAGGCATTGATGATTGTGGTTCTCCTGTATGGGCTGATGTACGAGAAATTGCTCATGGCTGCAATTTATATAAGGATGCTGATTACTATGTATTCGGGCACACGCAAATGAACAAGCCATTAATAACCGACAAATTTGCGTGTCTTGACACCCATCAGGCGTATATTATAAACGCATTGGGCGAAATCAAGGCGATAACATCGAAAACGACGCCTGAACTTCCAAACAAAGATGACCTTTATCATTCTTAGATAAGCCGCAGGCTCTTTTGGATTCCTTGTCCTCATCCATCTTTGTCCAAGTTTGGGCCTGATGATTATTATTTAAGATTGTCATATTACTTTTGCATTTCAGAAATTTAATATAAACGAAATGAAGAAAGTAATTATGCTTTTTGCCATTGTGTTTAGCTTCACAGTGGCCAGCGCTCAGATTATTACTGAGCAAGATTTTGCGGCTATCGACATGTCGCAATTCGATACCAACGGGGATGGCAAAATCAAAGATGATGAAGCAGCCCTCGCCATCAAGGACTTTTATGGCCTCGACAAGAACAATTCAATCACTCGCGTAACAGTAATTGACAGTATTCCCAAAACAAAGAATCAGATTTATGTAGCTGTCAACGATTGGTTCGTCAGGTCTTTTAATGACGGCAAGTCTGTAATCCAGCTTAACGACAAAGAACTGGGCACAATAATCGGCAAAGGTCATATCTCAAATATGGGAAACACTATGTCGTTTGCATCAAGTGCAGACATTTCAGCGGATGTAATCATTCGCGTAGACATGAAAGATGGTCGTATGCGAATCACTACTTCTATCCAGAAATACGAAATGGAGAAAGGAACAGGTGTGCTTGGGGCACTGGCAGGTGGGCCTGCTGCTTATCAGAAAGTTCATCAGGAGTTTATTCCGTCTGAATGCTTCCCATTCACAAAAAAACAAAAGAAGGAGGGTTCAAAAGCCTTCGTTAAATCTCATATTTACTCTTTGATTGTAACAAACAAGCTTCGCGATGCAGTCCTTAATGGTCTGACTGGCGGCGAAGAAGATTGGTAAAACCTGAGAGATGAAAATCAGCAGGATTGCCCCGGCATTATTCGCAATAGTTTCCGTCTATGGCGCATCCTACGCCATAGACGAATTTCATATACCTCAGAATCCTGTAAAGCAATTTGTTGACTTTGAGAGCCCTATAGAATTTGCTAATCGATTTAAGGGAGATACAATCTTCTTTTATATATCCAATTCAGAAGATCGATACTTCGAGTCCTTCTATCTTCTGCATCCCGACACTATCTGGTTAAAGGAACGTCCGAAGAAAAAAATGCCGGAAAGAGAAAAACATTATAGATTGAGAACCAACTATAACGGCGTCAGCGGTTGGGGCGTGAACTCATACCGATTCTACACACCTGGTTCAGCTATTGACAACAAGATGTTTATCATTAAAGGTAGTTTAGAAGACCGTATAGAATATCTTGGAAAATTCCAATATGTTATACTGGAGGATGTACTGACAGGAGATTTGATAAAATGGGATTATTCAAAAAAGGAAAACTCGGATATTGTGATATTCTCCCCATCTATTATTCACAGGCTTAACAGTCTGCGGAATAAGAAAACAGTGATTGAGGTTGATACGACATTAATCACCGGAGTATGCAAGGATGTCTCATACTCCATCGATGTTAAAGGGTCAAGATGGGTCCCTAAACTCGATACTTCGTTTGAGACCGGAAATGGAGTTGTCAATTCGACAAACTGGGTTCCTAAATACTTTATCGTTAAAGAGAAGTAGTTAGGTCATGAATTTTCTGGGAAGGAGATGAAGAAGTCTCGTACTTCGCCGTTAGTGTGGTAGGCTCCGGAATAATCCCCACGAATTACCTTGGAGGCTTCTAACCGCTCACCCTTTTTTATCTTACTTATCATTGCGATGTCTTCTTTTTTGAGACTGGCATTAATTGACTTTATGACTTTAAGGGCGAGTTTTTCATTGAAGATGACAGCCTCAAATACTATTGTGCGGTTAAGATATGATACCTCAATGGTAGTGCCTACCGGTAACTCCTGAATCCACACGGCATCATCCTCTTCATCCCATGCACTATCGAGATTTACTGTGGCCCAATATCTGTCCCATGAAGTGAAGCCTAAGAACGAACTATATTAAAATCCAAATAAAATGAGGCAAAAATTACATCCACCTTAGATTATTTGAGAATAGT
>VSPM01000081.1 GCA_009775365.1 Muribaculaceae bacterium
CATCGGGACATCTTCCCACTATAAAATAGCACAATCTTTGAGAATGCAACGCAATCTTAAATGAAAGAGCCGTGATTGTAGCATATAAAACTTTGGCCGGGTGGGAGGAAATAGTTATTTTTGCTGAAAATTTGAAGAATATGGAAATTAATATGATAGTAGCTGCCGGAAGCGACGGCGCAATAGGGCGCAATGGCGACCTTATATGGCATATATCGGCTGACTTGAAGCGTTTTAAGTCGCTCACAATGGGGCATCCCGTGATAATGGGTCGAAAAACATGGGAATCTTTGCCTAAGCGCCCTCTGCCGGGGAGGCGTAACATTGTGGTCAGCCGCAATCACGGGTTGGTTGCTCAGGGTGCGGAAGTGGCGCATTCACCAGAAGAGGCTCTAAGACTTGTAGAGGGGGAGAATCCGTTTATTATGGGAGGCGCCGGTATTTATGGCGCATTCATGCCGAAGGTGACCCGCATTTATCTCACGGAGATTGATTCAGTGTGCCCCGAAGCAGATGCCCGGCTTCCATTTCCTCTGCCGGAATCGGAGTGGGAACTGACGGAGGCTGAAGAGCCAATGTCTACGCCTGAGGGAGTGGAATACAGATATGCCACTTATGTCAGAAAATAAGGATATAATCGCGGAGCCTCGGTTGCGGGTGGTCATAATCAATAAAAGCGACTCTACCGGCGGGGCAGCTGTTGTGAGCAGGCGGCTCATGGAGTCGCTGCGCGGAGAAGGAGTGGACGCGAGGATGCTTGTGGTGGAGAAACTCACTCATTCACCATACATAGAATTGGCGGCTTCCCCACGCAGCATAAAGAGGCCGTTTCTGGCCGAGCGGTTAAAAATTTTTATGGCCAATGGCTTCGACAGGTCAACTCTTTTCAAAATTGACACAGGCTCCGACGGGCTCCCCTTATGGGAGCATCATCTGGTGAAAGAGGCCGATGCCGTTCTTATCAATTGGGTGAACCAAGGAATGCTTTCATTGAAGGGGGTGGAGAAAATTATTGCGCTTGGAAAGCCTGTGATATGGACGATGCACGACATGTGGTGCATGACCGGAATCTGTCATCATGCCGGAGACTGCAGAGGCTATCTTAAAAAGTGTGGCAACTGCCCGTTGCTCGGGAAGCGTGGAGGCGACAACGACCTCTCTCATAAGATTTGGGAAAAAAAGAGGCGCCTCGGGTCGCTTAAGGAGAAGATTACTTTCGTGGCTGTCAGCAACTGGCTCGCCAGGAAGGCGAAGGAGAGTTCTTTGCTTGCCGGCGAAAAGGTGTGTGTGATACCTAATCCGTTCAATCTTTCTTTTGATGAATGTAGCAGAGAAAAGAACAACAGTGGGGGAAAGATAAGGCTCATTTTCGGAGCTGCACGTGTGGACGACCCTATCAAGGGCCTTCCGGTGCTTGTGGAGGCTACGAAATTGTTGCGCACAGATTATCCGGAATTGGCCTCGAGGATGGAGCTTGTGACATTCGGAGGCGTTAAAGACCCCTCGTCTCTTTCCGACATGGGAGTGGAGAGCCGGCATTTGGGAATGGTGAAAGGGGAGGACGAAGTGAGGAAAGTATATGAAAGTGCCGATATTCTTGTGTCGGCATCAAGTTATGAAACCCTCCCCGGCACTCTCGTGGAGGCTCAGGCTTATGGATGCATCCCGGTCAGTTTCAACCAGGGAGGGCAGTCAGACATAGTGGAGCATCTTTCCACGGGGCATCTCGCCCACTTCTCTTCTGATTTGGAGGTTGCGGCAAGGAATCTTGCCGAAGGTATAGTGTGGGCTGTTTCTGTGGTTGATGATGAGCCTGCACGCGCTGCAATGCTTGCCCGCATGAGAGATAATGTTAAATCTCGATTCTTATCTTCGGCTGTGGCCGGGGCTTATGTCAGGCTTATTTGCGGCAGACGCAATGTGTGAGCTGCATGATAAATTTGGATAAGTTTGGCAGAATGTCTAAATTTGCAAAGGCAAGCAGATTCGGCTGATTGCCGGTTTTATTTATGGCAAGAGATTTGATTGGCAGATATGTGTGGATTGTCGACACGCTCACAAGATATGAGCGGCTGTCGCGCAGCGATTTGAACCGGCTGTGGATGCGGTCGGATATTTCGGGCGGCGAGCCGCTTCCCGAGCGCACGTTCTACCATTATCGCAGGGCAATAGAGGAGAATTTCAATATTGACATAAATTGCGACAGTTCCGGCCGCTATTACATAGAACAGGATAATTCGCGGCAAAGCCGCGCGTTTACAAACTGGATGCTCGACTCTTATGCCGTGAGCAGCGCCATAAAGGAGAGCCACGCCCCCATGGAGCGGGTGGAAATAGAGGATGTGCCGTCGGCGCGCGAGTTTTTGCCGATTACTCTTGAGGCTATAAGGAACTGCAATAAAATCTCATTTACTTATGCCGGCTTCAATCGTTCTCGTGCTGAACGCGATATTGTTTTTCGTCCGTATTTCCTGAAGCGATATAAGCAGCGATGGTATATGATAGGTCTGAAGGAGAAGGGGGATTCAATTCGCACTTATGCGCTCGACCGAGTGAGGGAGATGAAACTTGTGAGCGAAGTTTTCGAGATGCCCGCCAATCTTCAGCTCGACGACCTTTTCGGCAATATTGTGGGTGTGACTTCCTCGCAGGCGCAAGTGAGAATTGTAAGGCTTCGCACCACCTCCACTCAGGCTAAATATTTCCGTGCGTTGCCGCTTCATCCTTCGCAGCAGGAAGAGATTCACGACGAGTATTCAATCTTCACTTATCGGCTGAAGCTAAATTATGAGCTCACTCATGAGATTTTGGGTCTTGGCGACGCTGTGAAGGTGCTCGACCCTCCGGAATTGAGGGCGATGGTGGTCACGCAGCTTAAAGACACTCTTGCTCAGTATGATTCTGGCGAAAGCGAGGGGAGCGGGCCATTTGAGCAACGCCCGATAGTCACAGCGGATTGAGGATAACAGGATAAGAAACCGTTAAAGAAACGATATGTACACACAAGACAGCCTTTTTTTCGGAGTGTCGGCGCGTGGGGCTGAATTGCTGAAGCGTCATGCCATATACACGGATATGTCGGTTCGCGATGCTCTGGCGGCAATAAATGCCCTTTCGGGAGAGGCTATGACACTTTTTGCAATTGACAGGGAAGGGCTTCTGGCCGGAACTGTGACTGACGGCGACATCCGGCGCGCGCTGATTTCAGGTGTGGAGATTTCTGAGCCGGTGGAGAAAGTGATGCACACGAGGTTTATATCCGCCACACCCGGCGACGACGTGTGCATTGCCATAGCGGAGGGGCGCCGGAGGAATCTGTCGCTTGTGCCGGTCGTGAAGGATGGCCGCATAGTCGATGTGCTCGACTTGAACAAACAGAAGACCTTCCTCCCTCTTGATGCAGTGCTGATGGCCGGCGGGAGGGGCGAAAGGCTGCGTCCTCTCACGGAACATACGCCAAAGCCTTTGCTCCCGGTGGGTGGTAAAGCTATCATCGATTATAATGTAGATGAACTTGAGGCGTGCGGAGTGAAGCGGATATTTGTGACCGTGAATTATCTTGCCTCGCAGATAGAATCCCATTTCTCTGCGCGCAAGGGGTTCAGCCGGGTGTGCTGTGTCAGGGAGCCAAAGCGCCTCGGCACAATGGGTAGCCTCGCACTTATCGAGGGGCTTGAATGCGACACTGTGCTTGTGATGAACTCCGACCTTCTCACCACTCTGGATTTCGAGGCTCTATATGTTCATCATCGCCGCAGCGGGGCAGACCTCACAATGGGGGCTGTTCCTTACACTGTGTCGGTGCCGTTCGCAATCATGCAGATGGAGGGTAAAAGGGTGAAAGGTCTTGAAGAGAAGCCCACCTACAACTATTTTGCCAATGGTGGCGTTTACATAATGAAGCGCAGCCTGCTTCAACGCATAGCAAAAGGTGAATATCTCGATGCTCCCGACTTTATCTCCGCGCTGATAGCCGACGGAGGAGAGGTGGGGTGCTATCCCATAGAGGGCACTTGGATAGACATAGGCTCGCCCGATGATTATCGCTATGCCAACGAACTCATGAACAGGCGAGGACCTCGCAAATAAAACAGCATAAACCGTAACCGATAAAAATTCATAAAGCAATGGCCGACTCTAATTTCATTGACTATGTAAAGATTTTGTGCCGCTCCGGCAAAGGCGGGGCCGGCAGCCGTCATTTCCATCGAGCAAAGTATGTGCCTAAAGGGGGGCCCGACGGCGGCGACGGCGGTCGGGGAGGACATATTATCCTGAAAGGGAACCGACATATGTGGACTCTTCTCCCCTTGCGCTATCAGCGGCATGTGTTTGCCACCGACGGACAGAGCGGCGGAGCCGGGCGTTCGTTCGGGAAGGATGGTGAAGACCGCATAATAGAGGTGCCGGTGGGCACTGCCGTGTTTGATGCCGAGACCGGGGCTTACATATGTGAGATTACTGAAGACGGGCAGGAGATAAAACTGCTTCGCGGCGGCAAAGGTGGGCTTGGCAACTGGCATTTCGCCACTTCTACCAACAGGGCTCCGCGCTATGCGCAGCCCGGGCAGCCGGCCATAGAGAAGGCGGTTGTGCTTGAACTGAAACTTCTGGGAGATGTGGGCCTCGTAGGGTTTCCTAATGCAGGAAAATCCACGCTCCTGTCGGCTATATCGGCTGCCAAGCCTAAGATCGGCGACTATCCGTTCACTACTATGGAGCCAAGCCTGGGCATAGTGAACTACCGTGGCGACAAGTCTTTTGTGATGGCCGACATTCCCGGCATAATCGAGGGGGCAAGCGAGGGGAAAGGGCTCGGGCTTCGTTTCCTGCGCCATATTGAACGAAATGCTGTGCTCTTGTTTATGATTCCGGCCGATAGCGACGACATTCGCCGCGACTATGAGATTCTTCTCAAGGAGCTGCGTGAGTTTAATCCCGACCTTGCCGACAAAAGCAGGGTGCTCGCAATAAGCAAGTCGGACATGCTCGACGATGAACTGCGCGAGGAAATGTCGAAGGAGCTTCCTGAAGGCGTGTCTTCGGTGTTTATATCCGCTGTGACCGGGCAAGGTCTGACAGAATTGAAAGACCTTCTATGGAGGGAAATTAATTCGGAAGACAATCAGGTTAAGAGCACCATGACGCATCGCGATCTTGATGTGCGGCATCGTGTGGAGGAGGAAGATGAGTTTATATTCCATCAGGACGATGATGTGGAAGATGAGCTTCCGCTCGACGACGAGGCATGGGAAAATGAGTTCTGGGATGAAGAAGACCAGGTTAATGGCTGATTATGCAGGAAGGACCCCTTGAGATAGACTTGCACAAAATTCTTCGGGCACGCATGCCCCGGAAAGTAAGCCGGTTTGTGCCCGGTTTTGTGATAAGTGGCCTTGAGCGGCTTATCCATCAGGATGAGCTTAATGAAATGCTTCGCATGGGGTATCCTTTGCGTGGCTGGGAATTTGCCTGCAAGTTGCTGGATTATCTTGAAATATCGTTGGAAGTGAAGGGCCTTGACAGGCTTACGGATTCAGGCCGGTTCATGTTTGCATCCAATCATCCCTTGGGCGGGCTCGACGGCATTGCCCTGATAGCGGTGTTGGGAAAGCGTTATGGCAACGACGGAGTGCGTTTTCTTGTGAATGATATGCTCATGAACGTTGAGCCGCTTCGCGATGTGTTTCTGCCGGTCAACAAGTTTGGCTCGCAGGGTCGTGATGCCGCTGTGGCAATCAGCGCGGCATTGGCGTCGGATATGCAGGTGCTGCAGTTCCCTGCAGGTCTTGTGTCGCGGCTTCACGATGACGGAAGCATCTCTGACCTTGAATGGCATAAGGCATTTGTTGCGCAGGCAATTAAGCATGAGCGCGACATAGTGCCTGTGAGATTTGAAGCGAGCAACACTATGCGGTTTTACCGCACTGCCCGCTGGCGTAAGAAATTGGGGTTGAAAGTGAATATAGAGCAGGCGTTGCTTCCCTCAGAATTGTGTAAGGCTCGCGGGAAGCGGTTTCGCATCGTTTTCGGAGAGCCTGAGAGCTGGCGCGGACTGAAAGCGCAAGGGCTGCCTCCGAAGGCATTGGCGGCTGTTATAAGGCGGAAGGTTTATAATCTGAAATAAAGTTGTAATGAAAAATAAGAGGGGCCGGCAATCTCGAGATTGCCGGCCCCTCTGTCAGTTATGTGGGTTTCCCTTGGATGAGGCTTCTATATGCAGTTTCTGTGAGGATCGCTCCCGTAAGGCTTGCTTATATGAGACTCACGCACGGCGTGCCTGCGCATTGGTCAGCGGTTTTTGTACATGTCGTCGTAGTATCGCTCGTAGTCGCCGGAGGTGATGTTGTCCATCCACTCCTGGTTGTCGAGGTACCATCGGACTGTCTTCTCTATCCCCTCCTCGAACTGCAGGCTGGGCTCCCATCCGAGTTCCGCCTGAAGCTTGCGCGAGTCGATCGCGTAGCGCATGTCGTGGCCGAGGCGGTCGGTGACATAGGTTATGAGATGGTCGGAATGCCCCTCCGGGTTCCCGAGCATCCTGTCAACAGTCTTGATTATGACCTTTATGAGGTCGATGTTCTTCCACTCGTTGAATCCCCCGATGTTGTAGGTGTCGGCCACTTTCCCTTCATGGAATATGAGGTCTATTGCCCGTGCGTGGTCCTCCACGAACAGCCAGTCGCGCACGTTCTCCCCCTTGCCGTACACGGGCAGCGGCTTTCCGTGGCGTATATTGTTTATGAACAGCGGGATTAGCTTCTCCGGGAACTGGTATGGGCCGTAGTTGTTCGAGCAGTTTGTCACGATAACCGGCATGCCGTATGTGTCGTGGTATGAGCGGACGAAATGGTCTGACGATGCCTTCGACGCCGAGTAGGGTGAATGCGGGTTGTATTTCGTTGTCTCGAGGAAGAACTCGGTTCCGAACGCCATGTGCTCCCCGGCCGAGGCCTTCGTCGTGAACGGCGCGGGCGTGCCCTCGGTGTGCGTCAGCTCAAGCGCCCCGTACACCTCGTCGGTGGAGATGTGGTAGAACATCTTCCCGTCGTATTTCTCCGGGAGGCTTTCCCAGTATTCCTTAGCGGCCTGCAGCAGCGCGAGAGTTCCCATCACGTTGGTGCGCGCGAAAGTGAACGGGTCCTTTATCGACCGGTCCACATGGCTCTCGGCGGCGAGGTGTATTATCCCGTCGATCTCGTATTCCCGGATTACGCGTCGCATCTCTTCGAGGTCAGCGATGTCGGCGCGCACGAAAGTATAGTTCGGTTTCTCCTCGATGTCCTTGAGGTTGGCAAGGTTGCCGGCGTATGTGAGCTTGTCGAGGTTGACAATTCGGTAATCGGGATATTTGTTTACGAAGAGGCGTACCACATGGCTCCCGATAAAGCCTGCGCCACCTGTTATCAATATATTACGCTTCATTTTGATTCTTGACTGAGATTTTTAATACATTTTTTCAATGAGTCTGTCCAGTAGGGTACACGGGCATTGAAAGTGTCCTTGTACTTGGTTTTGTCGAGCACCGAGTAGGAGGGGCGCTTCACGGGGGAGGGGAACTCGTTGGAATGGCACGGCTGTATGTCGCACCCGGTGTTTCCGGCAAATTCGGCAATCATTTTTGTGAAGTCGTACCAAGAGCACACCCCCTCGTTTGAGTAATGGTATGTCCCCTCGTTTCCGTCCATTCTGCGGTTCTCTACAATGTCGAATATGGCGTCGGCGAGGTCTTGTGCATATGTAGGCGTCCCGGCCTGGTCGAACACCACTTTCAGTTCCGGTTTTGTAGAGGTAAGATTGAGCATGGTCTTGACGAAGTTCCTGCCATATTCGGAATACAGCCATGCGGTGCGGAATATCAGGGCCTTGACTCCCGATTTTTCAATCTGTTGCTCGCCGTGGAGTTTGGTAAGGCCGTACACACCGGTGGGTGTGCCCTTCTGGTCCTCGCGGCAGGGCACGTTGTAAGGCTCTTTGCCGAACACATAGTCGGTTGACACATGTATCAGCGTGCCGTTGTTCTCCTTGATGGCGTCTGCGAGGTTGCGCACGGCAGCGGCATTTAGGAGCTCGGCGAAATCGGCGTCAGTCTCGGCCTTGTCCACATTAGTGTATGCGGCACAGTTCACGATGACATTCACGTCATTTTCCCTGACCATTTTTTTGACGGCCTCGGCGTCGGTTATATCGAGGCGAGAGATATGTATGCCGCCGGCGTCG
Source organism: Muribaculaceae bacterium (assembly GCA_009775365.1). Classification (GTDB taxonomy): domain Bacteria; phylum Bacteroidota; class Bacteroidia; order Bacteroidales; family Muribaculaceae; genus Lepagella. Next base: position 8,221 of record VSPM01000081.1, read on the forward strand.
AGGTCGGCCACATCTGTGAAGAAATAATTGTCGTTGGAATGTCTGGAGGCGTTGCGGAGGCAGTTTCCTAACTGCCCGTTAGCCCCGGTCACAAGTATGTTCATATGTGAAGTTTGTGAGTTTCAGAATAAGTCGTAATGAGAGCCCGTGTCAAGGAGAAGGAGAATTAGTTCTTCGTCATCCTGTTGCCAAACCAGCACCCAGTCACCTTGAATATGGCATTCCCAGCATCCGGCATAAGATCCGGAGAGCTTGTGCGGTCGGTATTGAGATGGTAATGCCATCCCATTTGCAAGAATAGCGATTACATCCTTAATCTTTTGAAGGTCAAGACCTCTTTTTGCGCATTTATCAAGTTTCTTTTGAAACTTCTTGGGAGTGATAATTTTATATTTCATAGTCCCATGGCTTTGAAAAAGTCGTCTACAGAGTCATAGCGACAGACACGTCCTTGGCGAACGTCTTCAAGGGCTTCGTCGAGCGAGTTCCTGCGTTTTGTGGCAGCGGTGTCGATAGATACTCCTTTGAAAGCTTTGACAACTTTTTTCAAGGTCGGGAGAACCGACGGGTCGTCTATATTGAGAATCAATTGTGTCATAATAATCTGTTTTCGCAAATTTACAATTAATTATTCAATATAACAACAACCGGCGGAATTTTGTTGCCCGTGTTGTAATTGAGTTTGAGTGAATAGAATACATTTTAGTATTCAAACGGGGTGTCGAAGTCGGCGAGGAGAGGGTGACGTGTGTCTTTTTCGGAGAGGATTGCCTGCGCGAGGTCTATCTGCCAGTCGATTCCGAGTGTGGGGTCTAATATGGATATGCCTCCGTCGGCTTCGGGATGGTAGTAGTTGTCGCATTTATACTGGAACACGGCAGTGTCGGAGAGCACGGCGAAACCGTGGGCGAAGCCACGGGGGATGAAGAACTGGCGGTGGTTGTGCTCAGTGAGAAGGCATGACACATGCTTGCCGTATGTGGGCGAGCCTTTGCGAATGTCGACGGCCACGTCGAGCACTGACCCGCGCACGCATCTCACGAGTTTGGCCTGGGAGTAGGGGGGCCGCTGGAAGTGCAGGCCGCGCATCACTCCGCGTGAGGAGCATGACTCGTTGTCCTGAACGAAATCCACGGGGTATACCTCGCGGTCGAACACCGACTTGTTATAACTCTCAAAAAAGTAGCCGCGAGCATCTGTGAATACTCTCGGTTCGAGGATCATTACGCCCTCGATATCTGTTTTTATGACGTTCATATCTTATTCAATAATTTTAGACCGGGGTTCCTGTTTGAGTCAGTAGCACGGGGCTAAGGTTAGAGCGCGCTTCAAAAGCACATTTTTTGAGATGTTGAATCAGACTGTCGATATCCATTGTTTCAGATATTAGACCGCAAATCTACAAATAATTCCTGAAACAATATCACAAAACAGTAAAAACAATCCTTCGCACACCCTCAAAAATATAGTTGCCACGAAGGTCTGCCTTGCCGACCTCATCTGCTCCGGCACTTCGGTTAAAGAAACAAGCGTTCCGGCACTTTGGCTAAAAGATGGTTTTCCGGTTAAAAATCAAGGTTCGGGGAATCAGTGCGGCGCACCTCTTCAATAACCTTTATGAGATACTGCCCATACTGATTCTTTAGCATAGGTTTTGCAATTTCACGCATACGCTCCTCCGAGATCCATCCCTGACGGTAGGCAATCCCCTCGAGACATGCAATCTTAAGTCCCTGGCGTTTTTCAAGAACCTCTACATATATCGAAGCCTCCGCCAGCGAGTCGTGAGTGCCGGTGTCGAGCCATGCGAACCCGCGCGGCAGGGTCTGTACCTTCAGTTCGCCGTCTTTCAGAAACTCCTGGTTCACTGTGGTTATCTCCAGCTCGCCACGCGCCGAGGGTTTTATCTTTGCGGCCACGTCCACCACCTTGTTGGGGTAGAAATAAAGCCCGACCACGGCATAATTGCTCTTAGGGTGCTCCGGCTTCTCCTCTATTGACAGGCAGTTCCCCTGTTTGTCAAATTCAGCCACTCCGTAGCGCTCAGGGTCTTCCACCCAATAGCCGAACACTGTGGCCTTCTGCTCCTTCTCGGCAGTGAATACAGCGTCGCGAAGCACCTTTGAGAATCCTGCGCCGTGGAAGATATTGTCGCCGAGCACGAGGCATGCAGAGTCGTCGCCTATGAACTCCCTGCCGATTATGAACGCCTGCGCGAGCCCGTCGGGCGAGGGCTGCTCGGCATATGTGAACTTCACGCCATAGTCGGAGCCGTCGCCGAGAAGACGCTTGAAGCCCGGGAGATCCTGAGGTGTGGAGATAATGAGGATGTCGCGTATACCCGCCAGCATGAGCGTGGAAATCGGGTAATACACCATCGGCTTGTCATAGATTGGAAGCATCTGCTTCGACACGCCCTTTGTGATAGGGTAAAGACGGGTGCCGGATCCGCCGGCGAGAACGATTCCTTTCATATATTTAGAGAAATTTGAGATGACAGTTTCAGACCATAGTTCCGTAGAACCATGAATTTAGGCCGGAGAGCTCCGGAATTAAGAACGAACTATATTAAAATCCAAATAAAATGAGGCAAAAATTACATCCACCTTAGATTATTTGAGAATAGT
>VSPM01000082.1 GCA_009775365.1 Muribaculaceae bacterium
CAGATTTTTAATGGATTAAACACCTGGCTCCTCGGAGCCGTTAACAAACTCTCAAAAAATAACCGAAGTATTGATTAATCTTATCTGACAAAAAACCTTTCGATTCAGCCTTGAGCCTCTTCGAGCCTGAACTTTCTGCTACTGCCTCTGCGATTTCCTTTTTATATCTTTCAGAGTTTTTGATGTCCAATCGAGATGAAATATACTCCTGCAGCTTTTTGTTACCACATACGAATTCCGTACACGGGGCACCATGCTCAGCAGTCACATCAGCATGTAATCGGACGATGGCACTCAGCTGCTTATCTGAAGGATTCCAGAAACCTTTTCTTGCACTTTCCATCATAGTGGCAGTCATCTCCTGAAGGGCTGCAGGATTGACTCTCTCAAAATAATCCTTGACTCCAAGACCATGGATATCCTCTACGTAAACATCGTAAAGATCATCATATATCTTATCATTCAAAGCCTCCGGACGTGTAGCGCTCCAACCGAATATATTCCTGAATATCTCTCCGAACATCTGCGCGGTAGTGGCATCCCCCTTAATTCTCTCCTTTATGAAATCCGGATTAAGTATGGTTGCCCTCGTCTCCACAGCAATAGCTTCCTTGGTGTCCTGCAGTCGGGGAATGTATGAATTGCGGTAGTCTGCCATGACGGCATCCGGCGTCTTCCCTCCGATACTTTTGGCGGCAAGCGACAATGCTCCCGTAAATTCATACACATGGTCAAGAGATATGGGGCCCCATGTATTGCTTTGACGAGGTTGCACGATAACATCTGTTCCATTAATACCCGATTCCAAGACGTTTCTGTTGATTACACCCCAGTTTTCATCATCGCCATACATTGCACACATATTGTTGAGGTATCCGTCGGCAAGTTCACTTCTGTCATCCCATTCACCTGAATTTTCTGTGTAGCGAAGCATCCCGGTGCTGTAACCGGAATTGATCGGCCCGAAAACACGCATCTTCGACAATTCACGAGCACGCTTAGGCGACTCTCCTTTATCCACCAATACCTTTTCCTGTTCTATTGAACCGTCAGCCACGTAGTTGGGATATACATCGTCTTTTGCTTCGGAAGCGAGTTTCACCGCTTCGGTTATCATCTTGAGACGTGAAGAGGCAATATCTCGCAATTGACCAGAGACCTGAACCATTATATTGATTCTCGGTCGTCCGAGTTCATCGGATGGAATCAGTCTGAGATCTATGGCACGTCCCTGTTCGTCGCGTATAGGCTCTACCCCGAGCATACGCAATGCCTGCGCTACAGTTGCTCCCTGTGAGGATATGAACTCACCTGCCCAGAATGTATAGCTGACTTTCTTCGGATACTCGCCATGCTTTTTCAGATAGTCAGACAAGGTTTGCTCTGCAAGAGCCACCCCCTTTTCCCAAGCCTGGGGTCCGGGAGTTGCCTCGGCATTGATACTATACATATTCCTTCCCATCGGAAGCACATTCGGATTCAAGACCGGATCTCCACCGGGAGCGGGACGAACAGGAATTCCGTTAAGGGCATTCACCATGGCGTCTATCTCTGCACCTGCAGATGTCTTAAGCAGCTGACGTACTTCTAATGCCTTCTCTCCTTCATCCTTAGCCGACGATATGCTTCCTTCAAGTATTCCGGAGAGATAACGTTTTGCATCAGGAAGGTAGCGATGGGAAATAAAAGTAAAATCCTGAAGGGATTCTTTTGATATCTTACCCTTTTCATAATCTTTTCTTGCACGCCTGTAGGCAAGTTCATCAGCTGTTATGGCAAGAACACTCGTGATCATATCTTTAGGTGAATAAGACTCACCCATCACATAATAGGCACCTGTTATCTTCTCGTTTGCAAGTTCCTCTACAAAGGAATCGATTTTCTTTAGTTCCTCTGTGGTATATGTGCCAGACAAAATCGAATCAAGTTCAAGATCCCGATGAATCCCCATGCTTATGATATGGCGTTTCAGCGAATTTGTATTTCTGGTGGGATCGGCAATAGCCGCATGAAGGTTTTCTATGAGTGCGTTATATTTCTGGCGCAGTCCGCTTTCCACATATGGAGGCGTGAGATGTGTCACTATCACCGCGTGGCTGCGGCGCTTGGCAATTATCGCCTCTCCTACATTTCCGGTGGTATAAAAATAGAAATGCGGCCGGTTGCCTACAAGAACTTCCGCCCAATCAGCCTGTGAAAGTCCGGCATTTTTGCCGGGAGTGAATTCAAGGTTTCCATGCGTTCCGAAATGTATCAGGGCATCTGCGTCAAACTCCTTCTGCGTATAAAAGTAAGGAGCCAGATAACTATGCGGAGGCACTACATCGACTCCATGTACCAGCTTAAAGTCATCGTTTCCCAAAGCGGGACGCGGTTGCGGAAACAACATAATATTACCATATATCAAGGCTGCGACGGCTATGCTGTCTCCATTCGCAAGAAGAGAACCCGGAGCTTTCCCGTAACGCTGCTCCACTTCAGCGTATTTCTCAGGGAGCAGTACCTCTTGTGCCCATCGTTCATAATCCTCTTTCTTGATCCACAACGGGTCTGCCTCATTCATGAATTTCTCCTGCGCTGCCGGTGCATAGTCGCCCATGGCACTCCCTCTCTTCATAATCTGGTTTCTGAATTCCTCGAGAGTAGAAGGAAGACCTGAAACATCATAACCTTCCTTTTTTAATCTTTTGAGAAAGTTATATAGTGATGGGACCACTTCCATTCCTGAAGCAAGAAGCGCATCTTTCCCTGGAGACTTGAAATAGCCGACTGCTATCTTCTTGTCTGCATTCGATTGCTCACGAAGATTCATAAATCTTTCGAACTGCTCCATGAATGCATTTATTCTTTCCTTATCCGGATTATACAGAAGGTATCCTTCAGGCGATGGATCTTGGGTGGATATGCACAGTGGTGTCATTCCTCCGTCAATTTCCGGAACCACGATTCGGGCGTTCAGTGTCCCTCCACCCATTGGATTATTCACATCAAGCCATTCTTCTCTTGGCTGTATGAGGGGATAAGGCATGAAAAGCGGAATCTCATTGTCATATGCCCAGTTTATGAGTGAATCATTTCCAAGACGACCCATTGGAAGATAGATTATCGCGTGTGGATTTACCTCCTTTATCATTCGTTCGCGCGATTTTCCGGTTGCTGTAAGAGGATATACATTGTATCCGTCAGCTGTCAAACGACTCATAAGGGTGTCAATATGTGCTCGGTTGTTCTCGACAGGGAAGTTAACTCCTGATACGAATGCGATATTTTTCCCGTTAGTAGAATATATTCCAGATTCCTTAAGATGTTCTGTTAACTGAGCCGCTTTGTTGAAATATTTCCCTGCTTCAAGATGATAAAACATATTTGCAGGCATAGCCACCGGTTCGTCATATCCCTTGTCTCCAAACTTTCGTGGATTAGCTATATTCCTAACATAGCGGAGCATGTTCCTGTAGTTCTCCCTGCATGGATTTGAGAAGTAGCTTTGCAGCCTATCCATCTGAAGGGAGTCAAGATTATGGTTAACCACAAAGCTGAAATTACGTAATGTATTTGTGAATACCGGAATTCCTTTTTTTGCAGCCTTTTCAAGTGATTGAAGTTGCAACGAGTCGAGATATAGACCACGTCCATACATCAGCACTGCATCGTATTGGTCGAAATCCTTTGCATCCTCCATTTTGATGCATGTGACCTTTATGTTTCGGCTGTCGTTGTTGAGGATGATTTCTGCCTCCTGTGCAGGGAGAGGATTGACAACAAGGATACGTGTTGGTCGGAGACATACGGCATATACAAACCAACCTATGACGCCAACCAAGGCAACTACGACCGCTACTATCGATTTTTTCCCGACTCGTGACATACAATTAAAGATTTTCCTTTATGAAACCGGTTTTTTGGGATGCAGCGTCCATTACGGGAGCGGCCATTGCCTCCTTGATATGATCAATATAAATTTCCTGAATCTCCGGTATCTGACCTAATCCCTCGATGACAGTCTCAACTTGAAAACCTCCGTTTTCAAGACGCTCTCTCCATTCTACATCAATGTCATTACGCGCATGATCTCCGGCAACAAACATGAATGGGATGAGACGGACATTTTTCACGCGTTCGTTCTTTATTCTTGCAACTGTAGTGTCAAATGTCGGATAACCTTCCACTGTCGCCACATGAAAATTATCAGCACCGGCTGATCCAAACATGTAATCTACTTGAGAATAGATTGCATTTGCAGGTGTGGAGGTACCATGTCCTACAAGAACTACAGCCTTGTCTTTTCCTACATGATCGCTGTAGCGGTTTTTCAGTACCTCCACTGTTCTTTCACAATCAGCGATTGAATATAGCAACGGATGTCCTACCCTTATTTCGTTGAAGAACGGTTTCATCATTGCCGCTTCCTGACGGAGAACCTCTGCCTCAATACCATCGATTACATTTGTCCCTTGCACAATGACGTTGGAATATCCATCTGCTGCAAGACGTAGGAGAACCTCTTTGGGAGTGGCTTTCTTTATTCCGCGCTTTGCAAGGCGATCTATTATTATCCTTGAAGTATATGCCTCTGCAACTGTTATTTCGGGAAATGCCCTCTTTACCTTTTCGTTTATAGCGTCAATTGTAATCTCTCGTGTCTCGTCTACCGTTGTTCCAAAATGAACCATAAGGATAGCTGTCTTTCCAGGAGCTGAAGTCATCAGATTCTGTGCGTTCACAGTTATCGCAAGCATAATTGTAAGAAATAAAACCAGCTTTTTCATAATCTCTTTATTATGGGTTCGTCTTCCGAAGTGATTCACACCACTCCGGAAGACATTGGCAAAAAATTTTGAAAAACTGTCTATACTTTAATATTATTTTTTTACATCCTCGACTACACGAATTTGCTCGAAGTAATATCCGGATGCCATGGTGGCTCCAAGCGAGGTCTGTCCGGAAGCTACGTCATAAATGTAGATCTGCGGTTTCTGACCCTCGGCATCAACACCGATATAAGCCTTATGATTGACATATGCCATTCTCGAAGAGAATCGGCCACTGCTATAGGCAAGACGTTGGCCATTATATGTGATTGGGGTGCTTGTTTTAGCCACGACATCAAGAACTGTATAATAATGGCTGAAATCATCGATCTTTGTTCCGATCTTGTCTTCGCGTGCATATGCCACAACTTTGTTGCCGCCGACATACATCACAGAAATCAGTTTTCCTTCAGCTGTGAAACCATCATAGCTCTGGTCAAACGATGTGGAATTTGCAGGAATCTTAAGAAGATGGCTGTGCTCATTGCCGTCAGCATCATCAGTGACACAGGCTATATAGAGGTTGTTGTTGCCATCAATGAAAGTAGTGGTCTGAAGCAATTCGCCATAAGCGGTGCCCACCATCTCGCAGTCGAGGAAGCATGGGGTATCACTCTCTACAGCCATATTGGCAGGATTTATGACAGCAGTCATCATTGGAGTGACACGTTTCCCTCCGAATGCTTTTCCTGTCTTGGCGTAATAGAAATAGAATAGCTTATTGTCGGAAGCACGATAGGTAAGAACACCAGAGGTTGTGAACAACTCTCCACCCTCAGGCATCTTCACATCAAGTGTGCCTTCATCAATAATGGTCATATCATCAGCATTGAGCTTTGTCCAGATTATCTTAGAGGCATCACCATTAGCAGCCATTATGACCAATGTATTGTCGTTAATCCATGCATGGGTGTACTTTCTTGTGGAATAGGTGTTGGTCTGGAAGCGGCGTTCTTTCACCACCTGTATCTGATTATCCTTGATGATATACTTAGCAAACCTATCGCCCGACACAGGCACCTGATAATAGTATGCGCCTTTAAGGATGGTCTCGAGGGAAAGAATTGAATTGACTTCTGTTCCCTGTCCCTGAAATGTTATTTCCGGCTGGTCTGCTTCAAGAGAATTGACACTGCGTACGAGTGTCTGCACGTCCCTGCCCATACCGCCGTGGCGGTCGAGGGCTACCCAAAGGTCGAAGTGATAGTCTTGAATAATCGTTGGATCATCCTCCTGTTTTGGCTCATCTTCTTTTGAGCAGCCAGTCATGCCTAAGGCGATGAAAAGCGCCATGAAAGAGAGCATAAGAAACTTGATTTTTTTCATTGTGCTATGATTTTTTTAGTTAATGAATATTCTAATCTTCGCAGCTAAACTGCGACCCGGTTTCTGAAGCATATAGTTGTCATAGGCAAGCCGGTCGAAAACATTGTTACATTCCAGCGACAGATTGAATCTATCCTTCTTCCATGAATATGTTACTGAAAGGTCAAAAATATTCTGAGTTGGAATCCTCGCTTTTGTGGATAGTGAACCGAAGGCTTCCCAATTAAGAAAATACCAATGGATATATTGATAAGCGGCTCCAATCCTTAGACGGTCTTCCTTTTGTATAAGAGAATTGAAGGTATAGGAAGCCTCCATATTGCCGAATGTCCAGGGCTGATTTGGAACACGATTCTTATAAGTGGCGGAAGGATTTCCATCAGTCTTGTATTTCCTTAGGTTACGAGCATCGTTATAGCTTCCGTTAACCGAGATCTGAAGTTGTCTTCTCCACCAATATGAAATATCGAAGTCAAAACCCTTTATATCGATAGCTGGCTCATTCACATACTGCATCATACCCTCGCGTTCTGAGACGGTGGCTCGTATATAGTTCTGTACATGACGTATGAAACCGTTGACCTCGTAACTGAGCTGGTTATCATCGTCAGCCATCCATGTACCGAATAATCCAAGATTGTAGTTGTTGCTACTCTCAGGGTTCAACGTAAGGTTGGCATAGACCGTAGTTCCGTTTCCGAGCAATTCCCGAGACAAGGGAAGTCGAACGCTATGTTCGTAAGATCCTTTGACTGCCAACGGTTCCCAAATCATATATCTGGTTCCTACTCCGGCACCCCAATAACTCTTGGAATTCTTTTTATCAATCTTGTCAGAACCTGTTATGGTAATGTCATCAGACTGCTCGATTGAAAGTGAATTTATATAGTCTTTTACAAAATAAGAATTCTGCCATTTCTGATTGAAGAATGACTGTGAATATGTCAGAGAAAGGATGTGTTTTGTAATAATGTCGTTAGATGGCTCAAAGAATTTGTCAGCACGGTCGTATCTATCATTACCATGCCTGTTGAGCATATAGTTGAACGCCAAAGTATGATGCTCATTGATGTTATAATCTACACCGGCATTCAAAACAGTAAGAGGACGCTTGTATACCCTTATAGTTTTTCCCCTGTTGTTAAGCTCATTTCCGGAAGAAGGAATCCAAGATCCATCCCATGAATACTTACGATATGCTGTGTCAACGGTCTCGCTATGATCCCATGTGTGGGAAAGATTTAATCTTGTCGATACCGAACCCCAGTTTTTTGCATATCTTGCTGATATATTAAAAGAATAAGAATTTCTTGAAGCCTCTCCGTAAACTTTATTCTGCATCGCACCGGTTTGGATATCTTTGTCAAGTTTATTATATGAAGCTCCGACAAAAAACATATCAGCCCATCGGGTATTGTTAACACCCGCCTCAAGCTGTCCAAAAAGCGAGAAATAATCGTCATGAAAACGTCTTTTATCTGTGAAGATAAATCTGTCTTCCTCTTCGCTCCAGACTTCGACACCTTTCATCATATAGTCGTTTTTGGAGTAGTTGATGCTGAATGTCGGCCTTACTGCAATAGAAGTGCCAGGTATGTAATATTGTCCCGTTAGGTCTCCTGTATGAGTATGGAATGAAGCAATACCGTAAGAGGCATCTAAAAAATTTAGTTTTGACTTTTTTGTAACTATATTGACCGCTCCTCCTAATGCATCAGAACTTAGATAGGAAGGCACTACACCTTTGTAAAGTTCTACGCGCTCCACTGTGTTTAGAGGCACATTTTCCAATGTTAGTCCTGTTCCCTTGGTCTCAAGAGGAACTCCATCGATAAAATACCGGATCGAGTTGCCGGACATTCCATTGATCGTAAGGTCGAATTCTGATCCCATACCACCCTCTCGACGTACCTTTACTCCTGCCGTACGGTCTACTATATCGTTTAGAGTGACTAATTTATTTACATTGGGAGTTATTTCCACGGCATTTACAGCAAACGCACCTTCCTCAAGCCGTTTTGCAGTTGATTTTCCATATACATTTACCCCCTTAAGATTGATCACATCTTCTTCCAGAACAATGTCAAGAACTGTGTCGCTGTCTATTGTGACTTTGAATTCATAAGCTTTATAACCTACCGCAGATACTTTTCCACTATATTCTCCGATAGGTAACTTTATTGAAAATTCCCCATCTTGATTGGCGGCCGATACATATTTGGCATTGTCTAAACTAACTGTTGCATATGTCACCGGAACTCCTGCTTCATCCGTTATCTTTCCTGAAAGAGTATAAACAGAGTTGGCCGCCTGAGTAGTCAGGAGGCTGAAAAGAATAATAAATATCAATAAGCAGTGCTTCATTTGGGTTTGCTGCCAATGGTTTATAATTGGGCATATCACACAGCAAACCATATTCATACATTCAAGTAATGAATGTCGAACATCTGTTTTGTGGTAATATAACCCGAAAACTACAAAACAATATGTTGTTCTGGCAGGTCTCCTGACTTATCCTGCTCACCAACGCCTTCCCATCAGCAGTGCCGACAGTGGCATTTTGTTGGCGAGTTTTGTAGGAATTACAGTAGCGGGTCTGTCCCGGATTCTCACCGGATTCCCTATTAATCGCGTAGCCGCGAACCAAAACGTGGTGCAAAATTACAATTTTTTTTATAAACTCCAAATAAATCTTCAAGTTTGCACCATTTAAATTTAAACATGTGTCTCCCCTTCATTTTCTTTCGCGTTGGAGATTATACCGTAAAATCTAATCTTTATTGAAGTTAAGGAAATCTTTCAGAAATGTCTTTTCCCCTGTGAGCATTGAGTCTCGGCAGGTGACGTTTTTCTGTGCGAAGTTACTGCGGACGGGAGGAACGGCAAGTGCCGCTACGCTTTCCGTCTGCGTCTGCGCCCGTGAGCCTCCACAAATTTTCTCGTGCCTCCAAAATTTGGGTATCCCGTTCTTGACTTGACTCCACACTTGCCTTAACCTCCATTTGTCCTCAGTTCTGTACTTGCACGAAAAACGGCCAGCCCTGCCGGAGAAGCTCAATCGAGCTTCACAAAGAGGGAAAAAGAATTGAACGTTTAAGCGAGCGCAGAAACAAACTCGTTTGGTTATGCCGAGCGATAGTGAAATGCGCGAAGCGAATTAGAACTCAAACATTTCAAGCATTTAAGAACTATGAAAGGGTCAGAACATTTCAAGAAGATTATCAAGTCATATCTTGATAAGAGAGCGCAGGAGGACGTATTGTTCCGCGCCAAGTATGAAACCGCCACTCGCACCATTGACGATGTGGTGACATTCATCCTCAATCAGGTAAAGGCTTCAGAGTGTTGCGGTTTCTCCGATGATGAAATCTATTCTATGGCTGTCCACGTCATAGACGAGCCTACGATTGAAATCGGCAAACCTATCAACTGCAATGTGGTGGTCAATCATCACATCGAACTCACTGAAAAGGAAAAGGAGGAGCAAAAGGCTCTCGCCCTTAAACGCTTCCAAGATGAAGAACTCCGTAAGTTGCAGAACCGCAACTCAAAGCCAAAGGTGGTGAAACCCCAAGAGAACAAGCAACCCGAACTCTCACTCTTTGATGAATTTTAAGCGATGAAACCGAGAAACAAATTTGAAAGACAGGTGGCAGCCTCAAATGAGAGGCTGACCGCCATATCTCCAAAAGCCATTGAGTGGGGAGCGAGAAATTTAATCAAGCATCCGGCATTTAGAGTGCCGAGCGGAGCGACCACTTGCGGAGACTGCGGTCATAAGTTCCGACACGAGGGAAAAGGTATGTATGTGGTTTGCCCTCATTGCGGTCATAGACTTGAAATCAAGGACACTCTCAAACGAACCCATAAAGAGGGAAGCTATTTTGCAGTGCTTGACACCATTGACGGCTTGCAAGTGGAGCGTGTTTTCTTATTGTCAGCCTACTTCAAGAAAGGTCAGCCGGTGGATATATGCAATACCGAGGTATGCCGTCTTTGGCTCAATGCCAAGGGGCAGTCCGCACTGACATCTAAGGCAAGGACTATCGGCTATTATCGTGATTGCTTCAACTGGAGCTCAAAAATAGAACTGAGACCTATGTCGGACGTTCACCACATAATAGCAAACACCTGGTACTATCCGAGATACAAGGCAATTCCGGAACTAAGACGTAACGGAATGTCGGGTACAATGCTCGATTGCCACCCTTTTGAACTGATGAAGGCTCTTTTGACGGACGCAAGGATTGAGACACTGATGAAAGCCGGAAATCATAAGGCGGTCAAGTATTATCTTGACAATAGGTCTATGCTTGACAAGTGCTGGAACTCCCATAAGATTGCAACACGTCAAGGATATAAGATAGAGGACTATGGATTATGGAGCGACCTTATTGTGTTACTTGATAGGGTGTTCAGTTCTATGTTCCAAAATTAACTCGCATTATTGAGTGTCCTGGAACGCAGAACCACCCGATTCGGAGATAGATTCTCCTTGGCCCAGAGATCTATATCCTTGAGTTTAACATTGGCCAAGCGTACTTTGAAATTATGTTGTCTAGTCCGGAAAAGTGTTGACCGTCAGATTCAACATTTTTTAGTAAAATGTGTGAAGAAAACAAAAAATTCT
>VSPM01000083.1 GCA_009775365.1 Muribaculaceae bacterium
GATTTCGACCATACTTATGCGTCCGACTTATACCCCAAAATTCGATGTTTTCAAATTTTTGTCATCTACTTAAATTTGCAACACAAAGTTACTTAATCGCAGGGAGACTTCGGTCTCCTTTTTTGTGTTGCAGGCTATTTCCAGCTAAAAGTTACCTTTGGCATGGATGCGCTCAACGGGGGCTTGCCCAGCCCCCTCGGCGCGCGGCCTTCCCCTGAGGAGGAATGAGGTTTAGGCCGTTGCACTTCTTATTGGAAACTTCACTCTTGGCTTGATAAAAATATTTGATATTATTTGGTGTGGAGAGTAGGTTTTATTACTTTTGTAGATAAAGATATTGCTTATGATTGCTGTCCCACATACAATAGACCTTGATAATCCGGAGTTTCTTCAGGCTTATGAGTTGCTAAAAAATACTACGGCAAATGTTTTCCTTACCGGAAAGGCCGGAACCGGAAAATCTACGTTCCTAAGATATATATGCGACAATTTAAGAAAAAATTATGTGGTGTTGGCTCCTACCGGTGTCGCAGCCGTGAATGTGGGCGGAGTCACCATTCACTCTTTTTTTCAGATGCCGATGCGTCCGGTGCCTCCGGATGACCCTGACTATTCTGTCGGCTCGTTAAGAAAAAGCAGAAAATTTTCACGTCGTAAGCGAAAACTGATTCAGGAACTTGATTTAATAATAATAGATGAAGTTTCGATGGTTCGCCCGGATATGATTGATTTTATTGACAGGGCTCTCAGAGGGATAAGAAATAAGCGAGGATTGGCGTTTGGCGGAGTGCAACTGTTGCTGGTTGGAGATATTTTTCAACTTGAGCCGGTTGTTACTTCCGACACTCGGCCGATACTTGCAAAGTATTATGCTGATTTCTTTTTTTTCAATGCTTTGGCCTATAACTCTGCTAATTTGATATCGATTGAATTAAAGAAAATATATCGCCAGACTGATACGAATTTTATTGAACTCTTAGACCGTGTCAGACTAAACAAGGCAACTCGTGATGATTTTGACTTGTTGAATTCAAGAGTTGACCGCACTGCATCGTGTTTTGAAACGGAGGAAGAGGGTTCGTTCGGAATCACGCTTGCTTCGCGAAGAGATGTAGTTTCGGCAATTAATAAAGAGAAAATGGAATCGATAGATCATGAGGAAGTGGTATATGAAGGGGAAATAAAGGATGATTTTCCTGAGAAAATACTGCCGACAGATTTGTCGCTTGCTTTGAAAGTGGATGCTCAAGTCATGCTCATAAGAAATGACAAAGAAAAACGATGGGTGAATGGCACTTTGGCTAAAATTAAAGAGTTGAAGCCGAATGAAATTACGATTGAACTCGAAGATGGCAGAATTGTGGCAGTGGAAAAAGAGACATGGGAAAATATTAATTATTCATATGATGAAAAAGCGAGAAAGGTAAAGGAGGAAGTCATCGGCAGGTTCACTCAATATCCTCTAAAGGCGGCATGGGCATTGACAATTCATAAAAGCCAGGGACTAACTTTCAATAAAGTGAATATTGACATGGAGGGAGGTGCGTTCTCCGCCGGCCAGACTTATGTGGCTTTGAGCAGGTGTCGAAGCATAGATGGGTTAAGTTTTGTGAGTCCGGTAAGGAGATGCGATGTGATAGTAAGTAAGGGTGCATCGGATTTCAGTCAGCAGTTTAACGATAAAGAGGCGGCAGAAAAAGCACTTAGAGAAGCAGAGGCGGGTTTGCTTGCGTCAAAAGCAATTGACAGTTTTGTGACAGGCAATTATGAAGATACAATTGAATCTTTATGGAGGATAAATGTTCTTACGGGAGCGTTGGGTAGAAAAAGTGTCAGACGCTTGATCTCCGGGTATCTGGGAGAAATAAACGTGTTGAAAAATAAAATAGATACTCTGTCGGATAAACTTTGCATACTTTCGAAGGAATTTGTAGAGCTCGGCGACATGTGTCTTGCTGAGGGAGGGGATGCCGAAGGAGCGTATTTGAATTATTCCAAAGCTTATGATGTTGATTCCGGCAATGTTGCGGCAATGCTTGGGATGGCTCGATGCCATGCCATCCTTGGGGAGAATAAAAAAGCATTGATAATTCTTGATTCAGTTGTAAAAGGCAAGAATGGATTGAGTTATGATGCTTTGCTGCTTAAAGGTGATATTCAGGCAAAATGTGGCGATATGTCGAGCGCAGTATTGAATTATATGGCGGCACATAAGAAAAGTCGCGGTGAGCGATTGCCGATTGAGAGAATCATACAGCTCTATGAAGATGCAGGGATGGAAGATGAGGCAGACCGGTATCGATCTTATTTAGACGGAAAGGATTTTTTTGTTGAGTGATGCGGAGTCGCCGCGCAATAACAAATGTATCTGATTAGTTAAGATAGTAGAAACTCTTATGTGGCTTTCTGCAAAAGGATGGTATGATTGACATTTAAAACTTAATTAAATAACATATGATAGATTTTTTATCGCAATATAGGCTTGAGGGACTTTTTATAGGGCTCTGCACCTTTCTTATCATTGGTTTGTTTCATCCTTTGGTAATAAAAGGTGAGTATTACTTTGGCGAGAAAGTGAAATGGTGGTTCCTTATCGGCGGGATTATATTTCTTGTAGCTTCTTTGGCTGTGGAGGGTGTGACCGCTTCCGCTCTTTTGGGAGTGACAGCATTCAGTTGTTTTTGGAGCATAAAAGAGGTGTCGGAACAAGTGGAGCGAGTTCGCAAGGGATGGTTCCCTGCGAATCCTGCAAGAGCACGCAAGGATAGTGGCCGCCAATGAAAAAGGCTGTCTAACAAATAGGAATCATCTGCCGGTCTTAATTTCCCGGCAGATGCTTCTTTTGTTTTATGTATTCTTTAAGACATAGAACACGAGGTTCAGTCGATGAATCTTGAAGTCAGGCCGGAATAAGCGTCGATGCGTCTGTCGCGTAAAAAAGGCCACCAGTGACGCACATTCTCCGTGCGTAATTTGTCGATTTCCACAATAAATTCTTCCGGGCTTTCATCAGTAGCCATAGCAAGTATTTCTCCTTGAGGACCAGCTATAAAACTTGATCCCCAGAAGTCAATTCCTGATGTCTGTCCTGACGGATCCTCTTCAAAGCCACATCTGTTGACACTTATAACCGGGATTCCGTTTGCCACAGCGTGAGAACGTTGAATAATAATCCAGGCGTCGCGCTGACGTTTTTTTTCATCGGCGGTATCATCCGGATTCCATCCTATGGCAGTAGGGTAGATTAGCATCTCTGCACCACGCATAGCCATTATGCGTGCGCCCTCTGGATACCATTGATCCCAGCACACAAGCACTCCGAGGCGACCGAGAGAAGTTTCGACGGGCACAAATCCAAGGTCGCCGGGCGTGAAATAGAATTTTTCATAGAATCCGGGATCATCAGGAATATGCATTTTTCTATATTTCCCTGCGATAGAGCCGTCAGAATCAAATACGATTGCTGTGTTATGGTATAATCCCGGTGCTCGTCTTTCAAAAGAGCTCGTCACAAGCACCACATTGTTTTCTGCGGCTGCATCTGAATAGAAGTTGGCAAAATCTTCTATGCGGGTGGCATAGCGAAAATTGTCTACATCTTCACATTGGCAGAAATACAGCGAATCGTGCAGCTCTGACAACACAATGAGCTGAGCGCCTTCAGCAGCGAGGCTTTCTATGGCTGCAAGGTTGCGCTGGCGGTTTGAAATCACATCTTCGCTAAAAGAATGCTGCACAATTCCAACTTTCACTAAGTTCTCCTTTGAGGATTCTATTTTTCTATCCAAAGGAAATTCCGGGCGATTCGCCTGGCTGTCATAATCATTTATCATAGACGGCTTGGTTAAACAGGTTAACGGGAATCTGCATTGTGGCGCAATGCAGCGATCCGTGTTGCTTAATAAGGGTGGTACAGTCGATGCCAACCACCTTATGATTGGGGAATGCTATCTTAATTGTCTGCATAGCAAGCGTGTCGTTGGCCGGCTGTCCATATGTGGGCATAAAGATAACGTTGTCGGTTATAAGATAGTTTGCATAGGTGGCAGGGAGTCTCATCCCGTCTTCATCAAATATGGCGTCCGGGAGCGGGAGTTCAATAAGGTTGAACGGCTCGCCGCAGGCATTGCGGAAAAGTGAGAGCTGCGCACGCATTTTCAACAATTCTTCAAATTGAGGGTCGTCGATATTTCGGCATCCTGTGAATATGATAGTGTTGTCGGGTGCAATGCGTGCCAGAGTGTCGATATGGGAGTCAGTGTCGTCGCCTTCTAATGCTCCGTAATCAAGAAACAGGACATGATCAACGCCAAGACGATGGCGCAGTTCTTCTTCAGCCTCTTTTTTAGAAAGCCCACCGTTTCGGTTTGGAGAGCATAAGCATTTGGTTGTTGTGAGCAAAGTGCCGTTGCCGTCGGTTTCTATAGACCCTCCTTCGAGCACGAAATCCCGTTCGTTGCGATAAGTGGCCGGGAGCATCACAAACTTTTCAGAAAGATGAAGATTTACCAGATTATCTTTGTCGGAAGCAAATTTCAAGCCCCAGCCATTGAATCCGAAATCGAGAGCCCTGAGAGTGTCATCTTTTATAACGGAAATGGGGCCATAGTCGCGAGTCCAGGTGTCGTTATAAGGAATATTAATGAAGGTGACATTCTCAATAACAGAGTTTTTAAGCAGAACTTCCGCTTCTTCGATGTCATCGCATAAAAGCACAACGCGCACGCCTTCCTTTGTGAGAGTCTCTATAATTCGTGCATATTGAAGTTGTGCTTCATGCAGTATGTAAGCCCAATCAGTGTTGTTGTTGGGCAACGCCATGAGCACCGCTTCCTGCGGAGCCCATTCCTGGATAAATTTCCTCATTGTGGTGAATGATGTGAATGAATTATTGAGGAGAATGCAAAATTAAACAAATTAAATATTATACACTCAAAAGAGGGAGGGTATTTTTTATTGGAATTTGATTAATTTTGCAATAAAAATAAAAATAACCGGAAATGGAGACTACTCACGACACTAATTCAGAGTTTGCGGCTATGACTGCAATGTGTAAAGACATCTTTGTCAAGAAGCTTTCAGACTATGGCACGTCATGGCGGATAATGCGCCCTTCGAGCCTTACCGACCAGATCTATATCAAAGCTCGTCGCATACGTTCGATTGAGGAAAAAGGGGAGGAATCGGCAAAAATCAACGAAGGAATTGAGCCGGAATTTATAGGGATCGTCAATTATTGTGCGATAGCGCTGATTCAACTTAAAGTCGGCTCTGGTGATTACATAAGCAAGGAAAAGGCTGTGGAATTATATGACGAATCAATATCAGAGTCAACGGCTCTTATGCTGAATAAGAACCATGATTATGATGAGGCATGGCGCCATATGAGAGTGTCAAGTTTCACAGACATAATTCTGCAAAAACTGCTCCGCACCCGCGAGATCGAGAGCCATGGCGGAAAGACTATAATCAGTGAAGGTGTCGACGCCAATTATATGGACATGATAAACTATGCCCTGTTTGCTCTTATTAAACTGCATTATGAAGACTGACACATCTAATGCTGCGAAATGGGTCACGGTCTTTATGAGAGTGGCCGTTGGCGCAGTGTTTATTTTTTCGGGTTTTTCAAAAGCAATCGATCCCTGGGGCACTCTTTATAAGTTTGACGACTATTTAGCCGCTTTGTCGATTTCTGTGTGGCCGAATCTTGAACTTGTAGGAGTGTTTGGCTTGTGTGCCATAGAATTTCTTACAGGAGTTTTTTTGATGTTTGGCTGTTTCAGGCGGTCTATTTCTATTGTCGCAGCGATTATAATGGCGATAATGCTTCCACTCACGCTTTGGATTGCCATAAATAATCCGGTGGCTGACTGCGGCTGTTTCGGCGATGTCTTTGTCTTATCAAACTGGGCTACATTCTGGAAGAATGTCGTGATTTCTGCCGGTGTGGCATGGCTGACAGTTTACAACAAACGTTGTGGGTGCCTTATACCGCCGGCCCTTCAGTGGATTGCGTTTGTAGTGTCAGCTCTTTTCATTGTGGTGATAGAATTATTCGGATACATTTCACAGCCACTTCTGGATTTCCGTCCTTATAAGTTGGGAGAGAGTATTGTAGACCTTAATGCGGCATCTTCGTCAGAGCCTGAATATGTATTTTTATATGAAAAGGATGGCAATCGGAAGGAATATGGAGAAAATGACGAACTTCCCGATGAATCTGAAGGCTGGACATTTGTAGAGCGCAGAGAAGTGGAGCCGGAAGGAGCCGGAAATGATGTTGAGCCGTCTTCATCTGAATCAGAGAAGACTTTGCGAATATGGAGCAAGGATGGTGAAGATGACGAGACAGAGGATGCGGTTGTGGCCGAAGGGAAAGAACTCATAGTGATGATGCCCGATTTGAGAGAGGTTTCACCGGCTACAACTTGGAAATTGAATTCTCTTTATGAATGGTCTGTTAACAATGACGTGACGATGATTGCCGTGGTGTCAGGCTCTTCTGAGCAGATAGCGGAATGGGAAGACCTGTCAATGGCAAGTTACCCTATCTATACGGCAGACGATACACAGATAAAGGAGGTTGTGAGAGGGAACCCCAGCGTGGTTTATCTGGTAGACGGCAGAATAGAATGGAAGAGCACTTTGAATGCTATTGACATAGATGACTTTCTATCGCCGGACACATCGCGCGATGCGTCATCATTTGGACCGGATAACATCAGAATACTGAGAAATTGTGTGTATATTTATCTTACAGTTATGGCTGTGCTTGTAATATTATCGTTTACTCCATATCTTAAGCGATTTTATTTGATCAAGCTGGAAAAGAAGGGGCTGTCTCGGGAATCAGAGAAAAGAGAAACCGATGAATAGATGAATTTCTACTCATGATGATATGGCTCTCCTCTAAGGATAGTCATGGCGCGATAAACCTGCTCAGTGAAGAAAAGCCGAATCATTTCATGAGTGAATGTCATCTTTGAAAGCGACAGCATCTGATCAGCGCGTGCATATACTGCTTGAGAAAAACCGTAAGGTCCGCCTACGATGAATACGGCCCGCTTTCTTCCTGACGACATTATCTTTTGCAGATGTCCGGCAAATTGCATGGAAGTGAATTCCTTGCCATGTTCGTCAAGTAGAATGCAGAAATCTGAGGGAGACAGGTTGGAAAGAATCTGTTCTCCCTCTTTCTCTTTTATTATATCGGCAGTCAAGGCTTTTGAACCCTTTATATCGGCGATGCATTCAATCTTATATGGAATGTATCGCCGAAGGCGTTTTATGTATTCGTCGATGCCAGACTGCACATATTGTTGTGTGGTTTTTCCTACTGTAAGGAGCAAAATATCCATATTTTTTGGAAACTTATGCGGAGAAATGACTAAAAAAATGTAACTTCGCGCAAAATTACAAAAAAATAGCATGGAAACAAAAGAAGAACTAATCGACAGACTTCTGGACCTTGCGTTTGCAGAAGACATAGGCGACGGCGACCACACTACACTTTCTACCATACCGGCTGATGCAATGGGGCGCTCACGGCTGATAGTGAAAGAAGAAGGAGTTTTAGCCGGAGTGA
Organism: Muribaculaceae bacterium; assembly: GCA_009775365.1. Taxonomy (GTDB): domain Bacteria; phylum Bacteroidota; class Bacteroidia; order Bacteroidales; family Muribaculaceae; genus Lepagella. The sequence goes on from VSPM01000083.1 coordinate 7,589, forward strand.
AAGAGGCGGAGAAAGTGCTTCATAGGGTTGACCCTTCAATAAAAATGACAGTGATGATTGCTGACGGGGCGAGAGTGAAACCCGGTGACGTGGCTTTTGTTGCTGAGGGCCCTGTGCGCTCATTATTGATTGCAGAGCGCACAATGCTCAATATCATGCAGCGTATGAGCGGTGTGGCCACTATGACTGCAAAATATCAGGACGAACTGAGCGGTTTGCACACAAAAGTGTTGGACACCAGGAAAACTACGCCCGGAATGCGCATCATGGAGAAAGAGGCCGTGAAAATCGGAGGAGGAACGAACCATCGTATCGGCTTGTTTGACATGATACTCATAAAGGATAACCACATCGACTTTGCCGGCGGAATAGAGAAGGCAATCGAGAGAGCCCGCCAATATTGCAAAGATAACGGCAAAGATCTAAAAATAGAAGTTGAGGTGCGTAGCCTTGACGATATTAAAAGAGTAATGGCGATTGGGGGTGTTGACCGCATCATGTTCGATAACTTCACTCCTGAACTTACAAAAGAGGCCGTAAAACTCGTGGCAGGCACTATGGAGACAGAATCTTCAGGCGGAATCACGATTGAGAATCTACGCGCCTATGGAGAGGCCGGGGTTGACTTTATATCGGTTGGTGCGCTGACTCATAGTGTGAAGGGGCTCGACATGTCGTTTAAGGCATTTTAACCTGTTTGTCAGTGATTTTCTTTAGCCATTTTAATGAGCGAGACATCTAAAATCCGCGACAGGGCTTTCGGACAGTTTGCCGAAGACCGTGCCGCGGAATATTATATAAAAGAGGGTTATGCCATAAGAGAGCGAAACTGGCATTTTCATCGCATTGAGATCGATATAATAGCGCAAAAAGAGAATATAATAGTTTTTGTGGAGGTCAAAGCGAGAAGCGGAAGGGATATGCAACCTGAAGATGCAGTGAATCTTAAGAAAATGAAGAGCATGACTATAGGGGCGGATGCTTATCTTAAGAATCTTGGGGCTGATTATGAGTATCGGTATGATATTTTTGCGCTCACAGGTGATTTCGAGAATTATTCTGTGGAGGTGTATGAAGATGCTTTTGTGTCGCCGTTATTGCGATAAAAAGTGTTGCGATGAAAAATAGTGACAAAACAAAAAAGCGAGCCGACGGCTCGCTTTTTTGTTTTGTTGGAACTTATCAGATATTTTCACTGAATGCAGGAGTTTCTTGTAGAGTTTCAGTTTCTCTTTTGTGTTCTTTAATTAAGAACACGCATACTGCGCCAATAATTATTGATATGCCGGCTACCATCATCATGAGATATTCTGGTGCAAGTTCTCCCGGATTGCTGAGAAGAGACAGAATCCAGCCTCCAACGAGTGCCGCAACAATCTGCGGAAGGCATATGGTGCAATTGAAGAGGCCAAGGTAGGCGCCGATATTTCCGCCTTTAAGCGAGTTTGTGAGAATTGTGAAGGGCCAGGCAAGCATGGCTGCCCATCCGCATCCTATGAGAATGAATGCCACAAAAAGGAGGTATTGATTGGTAATGAAAGACATCATTATAAAGCCTACGCCTGCAAGAAGAAGGCTGAGTGAATAGGAGAATTTACGGCTTTTGAATTTAGGCAGAAGCACTGCCCATACCACAGAGCCGAGCGCCTGGATTGCATAAAGAAGTCCTACCCAATTGCCTGCGTCATTATATTGCGGTGTGGCGGAATTTAGCACTGTCTTGGTTTCATAAGAGCAATTGGCGGCATTTTCGATGTAATGTGACGAGGCATCTTCCACAGACAGTTTGCCATCTGCACCCGTAGCGACTATTGCTGCTTCGGTGAGCTTGAATGAGCCCTGAAGACGTGACAGATAATCCTTGACCTTCACGTCTGAACAATCCTGAAGGTTAGTTCCGTCAATAGTTATTGACGATACAGAAGGAATAACCTTATTGAAAGCCACTTTTTCCATGCCATTCTCATTGAAGGCGATGTTGTGGTTATTAACAATTGTGTCGTTGCCGTTTATGATAACCTGCGAGGCAGGATAAAACACACCTCCACATTCTATTCCTGAAGCCAGCGGATGTCCGTGGCTTACGATAAGGATAGAATCATTTATGAGAAGATTTTTAGCTTCATACAATTTGTTGCCATCTGTTATTCCGACCACGCTTTCGGTTGTGGGAGTGTCAAAGGCATTGTGTGCAACGGTGTTTGTGGTGTAGGTCCACATAAAAAGGAATGTGAACCAGCAGAAAAATTGCACAAGGCCAACTGTCCAAAATGTGTTGGGGGCATTCACAAGGAGTTTTATGATTCCGGGGTTTGAAGATTTCCCTTCTGTAGTCTCACCGCCGCCGTTGTATTCATTATAAACCTTAGGAGGCCATTCCTTGATTTTAATCAGAGAGTATATCACGCAAAGCAGTAAAATTGCAGCACCTATATAGAAGGCCCATATCACGGTGGGTGGCACTACGCCGGAGGTAGCTGTGTTGCGGACTCCAAACCATCCAAGGCATATAGGGAATATGTAGCCCACAACAGATCCTGAGTTGCATAAAAAACTTTGAATAGAGTATGCGAGTCCTTTCTGCTTTTCGTTTACCATGTCTCCGACCAGCATTTTGAATGGTTGCATAGCCATATTTATAGAAGTGTCGAGAAGCATTAGTGCGACAAGGCCAAACAGAATGGCGCTTGCAACCGTGAACTGGAAGCTCCCGGCATTTGGAAGCAGACACATCACAATAACTGCTATGGTGGCTCCAAAAATCAGATAAGGTAGACGTCGGCCGAAGCGGTTCCAGGTTCTGTCGCTCATCATTCCGACGATGGGTTGCACCAGCAATCCCATAAGCGGCGGAAGAATCCAGAAGTAGCTTAAATCGTGGGGGTCTGCGCCGATTGTAGTGAAAATACGCGATACATTTGCGCTTTGGAGAGCATAAGCAATCTGGACACCGAAGAATCCAAAACTCAGATTCCACAATTTCCAGAAACTTAAATCCGGTTTAGTTTTCATGTAAAATTTATTTAGTAACGCGAGTTCGGGATAAGGAACACCATAAAAAAGTTGAATCGGCAGCTTGAAAAAGCTGCCGATTCTTTTGGTAA
>VSPM01000084.1 GCA_009775365.1 Muribaculaceae bacterium
CTTCAGGATGGGCTTGAACCAACGACCCCCTGATTAACAGTCAGGTGCTCTAACCAACTGAGCTACTGAAGCATTTTTTGTTGCATTATCGAGATTTTTGCCGTCCTCTTTTTGTTTTGGAGGGGTAGGTGTTTCTCTCATTTGCGGTGCAAAGTTAGGAAGTTTTTTTGAACTGTGCAAATTTAAATGATAAAATTTTTCTAAATTTTGAGTTCTAATGATGGTTTAGTGGTTGTAAAATGTTGGTTTTTAGACTTATGTAGATTGAAATTTTTTTTTGAATTTTTTTAATTTTTCTGATTGCCGTTGCTGAAAACTATCAAAAAATCGTTTGATTTCTGTTTTGTGTACTCACATATTTTTGCTAATTTTGCGTCATGTTAATTTAAACCTACATTTACCATGACAGTAACTGATCGTTTTCTAAGCTATGTGGCGTTTGACACGCAAAGCGATGAACTGACGAATATGACTCCTTCTACCCCCGGGCAGATGGTGTTTGCGCGTTTTCTTAAGGAGCAGCTCGAAAAAATGGGCCTCGAAGAGATTTCTCTTGATGACAATGGCTATCTTATGGCGACGCTTCCTTCAAACTGCGGCTATGACGCTCCAGTGGTCGGTTTTATTGCCCATCTCGACACCGCCCCCGACATGAGCGGCAAGCATGTCAATCCTCGCATTGTTAAGAATTATGACGGCAAATCAATCCTTTTAAATGAAAAGGAGAATATTGTGTTGAGTCCTGAGGAGTTTCCGGAGATGTTGAACTATATTGGCCAGGATTTGATCGTGACTGACGGCACAACATTGCTTGGAGCTGACGACAAGGCAGGAATTGCGGAGATTGTAACCGCCGTGGCTTATCTTCAGGAGCATCCGGAAATCAAGCATGGCAAAATCAGAATAGCATTCAATCCAGATGAAGAGATAGGGAAGGGCGCTCATAAATTTGATGTGGAGCGCTTCGGTGCGGAGTTTGCATACACTATGGATGGCGGAGCTGTCGGCGAGCTTGAGTATGAGAATTTCAACGCGGCGAGCGCGAAAGTCACAATAAAAGGTCGCAATGTGCATCCCGGCACAGCCAAGCATAAGATGGTGAATTCAATCCGCGTCGCAACTCAGTTCATAGTCATGCTTCCTCGCTGGGAGACTCCCGAGCACACCGAGGGATATGAGGGCTTTTATCATCTTGTCGGAATTGAAGGGAGCGTAGAAGAGACTGTGCTCACTTATATCATACGCGACCACGACCATGAGCGTTTTGAAAGCAGGAAGCGCGAGATTGAACATCTTGTGCGCAAGACCAACATTGAGTTCCCCGGTTGCGCATCAGTGGAGATAAAAGACCAGTATTATAACATGCGCGAGAAAATCGAGCCTGTGATGCATATAATCGAAGTGGCGGAGAAAGCCATGCTTGAGGCCGGCGTAGAGCCCAAGGTGCAGCCAATCAGAGGCGGCACAGATGGCGCCCAGCTTTCATTCAAGGGCCTGCCTTGCCCGAATATTTTTGCCGGCGGCGAAAATTTCCACGGGCGTTATGAGTATGTCTCAATACAGTCTATGGAGAAGGCGGCTTCAGTGATTGTTAATATTTGCCGCCTTGTGGCAGAGAAGTGAAAAAGCCGAAGCTTATAGTTATAACAGGGCCGACTGCCTCAGGGAAGTCGGCCCTTGCTGTTGAAGTGGCCTCGAGGCTTGACACAGGTGTGATATCTGCCGACAGTCGTCAGGTTTATAAAGGTATTCCTGTGGTTACGGCCGTCCCGACGCAAGAGGAGCGCAGGGGAGTGGCCCATCATCTTCTGGAGGTTCTTCCGCTTGATTCGTATTACAGCGCGAGCGAGTTTGAAAGAGACGCGCTTGCCGTGTCGGAGGGGCTGTTTGAAAGAAACGGTGTGGCTGTGGTGTGCGGCGGTTCGATGATGTATGTCGATGCCTTGTGCAACGGCATAGACGAGTTGCCTACCGTGCCGGAAGAGACGAGGACGTCGCTGATGGAGTCATGGAGGGAGAATGGCGACGCATGGCTATTGTCGGAACTTGAGAGTTTAGATCCAGAACATTTCAGAAGGGTTGACCAAAAGAATATGAAGAGGGTGTTTCATGCAGTTGAAGTGAGCATTGCTGCAGGCCGTCCCTACAGTTCGATGCTTACAGGAGGTGTGAAGAAGCGTGATTTTGAAGTTATTAAAATTTGTCTTGACGGCGACAGGCAAGAACTGTTCGGCCGCATCAACCGCAGGGTGGAATATATGATGGCCCGTGGCCTTGAGGAGGAGGCGCGAAGCGTGTATCCGCTCCGGCATCTGAACTCGTTGAATACCGTCGGGCTGAAGGAGATGTTTCTATGGTTTGACGGCATATTTACAAAAGAGGAGGCCGTGGCGAAGATTCAGAAAAACACGCGCGTCTATGCCAAGAAGCAGCTCACATGGTATAAGCGCGACGAGGCATTGACGCGTATGGACTTCAGCGACGGCGTGATAGCAAACGCCGGCAGAATACTCGATATGTTGGTGTTATAGCAGGCGGCGGAGATTAAAAATCATATCCGATTGTGAATGTCCATGCCTTGTTGAGCCCGCCTTCCGGTTCTTTCCATACCTTGGTTCCCCCTGCCATGTAGTGAATGCCGAAATAGTAATGACGGTTAAGAGTGAGTCCAGTCCCGATCTTCAGGCCGAAGTCGGCAAACCTGCTTTTAGCGTAGAACACTTTCAACGGGCTTTGCGGAGAAGGCTGGTCGATTACCTGTATTTTGTCGGAATCCGATGAATGGAGCTTGAACTGTGCGTATGGGCCGGCTTCTACAATCCAGCGAAGGTTGTCGGCAACGTTAAAGCGCAGAGAGGCCATTACGGGCACAATGAAATTGTATGACCGCAGGTGTCCGAGCTGAGTGAAGTTGTCGTCTTCATTCTTTATGTTGATAAAATTCTCGGAGTATGCATAGTTCCCGCTTCTTGATTCAAAAAAGAATCCGGGCTGTATTGCCAGATAGTCTCTGAGGTTGAGGTTAAGCACTACGCCGGCATCAAATCCGGTTCCCCAGCTGTTTACATTCCAGGCCTGGAAATGGTCGGAAGAGAAAGTCCTGTTTGAAGAGTTCACGCCAGCTCTCAGTCCGATGTTAAACAGGTGGTCGCACGGTTCTGTCGATAAAAAATCAGATGCAGAGGCGGAAACTGTGGCAAGGGTCATCAATGAAGACACCGCTATTGCGTGGAGGTTCATATCTTGTTCAGTGTTTAGTTGTGGTATTGTTGTCAAATGAGTCACGAGGCAATCAAACATCTCGATTGTCTTGGCCCGGCAACATTATGTTAAGGTGCAAAATTACAAAAAATCTTTGTATTTGAAATTTATTGTCTAATTTTGCACAAAATTTTATAAAGAAAACACTGATTCCGCTTCCGCGCTCCGATTGATTGCGACAAGATTGGATAGTAATATAAAAATCGCCGGCAGGGACCGGCACAAAGTAAATTTATAATGGCTTCATTAAAAGTAAACAGTTTAATGACAGGGGTAAAGGACTATTTGTTTATAGTTCTCGGGATTTTGATCTATGGCATAGCATTCACTGCATTCATACTTCCACACGGGATTGTGATCGGAGGTGTGTCAGGAGTGGCCACGCTGGTGTATTTCGCCACCAACGGCGTTATCCCGGTGGCAGTCTCACAATATGGATGCAACTTGATTCTGCTTGCACTTGCATTCAGAATCGTGGGGCGCACTTTTGTGTTGCGCACAATATTCGGCGCAACAGTCGCCTCTCTTTTTATCGGCATATTCGAGTCTTTTTTTATGGGTCTTGGACATCCTCTGATAGAAGACATATCGATGAGCGCAGTCCTGGGGGCGATATTGTGTGGCGTCAGTGTCGGGATAGTTTTTATCCACAACGGCTCCACAGGCGGCACCGACATAGTGGCGGCTATGGTTTCAAAAGTGAGCAACGTCAGCATAGGCCGCACAATGATTTTTGTCGACATGATTATAGTTACGAGCTCTCTTCTTCTTCCTTATGACGGAACCTTGGCAGAGAGGCTTAATGCGAGGGTTCCGCTTGTGGTCTACGGCCTGGTGATGACTTTCATAATAGCCTACATGGCCGACATGATAATCAACACCAACCGCCAGGCTACCCAGTTCATAATCTTCTCTCACAAATGGGCGGAGATTGCCGACCGCATCAACAGTGAGGCGCGTCGCGGCGTGACAGTGCTCGACGGCGAAGGGTGGTATTCAAAGCAGAAGGTAAAAGTTCTGATGGTGTGGTGCCGAAAGATAGAGAGCGTCACAATCTTCAGAATTGTCAAGAGCATGGACGACAACGCGTTTATTACGCAGACAAAAGTAAACGGTGTCTACGGCAAAGGCTTTGACACTATGAGAGTGAAGATGAAGAAATAGCCTGCAGTCATAAACACTGTAAGATAAAGAACGACCCGGGCCCCTCGGCATTTCTGTCGGGAGTCCGGGTCTCGAGTTATGTAAGCCGGAAATATCTTTATATTCTTCGGAGTTGCCTATGAGGAGGCTGGGGTGGTTAAGCCCCGTGGTTCACGTTATAGACTTCCCGCAGCATTTCTTTAATAGAGTCGGAATTGTGGAGGCTGACATCTCCATGAGTCATTATCAGCATTTCCAGGGGCTCTTGCGTAGGGCTGTAGGGGGGCTGGGTGTATTTGAATTCACCGCGCACTCTAAACCCGTTTCGTTCATAAAACTTGATCCGCTTCTCGGTTAATGAGTCTGTGGGAGGCTCTACTTCGAGAAGCACGTTAGGGCTGACTTCACGTATAAGGTGATTGAGCATTTTTGTGCCAATGTTCAAGCCGCGTTTTGCAGGAGTCACAGCAAAATGTTCCACATAAGTGTATCCCTCGAAATTCCAGTAAGACAGGAATCCCAAAAACTCGTTGCCGTCTTTTGCTACAAAAGCATGAAATTTGCCACCCTTCATTTTTATGAAATCGGCCAGATGTTTTTCGTCATCATATAGCCTTCTTTCATTTTCAGGAAAGGCTTCGTTATATAATTTCAGGAAAGAGGGATAATCTTCTATTTTCAGGTCTTGAAAATCCATTATGTCATAATTTCTTTGATTATTATATAAACGAAAAATCATAGCAGTTCATTCATTCTTTTATAGATGAAAACATCGCCGCGCGACATTTTCCCTTTTTCGGGAGGCGCAAGCGATTTGAAATTCAATTCAGAATTATAGGGAATCCACTCCGCCACCTTGTCAATCCATAGTTCAATTCCGGCTTTTGACGGGTGCGGGTTGGACTTGCTCTGTCGTGGGAGGTCAAGGTCAAGGCTCCTGAAATAACGTTTGCTTCCGAGTTCGTCTTCAAGCCAGGAGTCAAGAATCTCCCCTTCATCGTGTCCCGGCCAGGATGGAGGCCCTATCCAGAGCAGGCGATAAGGGGCGAACTCCTGCTTCAGTTTTTCAACCGAATTTTTCAGCTTGACCTGCGGGTTCGGCTCGAAAAGTTCATTCATGCCCAGGCACACGATAACGGCATCCGGTTTTTGCTGTTCCAGAATCTTCGACAGGTTGGGAGAGTCAGCCCATTTTGAAATAGTTGAGCCGTCCCACACAATTGTGGCCACATCAAATCCGTTGATCTGGCCATAGGCATTAAGCCTTTCCGCCATCCATCCAGTCATTGAGTCGCCTATTATGAGCACATTCTTCACTATTGAATCTGTGGAGTCGGCTTCCTCCACAACAGTGTCCGTTACTTCCGTTTCAGGCTCTTGCGCCCAAAGTTCAGAAGAGGCTACAGTAATGGAGATAAGCATTAGCCAAAGGAGGATTATATGTCGGGTTTGCTGCTTGCCTTTCATAAATATGCAGGTTGCGGTGCCATGCGGTAAAATGCATCATGCGCCGGGTGTTGCATTATTAACAAAGAACGGCAATGAAAAGATTAATAAAAATAAAAAAATATCGTCAAATGTGAATATGTAAAAAAATGAAGTAAAAATTGTGGTATGCCCATAAAAATGTTTAATTTTGCATTTTAATGTTCATGAATAAATTTTATCCGATATTACCTTGATAATAGAATATGGAAAAAAACAGCGATAAAAAGATTGTGCTTAGCGGAATCCGGTCTACCGGCAATCTTCATTTGGGAAACTATTTCGGAGCGTTGAGCAAATTTGTAAGAATGCAGGATGACTATGACTGCCGTTTCTTCATTGCCGACCTCCATGCGCTCACCACCAATCCCGACCCCAAGACTCTTCATGAGAGTGTGAAAGACATATTGGCGGAATATCTTGCCGCCGGCCTCGACCCGGAGAAGAACATATTGTATGTTCAGAGCGATGTGCCCGAAATATCAGAGATGTATCTTCTTCTGAACATGCATGTGGGCATCGGCGAGCTGATGCGCACCGCTTCGTTCAAAGACAAGGCCCGCAAGGCATTGGGAATCACATCCGACAGCGATGAGATTGAAAAAGAGATAATAGGGAATCAGACCAACCAGCGTGTCAACGCCGGCCTCCTTACTTATCCCACCCTCATGGCCGTAGACATTCTCATTCACAAGGCCGATTTTGTGCCTGTCGGAAAAGACCAGGAGCAGCATCTTGAGCTCACCCGCCGTTTCGCGCGTCGTTTCAATTCGTTCTATAAGACCGATTACTTCGGAGAGCCGGTCAACTTCAATTTTGGTGGAGAGGCTTTGAAAGTTCCCGGCCTTGACGGTTCCGGCAAGATGGGTAAAAGCGAAGGCAACTGCATATATCTGATAGATGACGAGAAGACGCTTCGCAAGAAAGTGATGCGTGCCGTCACGGATGAAGGCCCCAAGGAGCCGAATTCTCCCGTGAGCCAGCCTGTAGAGAATCTGTTTATGCTCATGAATCTGGTTTCAGAGCCAGAAGTGGTGGAGCATTATCGCAATGCCTATGCCGACTGCTCAATCCGCTATGGCGACCTCAAGAAGCAGCTTGCGGAAGACCTGCTTAAACTTACTCTGCCTATCCGCGAGCGCATACTCGACATTCGCGGCAATGACGAATATCTTTCAAAGGTTGTGAGAGAGGGGGCGGAGCGTGCGCGCGCTTATGCCGCCGACACTCTCAAAGATGTGAGAGAAATCATGGGCATCCGAAAAATATAGGAGATGGTATTAAACTGGATTTGGATTGCATTTTTTGCAATCGCATTTCTCATGGCGGCAGGGCGCACCATTTTTTATGGCGACCTTGCCGTCTGGTCTGATATAATGAACAGTTCTTTCTCTCAGGCGGCTTTTGCCTTTGAGATTTCGCTGGGTCTTACAGGGGTTCTCACTCTTTGGCTCGGCATCATGAAGATTGGAGAAAGGGGAGGGGTGATAGAATTTTTCGGAAGGCTTATAAGCCCGTTCTTCTCACGCCTTTTCCCCGGAATCCCTAAGGGGCATCCGGCCATGGGGGCCATATTCATGAACATATCTGCAAATATGCTCGGTCTTGACAATGCTGCAACGCCTATGGGGTTGCGCGCCATGCAAGAGATGCAGAGCCTTAACGACAAGAAAGACACTGCCACCGACGCCATGATAATGTTTCTCGTGCTCAACTCTTCAGGATTGTGTCTTATTCCTATAAGCATAATGATGTATCGGGCGCAGGGAGGGGCGTCGAATCCCACCGACATTTTTCTTCCCATACTCATAGCCACGGCTATAGCCACTCTTGTGGGGCTGATAGCATTGTGTGTGAAGCAGCGCATACGCATGGACAGGGTGATATGGTCATGGCTCGCCGGCATAGGGGCCGTGGTTGGTCTTGTGGTATGGTTTTTCTCGAATCTTCCTGCAGGCAAGGTGGAGACATATTCCACTTTTTCAGCCAACGTAATACTTTTTTCCGTGATTATCGCCTTCATATGCGCTGGTGTAAGAAAGAAGATAAACGTTTATGACACATTCATAGAGGGAGCGAAAGAGGGATTCAAGACAGCCGTGATGATTATCCCTTATCTTGTGGCCATTCTTGTGGCCATAGGCATGTTCAGGGCCTCGGGTGCGTTCGACGTGTTTACGTCGTGGGTCGAGACCGGGGTAGGGGCATTGGGTTTCGACACCCGCTGGGTCGGGGCGTTGCCTACGATGCTTATGAAGCCATTGAGCGGAAGCGGTTCGTGCGCAATGATGCTCGATGTCATGAAAGAGAATGGTGCCGACGCATTTGTGAGTCGTGTGGCCGCTGCCGTCAGGGGCTCCACCGACACCACGTTCTATATCCTCGCAGTCTATTTCGGCAGTGTGGGCGTGATGAAGACGCGCTATGCTGCGGGTTACGCATTGCTCGCCGATCTTACAGGGGCTGTTGCGGCAGTTGTGGTGGCGTATTTTTTCTTCGGATAGCAAAATCACGCAGGCAAAAAAAAGGAATATTGCGGTCGTGAAGATGTTTAATAACATATTTTGCTAAAAATATGTAAAAATAGTTTGATTTGAATGTAAAAAATACTAATTTAGCGACTGAAAAGACGAATTTATTAAAAATGAAGAAACTCGTATTGCGGATAAAGGAATTTGAGCCGCGATTGAGTTTTTAGGAATGATTATTATAAGGAACTGCTTGACGCAGTTTCTTCAAAGATAACAACAACCTTACATCATGCTTTTTTCGATGCCGGGGTCCGCGAAGGTCTCCGGCATTTTTTTGATAAGAGGAGTGAGGGAGGGGTTGGATTGCGAGCTTGGATTGCGTTCCCGGAACGCAACACAGGGGACCATAGTACAATTGAAGAGGGGGCAATTGAAGGGGAGGGGAATTGAAGAGGGGGCAGAGGAGAATTGAAGATGTGGGGCAATGACCATGTGGTTAGAATCGGGTCAGCTGTGTGCCGGGGTAATAATGGGCGAGTATTTGTCTGAATGAATAGCTTTGGGAGGCCATCGAGGCTGCCCCTATCTGGCAGAGTCCTACCCCGTGTCCCCAGCCTGCTCCGTGAAGGATGAATTTTTCAGGCATTTCATTTTCCCGAATAGAGGTCGAAACATCAGGTGTGGACTTTGAGGTCTTGTCATTCTGCCTTGAATCGGAATAAACTTTCGACACCGTGAAAGCAGAGCTGTAGAGGTGGGAATTGCTCAGTGTGCGGCGTATTTCCAGTTCTTTGCCTATAATCATGGAGCGTTTCGTGCCTACCAGCTTCATCCTTACGATTCTTCCCGACACACCCCTCTGAAGAGGAACAATGTCGGTTATTCTGCCGAAATCAATTCCTGAACGCTCTTTTACTATGATGCTGAGTTCTTCCGCATTGTATTCAACATCCCATCGAAAGAAATCGGGAGTTTCAAGGTCATAGCCATTGAGCACCTGTTCAAGCGCACCTTTGTCAGAAGTGTTGCAGAAAGCTGGCGGGTTGCTCTCTATCCATCTTTGGGCATTCACTTCAATTGTTAGGTCTTTATTATGTTCAGAGCATACAGGTCTTTCATTTGCCGCTATATCTTTTCCCCTCCCGAGATAAGGATGAGGAGAATTTTCCCAGCAGTTTTCATATGCCTCGAAGGCGCCTCCGCAGCATTTTGAAAACCTTGTGTCGGCTATTTCTCCGTAATAAGTGAGAACCATTCCGGAAGTTTCCCTCACAGCCCTTACAGCGTTAGGATTGCAGATCCTGGCAATCCCTTGATAGCGCTGGCAATGGTCGTCGGCGCAGACGTCGAATCCGGTGTGCCCGGAATTGTCATACCACACGATTCTTTCATCACAATCCTCTCTTTGCTGTCTTTGGGCATGTGTTGGGGCGGTGTGCCGGATTCTTGCCAGGGCCCAGCTTCTTGAGATGACGGCGTGAGCCTTTAGAAATTCTAAAGAAGCGTTAGCACTCATTTCGCTCGAAATCACGCTTTCGAGATATTGCTCAATGTTTATTATATTGACAACGGTGGCTTGCTTGCCGTCGGATAATATCTCCAGAGAGCCCTTGAATCGCTGTCGCTCGTTTCTTTGCCAATGAAAATCCTTTCCGATTGTTACGTCTTCAATGTCGAAAGAATCATGTTCAGGGTCAGACGGCGTGAACATTAGTTCCGACGCTCCCATTTTTTTAGCGCAGAATTCATGGCATCCAGTGAAAATCACTTTGGAAAATGAATCTATGAAGATGCCGTTAAATATTATTTTGACTACGTTGCCAGAAAGCACGCCTACCTTGATGTCGATGTCCATTGCAAAAAATCGGTTAAAAGGGGTCAACGTAAAATTCCTCTTGTTATAATTGAGAATCTTCCATATGCGAAATTATAAAAAAATGGAGTGCCGGGCAATTCTTAGTGTTTAATTCCAGGGCAACCGCATCAGAATCCATAATTTTTAAGAAGTGTTATCAAATATTTAGGATTCCAGGAAGCGCATCTGAGTCTCTTTCTCACGCTTAACTTATCCTGCGTATGCGTCGC
>VSPM01000085.1 GCA_009775365.1 Muribaculaceae bacterium
CGCGGAGATGTGAATCAGAGCCAGGGTGGCTTCTACAACAACAATCGTCAGGGCGGCTACAACAACATGAACCGTCAGGGCGGCTACAACAACATGAACCGTCAGGGTGGCTACAACAACCGCAACCAGAACTTCCGCAAGCAGCAGAACAATATGAAATTCACCCCGCGCCCGAAGCAGGTGGATTATGTGCTTGAAGATATCGACCCGAGCGAACAGATTCGTCTTAACAAATATATGGCAAATGCCGGCATCTGCTCACGCCGCGAAGCCGACGAATATATCACTCAGGGTCTTGTGAAGGTGAACGGTGAGGTTGTGACCGAGCTCGGCACAAAAATCACTCGCAACGACGTGGTTGAATATGACGAGAAGGTGGTAACTCCGGAGCGCAAATGCTATGTGCTTCTCAACAAGCCTAAAGACTGCGTGACAACAAGCGATGATCCCAACGGGCGTCTCACAGTGCTCGACCTTGTGAAGAATGCCTGCCAGGAAAGAATTTATCCTGTGGGCCGTCTTGACCGCAACACAACGGGAGTGCTCCTTCTCACCAACGACGGCGACCTTGCCTCCAAGCTCACACACCCGAAATTTGTGAAGAAAAAAATCTATCAGGTGTGGACTGACAAAGACATCACCGAAGAGGATATGCAGCGCATAGCCGACGGCATCACTCTCGACGACGGCGAAATTCATGCCGATGCCATAAGCTATGTGAGCGAAACCGACAGAAACCAGGCCGGCATCGAAATCCACAGCGGGCGAAACAGAATCGTGCGCCGCATTTTCGAGAGCCTCGGATATAGGGTGACAAAACTTGACCGCGTTTATTTTGCCGGTCTCACGAAAAAGAATCTGCCTCGCGGACGCTGGCGTTACCTCACACAGGAAGAGGTTAACTTCCTCCGCATGGGTTCATTCGAATAATTTTTTATTGTCTGAGGATTAATCCGGAAGTCGGGTTAATCCTCAGACACATACAAAATAATATGCAGGATATCAGAAGAAAGACAGTAGCCGCAATCCTTGCCGGCGGCGCGGCTTCCGCAGGAGAGATTGTGGACGTAAAAGGATGGGTTCGCACCCGCCGAGGAAATAAGAATGTGCAGTTTGTGGCTCTTAATGACGGAAGCACAATAAATAATCTGCAGATTGTGTTCGACCTCTCCAAGTTCTCCGACGACTCACTGAAGCCAATCACCACCGGTTCGAGCATACACGTGCAGGGACGGCTTGTGGCTTCTCAGGGAGCAGGGCAAAGCGTGGAGGTTCAGGCCGACGAACTTGAGGTCTATGGCACAGCCCCGGTAGACTATCCTCTTCAGAAGAAGGGACACACACTTGAATTCTTGCGGGAGAAAGCGCATCTGCGCCCGCGCACCAATACATTCGGCGCCGTGCTCAGGATCCGTCATGCTCTGGCATATGCAATTCATAAATTTTTCAACGACAAGGGTTTCTTTTATTTTCACACTCCGCTGATCACTGCTTCCGACTGCGAGGGAGCGGGCGCTCAATTCCAGGTGACCACCCTTCCTCTCAACGGCCTTCCGAAAGATGAGGCCGGCAATATCGACTACAGCCAGGACTTCTTCGGGAAGCTTGCGAGCCTCACAGTGTCGGGTCAGCTCGAGGGTGAGCTCGGCGCTACAGCCCTCGGCCTCATCTATACGTTCGGCCCTACGTTCAGAGCTGAAAATTCAAACACACCCCGACATCTTTCGGAGTTCTGGATGGTGGAGCCGGAGATGGCTTTCTATGAGATTGCCGACAACATGGACCTCGCGGAAGAGTTCATAAAATATTGCATCAACTATGCTCTTGAGCATTGCGAAGACGATATCCGTTTCCTCAACGACCATTTCGACAAGGAGCTTGTCGACCGCCTGAAATTTGTTGTGGAAAATGACTTCGTGCGTCTTCCCTACACTGAAGGCGTGAAGATTCTTGAGGAAAGCGGCAAGAAATTCGAGTTCCCGGTGTATTGGGGCGTTGACCTTGCTTCAGAGCATGAGCGTTTCCTCGTGGAGGAACATTTCAAGAAGCCTGTGATTCTCACCGACTATCCCAAAGAGATAAAGGCTTTCTATATGAAACTCAACGACGACGGCAAGACAGTGCGCGCAATGGATGTGCTTTTCCCGAAAATCGGCGAGATCATAGGGGGCAGCCAGAGAGAGGAGAACTACGACAAGCTTCAGAAGCGAATTGAAGAACTTGGCCTCACCGGCATGGACTGGTATATGGACACCCGCAAATACGGCACTGTGCCTCATAGCGGCTTCGGCCTCGGGTTCGAGCGTCTTGTGCTCTTTGTGACCGGCATGCAGAACATTCGCGACGTGATTCCCTTCCCGCGCTATCCTAAAGCCTGTGAGTATTAATTGAAGTGCGATTTAAAGTGCCGGCGGGCGTGTGGCTTACATGCCCGGCAGAGATTACGGCACCGGAAATTGAAATAAAAGAATTGTTTGACCACAATTTAAATAGATCATTCGTAGGCGCCATGGCAATTTTTATTGTCATGGCGCTATCATGGCATTGCGTCACTGCGCGTGCCGACGCGAATAATTCGCATAATGTGTTTCATTATGCTGATTCTGAAGTTTTTGCCGACTCTTTGACTGTGAGCGTGGTCACTTGCTATCCCGGCCCTGAAATCTATGAGCTTTGCGGACATTCCGCCGTGAGAGTAAAGGGGGAGGGGAGAGACTCTGTGTGGAATTTCGGAATGTTTAATTTCAGGGAACCGAACTTTGTGTATCGTTTCGTGAAAGGCGAGACCGACTACATGTGTGTAGGCTATCCGTTTGCATGGTTCCTTCCGGAGTATCAGAAGCGAGGCTCAAAGGTGGTGGAGCAGGAGCTGAATCTAACTCAGCCCGAGGCACGCAAACTTCTTGCTCTCTTGCAGACGGAGGCACTCCCGCAGAACTGCCGGTATCGCTATAACTATGTCAAAGATAACTGTGCCACGCGCATCCTCGACCGCATAGATGATGCCGTGTCGTCGAGAGTGGCATATCCCGACAGTGTGGCCTATGCTACATTCCGCAATGAGATGAGGGCGTATCATAGAGATTATCCGTGGTATCAGTTCGGCATAGACCTTGCCCTTGGATCCGGAATAGACTATTCGCTCAATTCAAGGGAGGAGATGTTTGTGCCTGTGGAGATGATGAAAAAGATGGAGACGGCGCGGCTTGCCGACGGCAGAAGCCTTGTGAAGAGACAGAATGTGCTCAACGAGGGTGTTGCCTGCGCCACACTTCCCCCGACACCATGGTGGCAGTCTCCGCTGTTTGTATCGATAGTGGCTCTTTTGCTGGCCGTGACATTGTGTGCGGTGGACTATCGCCGCAGGCGTATAACCCGCTGGGCATATTCCCTGTGGTTTTTCTTGCTGGGGCTGGCAGGGTCGTTAGTGGCATTCCTCGTGTTTGTGTCTGTTCATGAGGCCACCTCTCCCAACACGCTTATACTGTGGTTGAATCCGCTGCAGCTGATAATGGCGGTGTGTGTGTGGAGCTGTGCGTTGCGTCATGCGGCAGTGGCGATGGCATGGTATAATATTGTGGCGACATTGTGTATGCTTGTGTTCTGGCCGTTCCAGAGCCAGAGCGGCAATCCCGCTTTTTTCCCGTTGATGGCGGCCACCCTGCTGCTCTCTTCAACCTACGCAATAATCGCCCATAAAGAAAGTTATAATATTAATAGGGGTTCCTCTTCATCGGGACGCCCGGCACGTGTGCGAGCGAAAAATAGTGAGAAGTCGCGTCGCGCAATCAGTAACAACAAAAAAGGAGCGAAATGAATCGTCTGATAACATCGGTGATATGCGGACTTGTGGGCATCAATACGATGCTCTGCGCCGACCCCTCGCGCCCAAGGCTCGTGGTGGGTATAATGGTGGACCAGCTCCGCACCGATTATATCGAATATCTGCAGAATCTGTTCGGAGAGAATGGATTCCGCAAACTTATGAGAGACGGGGCTTTTGTGAAGGATGTGGACTATAAGGTGACAGGGCTGGACAATGTGAGCGGCACTGCCATGGTCTACACCGGAGGCTATCCCCGCCATAATGGCGTGACATCGGCCAAGGTGTATGACCCGGACACGAAAGAAATAGTGCCCGCTCTCCACGACACGTCGATGATTGGAAATTTCACAAGCGAGACGTATTCTCCCGCGAATCTCAGGCTATCGACAATCAGCGACGAACTTGCAATCGACGGCGCCGGTGTGGCCGGCATATATTCAATCGCCCCCGACCCGCAGCAGGCAATAATAATGGCCGGTCATGCAGGGTCGTCGGCATTCTGGATTAATGACAACACCGGGAAATGGGCCACTACCACCTACTATCGAGAAGTGCCCAATGAGCTGACCCAGCGCAACTACAGCAACCCCATCACATCGCGGCTCGACACCATGCAGTGGAAGCCGTCGATGCCTATTTCGCGTTATCCGGGTCTTCCGGACCAGAAACGCATGTATGAGTTCAAGCATACGTTCCCCACGGCCGACAGAAGTGTCTATCGCATGTATCTGTCGTCGCCAATGGTCAACGCCGAGATTACGGATGTTGCCATATCTTATCTGAAAGACCTGAAGGTGGGCCGCAGAGGCGACGCCATAGAGATGCTGAACCTCGCGTATACCGCCCAGCCTTATAAATATGTGAGTGACGGAGATTTCCGCCATGAACTTGAAGACAGCTACATCCGGCTTGACGGCCAGTTGTCGCGCCTGTTTGAGGCTATTGACAAGTATGTCGGCCTTGACAACACGCTTGTGTATGTGGCGTCGACCGGTTATTATGACGATGCGGTGGCCGACGATCCAAAATATCGCACACCCACCGGTGATTTCTCCGTGAAGCGTGCCCTCTCTCTTCTTAATTCCTATCTTTCCGCCCGCTATGGCAATGGAGATTATGTGGATACCTACAGCGGAAGCCATGTCTATCTCGACCACAAACAGATAGAGGCCATGAAGCTCGATCTCAACGAGGTGGCCGAGGCTTCGCGCGATTTCCTTGTGAGAATGAGCGGCGTGAACGACGCCTACACAATGGGCGACATAATGACTTCGGCGCTTCCGAAAATGGAAGCCCTTCGTCTGGGAACTGACCCCAAGACTGGCGGCGATGTTGTGCTGGAGTTTAACGAGGGATGGAACATTGTAGACGACACCCGATTCCCTAACGACGTCCAGGTGGCGCGTTCGAGCATGGTGCTAAGCCCGTTCTTTATCATGGGCTGCGGCATAGCGCCTGTCACGATCGAAACGCCTGTCGATGCCACAGCCCTTGCGCCCACCGTGACGCAGGTGCTTCGCATCCGCTCGCCTAACGGGGCTGTGTCGAAGCCGGTTTCGTTGCCTCGCAAATAGCGGAGCTCCCGGCTTTGAATCAGCAGTGACCGACATGCCCGCAGGGGGCGAAACAATTATTTGGCCTGAAGATTGGCGACGGCTGAATAAAAATCATTAAATTTGTAAAAAATAAAAATCCATGGGATTAACTAATATACTGAAGAAAATTTTCGGCGACCAGAGCGAACGTGCAGTGCGCCCTCTCTGGCAACGCCTCGAGAAGGAGATAAATCCTATAAGTGAGGAAATTAAGAATCTCTCTCATGATGAATTGCGCGGTCGCATCGAGGTGATTCGCGATGGATTGCGCGGCGAAGCCAAGGAGTATAAGGACAAGATGGCTGAAATCCGCACCGAGCTTGAAACTCTTGATTATGACAAGCGCGAACCGTATTGGAAGAAAATCGACGAACTGCGCGAGGAGATGTTCAAGATGTATGCACGCCGTCTCGACGAGGTGCTTCCCGAGGTGTTTGCCGTTGTGAAAGAAACCGCAAGACGCTTCGCACAGAATGAACTCATAGAGGTGACTGCCACACAGGCAGACCGCGAGCTTGCCGTTGCAGGGAAAGACTTCGTGTCGATAGAGGGCGACAAGGCTGTGTATCGCAACAGCTGGATTGCCGGCGGAAACCAGATGACCTGGGATATGGTGCATTATGATGTGCAGCTTATCGGTGGCATGGTGCTGCATGGCATTATGAATGGAGAGAAGGCTTCTAACAATATTGCCGAGATGGCCACCGGCGAGGGTAAGACCCTTGTGGCCACGCTCCCTGTGTTCCTCAATGCTCTCACCGGAGAAGGTGTGCACGTAGTGACCGTGAATGACTATCTGGCTAAACGTGACTCCGAATGGATGGGCCCGCTCTATCAGTTCCATGGTCTTACTGTAGACTGCATCGACAAAACCGAGCCTAACTCCGAGGAACGCCGCAGGGCTTATCGCTGCGACATCACTTTCGGAACAAACAATGAGTTCGGCTTCGACTATCTGCGCGACAATATGGCCACACAGACATCCGATCTTGTGCAGCGCGACGAGCATTATTATGCCATTGTCGATGAGGTTGACTCTGTGCTTATCGACGATGCCAGAACTCCGCTTATCATATCCGGACCGGTGCCAAAGGGTGATGACCAGATGTTTAATGACTTCAAGCCCAATGTGGAGAAAGTGGTAAACGCGCAGCGCAAACTTGTGCAGGGCTTGCTTCTTGAGGCTAAAGAGAAGATTTCGGCCGCTATGAGCGGCGATGCCGAAAAGATTGCAAAATTTGATAAAAACCGTGAGGAAGGGAAGAAGCCTCTTACGGCAGACCAGCTGCTCGAGGACGGCGGACTCTCGCTTTTCCGTGTATATAAGGGCCTTCCCAAGCATGGCCCCCTCATCCGCTATCTCAGCGAGGAAGGAATAAAGCAACTGCTCCTCAAGGTTGAGGCCAAGTATATGGCCGACAACAACCGCGAGATGCCCAAGGCTGTCGAGCCGCTTTTCTTCGTGATTGATGAGAAGAATCACAGCATTGAACTCACAGACAAGGGTATTGAGGTGCTTACCGGCACAACACAGGACCCTGATTTCTTCATACTCCCCGACATTGCATCGCAGCTTTCATCGGTAGATAATGAAGAAGGCACCAAAGAGGAGCACCAGCAGAAGAAGGACGAGCTTCTTCAGAATTATTCGGTGAAGGCTGAACGTGTTCACACCGTAAACCAGTTGCTGAAGGCTTACACGCTCTTCGACAAGGATGTGGAGTATGTTATCGATGATAATAAAATCAAGATTGTAGACGAGCAGACAGGGCGAATAATGGAGGGTCGCCGCTATAGCGACGGCTTGCACCAGGCCATCGAGGCTAAGGAGGGTGTGAAGGTTGAGGCTGCTACCCAGACTTATGCCACTATCACTCTTCAGAACTATTTCCGCATGTATCGCAAGCTTGCCGGCATGACAGGCACGGCGATGACAGAAGCCGGAGAGTTCTATGACATCTATAAACTTGAGGTGACAGAGATTCCCACCAACCGCCCTGTGATCCGCAACGATATGAATGACCGTGTGTATCGCACCAAGAAGGAGAAATATGCCGCTGTCATTCAGGAAGTGGAAGATATGGTTAAGGCCGGACGCCCCGTGCTTGTGGGCACAACGTCGGTAGAGATTTCAGAACTTCTCTCCAAGATGCTTCAGCTCCGCAAGATTCCTCATCAGGTGCTCAATGCCAAGTATCACCAGAAAGAGGCTGAAATTGTGGCGCAGGCCGGAAAGAAAGGCACAGTGACCATTGCTACAAACATGGCCGGCCGAGGCACCGACATCAAACTCCCGCAGGAGGTGAAGGATGCCGGCGGCCTTGCTATCATTGGCACCGAGCGTCATGAGTCGCGCCGTGTAGACCGTCAGTTGCGAGGCCGCGCCGGCCGTCAGGGCGACCCGGGCTCGTCAGTGTTCTTCGTGTCGTTTGAAGACACTGTGATGCGTCTGTTTGCAAGCGAGCGCATTGTCAAGACACTCGACCGTCTCGGCTTTGAGGAGGGCGACATGCTCGACGGAAAGATGGTGAACAGATCGATTGAAACGGCCCAGAAGCGTGTGGAAGAGAACAACTTCGGCATACGTAAACGCCTTGTGGAATATGACGACGTGATGAACGCGCAGCGCAAAGGTGTGTACGGGCGTCGCCAGAATGCCCTCAAAGGTGAGCGCATCGGCACCGACATCGCAAATATGATCTATGAGACATCGCAGGAACTCTGTTCTCGCCGCTATGAGGGAGGTTTCAAGGAGTTTGACGAAGAGGTGCGCAAGGCTCTTGCAATGGAGCTTCCTTTCACCGAGGAGGAGTATGCCAAGCTCGATGCCCCTGTGATGACCGAACGTCTTGCAGAGTCTGCCATGAACACATATGCGCGCAACAAGCAGAAAATGGCGGAAGGTGCCATGCCATATATCAAAGAGTTTGTGGAGGAGAGAGGCGCTACAGGGCTTGTGGGCGTGCCTGTGACAGACGGTCGCCGCATGTTCAATATCCGCTGCGACATAAAAGAGGCTTACGACAATAATTGCGCCGCCCTCACTAAGTCGTGGGAGAAGACTGTGCTGCTGTCTTGTATAGACAAGGCATGGCAGGAGCAGCTTCGCGAAATGGATGAGCTTCGCAAGTCGGTGCAGAATGCTTCTTATGAACAGAAAGACCCGCTGGTGATTTATAAGCTCGAAGCCTATGAGCTTTGGAAGAAGATGCTTTGGGAGATGAATTCAAAGTCGGTGGCTACTCTTATGAGAGGGAAGCTTGCCGTGCCTGATTATGCTGAGGCAAAGGCCGCTGAGGCCGCAGCCCGCGAAGCTCAGGAGCAGAGACGTCAGGCCATGGCACAGCAGCAGGAAATCCGCAGGGAATACACTTCACAGACCATGCCTAACCCTTATGCCAACTATAGCACCACCCGCGATTCATATCCCGGTGAGAGCGCACAGCGCCAGGCCGCTCAGAATGTGAACCGTCCGGCTCAGACAAAGCAACCTGCCAAGGCTCAGCCGAGAGTTGGCCGCAACGATCCTTGTCCTTGCGGCAGCGGAAAGAAGTATAAGAACTGCCATGGAAAAGAGGAATAACCATTTCCGGTGATAGATAAAAACAACATCGCCTCGCGCAAGTTTAGAAAGGTACAACCGTCCGCGATAGCAGGTAGGTGCTAAAAAGATAGCCGTCCAGGTTTTGGGCGGCTATTTTTGTGAGGGTCTCCAGCGGTCGGGAAGCAGGTCTCGGTATTTTTCTATTGGTGTATTCGGCGGCCATGCGGCACACCGGTCGATGATGTCGCAGAAGTAGTCGAAGACGTTTACGCTGCAGCGATGGCAGGTGATTGCCAGCGAGTGGTACAGGGCGGCGGCTTCGGCTCCTGAGTGGGATCCGATTGTCAGCCTGCGTCGGGTCAGGGATATGTAGCGGTTGATGCGCTCGACCTCGTTGTTGTCGAGTTTATAGGTTGGCGAGGCGAAGATGCGCGGTATCTCGTTCCATTGCCGGAGCGCATGTTCGGTGGCGGCAAGCAGCGGGTCGTCCGGAGGAACGCCGATGCGGTCTTTGACTGCGGTCAGTCTCATGCGGATTTTTTCGAGCATCACCTTTGAGTATCGCTGTCGCCACTGAAGGTGATCGTCTTCCGTCCATCCGTCTTTGCCTATGCGGTGCTGATGCTCGAAGTGGTAAAGGAGTCCGAAGAGCTTTGCTATTTCCTGCGCCTGCGGATTGTCTTTCAGGTCGAGGAACTTCCGCTTGATGTGCTGCAGGCATGGCAACCTCTTTATCCCGCTCATCCCGCCGATCCCGATATGCCGGTATCCCGAGTAATAGTCGCACTGGAAGGCTCCGCTGAAGCCTCTGATGTGCTGCTCGAAGACTTCGGCCGATCGGGAGCCGTCGTCATAGAAGAAGTACACAAGCCCGGTTGTCATGCCGACGAACACCCAGATGTAGCCCTTTTTGATCTTCCTGCCCGAAGGTGTCGCCACCTGCAGCCGCACTTTCTGATAGGTCTCGTCGCCGCAGATATAATTGTCCGCAACTATTGCCTGACCCAGCGCCTTGTATAGATTTTCCAGATGTATCTTTACCTTGCTGACCAGTTTTTGTGCAGTGCCTTTGTCAAGGTCGAAGCCGTGGGCGCGGAAGTATTCGACTGCGTTTTCAAGAGGCATGCAATGCAAGTAGCGTAACTCGGTGAGTCCGGCTATAAAGGAAGAAGTGTACTGCGAGTTGAGCAGCGGCGCGGCGGGGGCGGAGCCTTTGTATATCTTCTCGTCCTGAACATATTTTCTGACCTTGTAGATTATTTTCTTGAAGCGCATTGGCTCCATGACGTAGCGCACCACATCGCACTCTCCTATGAACGTTGCCGCCTCTGGATTGAAGTCGGGGCTGTCCGGCTCCACTACAACGGTCTCTACCTCGCATTCCGGATGAGTCTTTCTTTTGGCACC
>VSPM01000086.1 GCA_009775365.1 Muribaculaceae bacterium
ATTACCAAAAGAATCGGCAACTTTTTCAAGCTGCCGATTCAACTTTTTATGGTGTTCCTTATCCCGAACTCGCGTTGGTAATAAAAAATTCCAGTCTGCATCCTGCTGGTAAAGTTGATTTAGTTCTTGCGATATGGGTGCATACGCG
The DNA here is from genome assembly GCA_009775365.1 of Muribaculaceae bacterium. Classification (GTDB taxonomy): domain Bacteria; phylum Bacteroidota; class Bacteroidia; order Bacteroidales; family Muribaculaceae; genus Lepagella. The sequence goes on from VSPM01000086.1 coordinate 149, forward strand.
ATGTTCGTTACAAAACTTGCGTCTCCTAAATTTGAAGCAGTTCTGGTAAATCTACCAATGAATTGCAGTGTAATTGGCAAACTTTGACGCTCATCATGAATAGCAGCAATTTTGAGTTGTGGCAAATCATATCCCTCTCCCAACATATTTACACACACGACGATTTTATGCTCTCTGTTGTTAATGCGAGCCATTATCTCGTTTTTCTTTGGTGTCCCACTATGAATTAGAACAGGGGTCAAATCTGCATATTGTTCATAAATTTTAAATACTTCCTCTGCCCTTTTGTGATCTTTACATCTGGCCATCATGATATGGTCAAATCCATTCTTAAGGTCTTCTCGAAGAATTTTAGTAGCTTCTTCTGCAATAGCTATGTCCCCGTCATCCTTGTTATATTTAACAATAGGATGAAACTTTATCGGTTTATAGTATCCCTCTTCTTGAGCTTTTCTAAGTGAATAGTTAAACAGAATCTTACCATCCAGACGTTTTCCGTCATTTCTAAAGGGTGTTGCGGTAAAAAGCAATACTTTTCGACCTGGGAAAAACGAAATAAAATTAGACCATGTATCAGCCTTACTATGATGAGCTTCATCTATAATTAGAAAATCTATCTCTGAGGCCAATTTACGCACTATATTTTCTTCGAGTTTTGCGACTGAAGCCATTGTTGTTACAATGACATTCTGCTCCATGATAGCCTTCCAATCTGAGAATGGCTTAAGGCCCATAATTGCCTTAACTTTAGGTAAATTTGTTTCTATATCAACTACTCCAATATTTTTAAGGATACCAAGAGTCCTATACTTTTTGGCAATCTGGGATCTTAATGCATCTGATGGTACAACTACTAATGTCCTAATGCACTGATGTGCCACCATAAAAGAAAGCATAGTTTCAGTTTTACCCGTACCAGTAGGCATAACAATTATGCCATTCTCGTCTTCACCACATTCCAAATGAGACATTATAGAATGAAGCGCACCTATTTGTGGAGAACGTAAACCGTGTTTCTCATCTGAAAATTCAGTAGCATTCTGTGCCTTATTGAAATGAAAGTGACCATCCTATGACTGAGCAATCTCAACGGGTGTCATATTTTGAATGTCAGATTTCATTAAATATCAATCCAGGGATACTCAAACATCCATTGAAGAGGTCGGAGGGAGGATTCATTTACAAAATTACAAAATATTTTTTAATTGACACTAATGTGTTGACGAATAGCAATATTGTTATTAACTTTGTTATAACAATATGACTGATATTAAGACACCCGAACAGCGTAGCCGGAATATGGCGGCTATTAAGGGAAAGGATACGAAGCCGGAGATGATTGTGCGGAAGTATCTTTTCTCACGAGGTCTGCGTTTTCGGGTACAAGTCAGAAAACTGCCGGGGAATCCTGATATTGTACTGCCGAAGTACAAGACTGTCATTTTCGTCAATGGATGCTTCTGGCATGGGCATGAGGGTTGCAGGTATTTCCGCTTGCCAAAATCCAATGTTGAGTTCTGGGAAGAGAAGATTAAGCGCAATGTTGCCCGCGATGTCCGTAACGAAGCCGAGCTAAAAGCCCTTGGATGGCGTGTCGTCCGGGTATGGGAGTGCGAAATCAAGACCGTAGCACAACGAGAGGAATATCTTAAATGTCTGTATGACCGCATTGTCAATCCGACTCAATCATATCTTATAGAGACTGACATGGATGAGCCATCCATAGCGGCCGAGCCTGAATCAGAGCAAATTTATGGCAACAACAACCATTCTTAACCTTGGTGTGTCTGATTTTTGCCCATGCCGTTTATTAACTTTGTCAACGATAGTCGAAGTCTCGAAAAATTTCCGTAACTTTGCAACCTAATCTGCGCTTGCGCTGACAAAGACCAATTATGTAAGAAACATTTCTTATACAACATATTAACGGAACTTCCGTGTAGTCGCATAAAGGTTTGGTCACCTGTCAGCCTACATGGAAGTTCTTAGCTTTTTGGAGAATGAAATTCAAGATTGCATCTCTATTTTCAGGTTGTGGAGGTCTTGACCTCGGCTTCTCTGGTGGCTTCTCTTTCTACGATAGAGATTTCGCTCGCCTTGATACCCAAATCGTTTTTGCCAATGACTTCGATAAAGATGCCGCTACCTGTTATAACTCCAATGCACTTTTAACCGCACACGGTTGCCAGTGCAGATTAGAGGATATTAGGAATATAGATGCTTCTGAAATTCCTGACTTCGATATATTGTTGGCTGGTTTCCCTTGCCAACCCTTCTCAAACGCTGGTAATCGCAAAGGTGTTAACGATGATAATGGACGTGGAACTCTTTTTGAAGAATGTGAACGAATTTTACGTGCAAAAGTAGATAAGGGGGGGCGTCCTTTGGCATTTGTCTTTGAAAATGTCCGTGGCATTATGTCGAGCAAAATGCCTGATGGCACTACTGTGCCAGACGAAATCAAGAAACGAATGGAGGCATTAGGTTATAACGTATCTGCAAAACTTCTGTGCGCCTCTAATTACGGTGTTCCTCAACAACGTTATCGTTACTTAATTATAGGGGTTTCTTCCGAATACGAACCTTTTGACTTCGCTGAAATCGATAATTTAGTATCGACAAACCATATTCCATCTTCGACAAATGGTACCGATGAGAAGCTATTATTAGGCTCTATTCTTCAAGGTATCGACAAACTCCCTGATAACGAATTTTGGGCTTATAGTGCAACTACCCAAAATACTGTTGAACTTATCGGACCTTGCGCTCATGGTGAAAGTCTTAATAAGATTTTTCAAGATTCTTTCAAAAAAGAAGATTTGCCTTCCTGTGCATTTGAAGGCAGGTCTTGGAAAAATATCCCTTATGAAAAATTATCACCTCGCTTCAAAAGGATATTTGATGACCCCCAAAAATATCACTCACCAAAGTTTTTCCGCAGATTTGCTTATGGTGAAATCAACGGAACCATCACGGCATCGGCACAGCCTGAAAACTGTGGCATAACTCACCCTGTGTATAATCGGCGATATACAGTTCGTGAAATCGCTCGCATTCAGTCTTTCCCCGACAATTATCTTTTTAGAGCTATCCCGCTTCAATCGCGTTACAAAGTTATTGGTAATGCCGTTCCTCCAATTTTAGGCTGGGTTATTGCGAAGGCACTTACTGCTCATCTTTCAAAATCGTAATTATGGCATACCTATCGAAAGAAAACATCATTGCCGCGTACAATCAACTTTCACTGTTGACTAATGACCCATCTGCGCAAGGTGCTACACAAGTAACCAGTTCTTTGCGTTATCTCTTTGCTCTTGCTCAATTCTTTACGCACTTCCAAAAGAATTGTAATACACGTTCTAGAAGCGATAAAGATAAATTTATTGAATATGTTGGCGAAGTCGTTGCCATAAATGACAAATATTATACTGCTAACTTTTTCAATGCGCTAAAAGAAGATGCTGATTATAAAGTTGGCAGTAACTTCTTTTCAGTGAATGTAGTCAAAACTTCTATTGAAAATAGCGGCAAAGATTATGTTTTCCCAAAAAGGGGTAATTCTCCTTTATTCCTCGTTCGCAATGGAGAGCTTATAATAAAGGAAGAATATTTCGATAACATCGGTTCTATTCTTTCAAATTCTGAACTTCGTTCTGCTTTTGCTATTTGGCTTGTACGAAATGACAACCTAAATACATCAGATGTTTATGCTTCAATTAAGCAAATATTATCTGATAGATATTCAGGGTTACTTGTCGACAAATTCTTGCCTCCCCGTAATAGTTTTGTTTCTTTTGAATCCTGGTCTTTTGAAGATAATCCCGCAAAACTTGATATTTCGGATTTCCCGAAACCATCAAATAAAGAATCACATACGTTTAATGGCGTTCTTTCTTCTAACGAACTTATTCAGAAAGTTCGTAATAGCTTCCTTCGCTATTGGCGAATCATAGACCAGCATGGCGCGCAATTTGAACTTTATGTCAATAAATTTGAAAGCGCAGTAAACCCGATTCTTCATAATCTCGAATTAGGGTTATCTGATGTTTTCGCTATTGTTGATTTTGAACAATATAATGCGATTCTAAACCGGATAATTGCGACCGAACCGTCTTTATCATATCTCAATGATGAAAAAGGTCCCGATGGCGCTCGCTATTATATTTGGTCTACTAATCGTCATTTAAGAAATTACCTTGAAATTATCTCTATTAGTGATTTCTTTGGTAATGTTAGACAGCAACATAATCGTGTCCTCTCGATTGCTTCGGCTACTTCTGATTTTAATAAAGATTATCTTCGTGCTATGCGCACGAAGCCGTTCCTTTTGCTCGCCGGTATCTCCGGCACTGGCAAAAGTCGCATCGTGAAGCAGATGGCTTTCGATAGCTGCCCAGACAATGCTGTACTGCGTGCGGATCTGACTTCGCCCGGCAATTACTGCCTTATCGAAGTCAAACCTAACTGGCACGATTCAACAGAGCTTATCGGTTACGAAAGCCAAATCGGCAAGCCTCATTATCAGCTCACTCCTTTTGTGAAATTCCTCGCAAAAGCGATGCTTCACCCGACTGTTCCTTTCTTCGTATGCCTCGATGAAATGAATCTCGCACCCGTTGAGCAATACTTCGCTGAATTTTTGAGTGTCCTCGAAAGCCGCACAAAAATTGACGGACACATTGTATCCGAACCGCTCATTAAGGCTGAAATCTTCCGCAAGTACAATATGGAAAAGTCGCTTTTCTCACTCGAAGAAGAAACGACTGCCTACAACGATGCTAATAAAACTGTTGAACCTGCTCCTACTTATGGTAAGGAGGTTGAAGTCTACAACTCGCTCAAAGAACACGGACTCCGTATTCCTGAAAATGTCATTGTCATTGGTACGGTAAATATGGACGAAACCACGCATCAGTTCTCGCGAAAGGTTATCGACCGCGCAATGACTATCGAGATGAATCTGCCGGAGGGCGACCCATTTATGGATTTCTTCACCAACGGCTCCGAACTCGCATATCGCGCCAATCCGACATCGCCATCGCTTTATCTCGCTACCGAAACCAGGGCTTCGGACGTTGTCAAGGCTCTTGCCGCTGACAATGCAGAGAAAACCGACTGGCTAAAAGGTGAGGTTGCCGCGTTCCTTACCAGCCTTAACAGTGCGCTCGATGGCACGCCGTTCAAGGTGGCATATCGCGTTCAGAACGAGCTGATGCTCTATTTTTACCAACTTTGGCTTGAAGACAAGACCGCTCGTTGGCGCGATATATTGAACACCGCTTGCGATCAAATCCTTATGATGAAAGTTCTGCCTCGCGTAGAGGGCGATGAAGAACTTTTGGAGAAGCCGCTCGAAAAACTCGCTGCGTTCTGTGAGCCTTATCCTATTGCATTGAAGAAGATTAAGGAAATGACAGACCGCCTCGGTCTCTCGCGTTTCGCTTCGTTTTGGCCTTAATCCTCCTGTGCAATGGAAGTATTCTCCTTCAAAAGCACAAATATAGAAATCACCGCTAATACAGCCGCCGATATGGCGAACTGCTGGCGGCGTTTCCGTGCGCGTGTAGGAGATAAAGCGGAAACCTACTGCGACTACCGCAGCACACTTCCGGCTCGCTTGAACTCGCATTGCCGAATCACGGCTACTCGCTAATGCAGACCGGTGAAGTTGCCTGCCACGAGTGGAAAAATCTGCCGCCTGTTTTCTACGAAACAGCCCTCTATAACATAAGCATATATCTGACCGATGTAGAGACCGCCCCTTGTGTACTGCACAAGCTAAAGGAAGTAACCGAGCTTTTTTCGGTTATTGAAATTGGAAACCACAAGTGGCTGCTGTCGGCCCCGCTTTCCTTTGTCAACGAGCCAGGCATATTTGAACTGACTTTCAAATATAAGCCATGCGACAAGTCGGAGCGCACAGATACATTCTCTTTCCGTGTCGTATCTCCTAAACTCGATACGAAAGACGATTACAACCATATCCTTGCCGAAATAAACGCCCAATACAACGAGATTGTATTCCAATATCTTACCCTGACGTTACAAAATCTGCAACGCGGCGGCAAGTCTAACAACGATGTGGTGTGGCTCTCCATCTTCCGCAATATAGCGAAAGATTACGAGAAATGGGTGCGCTTCATAGTGAACAAACCGCACCTGCGACAGACTCGCACCGTGCGCTATGACCGTGCAGATCGCGTGAAACGCTGGACTCCGCAGATGTCCGAACATTTCGTGCAGGTCGAAGCCGAGGGTCGGCTTGACCGCGAATATTTCCGGCATGAGGAAATAATTCACACCCACAACACACGCGAGAACCGATTTGTCAAGTTTACACTTGACCGCATCGCCAAGCGCCTGACTTCGATAGTCGCCACTATCAAAGCCAAGAACGCCAAAGCAAAGGAGTCCGACAAGGTAGCCGACAGCGAAATCGCCGAACTCGACGGCTATGTAGGCTCTATGCGCCATCTTGCCAACTCATCGCTTCTCCGTGGACTGCGCGGTGAGCCGCTGCGGTCTGAGAGCATGGTGCTTCAGAAGCGCAACGGCTATGCGCAGGTCTACAAATACTGGCTGTTGCTCCAAAAGGGTATCGAACTTTTCGAGGGCGCGAACGCTATCGGTGTGCGCCCTATTTGGGAGTTGTACGAACTTTGGTGCTTCCTGAAAATGCGACAGATGACTGCCGACATTCTCGGTCTGCACTTCGACAATCCTGAAGAAATCACCGAGAACCCAATGCCGATGGTGAAGCCATTTGAAGACAACAACCAAGAGCATACGGTCTATTACCATTGTGCCGATGGCTCAATGGCTCGTCTGCATTATCAGCATACTTACAGTCGTAAGACTGGGGAGGTGCATACGGCCACCACTGAAAATCGCCCAGACATCGTGCTTACCGTTGTCAAGCCCGATGGCTTCGAGCTGACTTATCTTTTCGATGCTAAGTATCGACTGCTCGATGATAATAAGCTCAACAGAGAAGACCGCGAGGAATACGATGCAAGCGGAGGTGCCGACACCCCTCCGGCTGACGCGATAAATCAGATGCACCGCTACCGCGATGCCATCTATTACGGCTCAGACCGCTTCACTCATGCCGCCAAGGAAATTATCGGCGGCTACATACTCTTTCCCGGACGCGGCGACAATGAAAGTGTGCGCAAGCGTTTCTTCTACCAAAGTATCGAAACGGTCAACATAGGGGCGTTCCCCTTGTTGCCCGATGCCTCCGATCCCTCGAACGAAGGCACGTTGCTTTTTGAATTTCTTACGAAGATTCTCACCGCTCCGTCAGTAAACGACCACCTCCGCGATGCAATCCCGCAAAAAGGCTTGCAATATGTTTCAACCGAACAGCCGACTCCACAAGACCTTGTTCTTGTCGGTTACTACAAGACAGAACAATTGCCGATTATCAAGGAGCAACGTCTTTACTACGTTCCGGCGGCACTCGGCAAAGGCTCAATCAACCTCGTGTCAGGCTTCGAGAAAACAAAGTATCTCTTGCTTCACCACGACAAGGAACGCGTGCTTATACGTCTCAAAGGCGATGGCCCGAAGTTCTACCCCAAGACTGCGCTTGAAAACATGGGATTCGCTCCCTCCGGCGACTACTACCTCGGCTTCGAGATAAAAGACTTCTCGCCCGTTCCCGGCATCGACCCAAACGCCTACGAATTAGAGCGCAAAGGCAAGTATGTCGCTTCACCCTATTTCACCACTATTGATAAACTAATCTAATTGCACTACTTAACATGAGAAAAAACAATACTACAAAATTTTATGTGGGTTCGCCCGTAACAAATGCTCTACTGGTAAGATTGCCAAATGCAATTAAGGAAAAGGGTGCTTCAATTATATACGAGTTTAGACAGCGTCCTTTTGCAGATGAAGTTGCGTATTTTGATACGAAAGAGGAAGCAGAGTTTGCGGTAGAGAATCAAACCAAGGACGATGAAAACGTTTTAGTAATAGGATATTATGAGCAACTTATGCCATACTAATAAAATTCTCTATCGTTAGTTCTACATATCTGAATAACTCTATATTCAATCAAAACGTTTGACAATAAATGGGTAGAAGTTTCAAGGCAACAGGAAGATGCATTTGGTGCGGAAAATCAGAGCCCGAGGTTTCATTCAAAAATAAGCCACATATTGTTCCAGATTCTGTCGGAGGGAGCGAACTTGGAAAAGATATTTGCGATGTTTGCAATGCTTACTTTGGCGCCTCTACTCATCCCAATCTCCCGTCTCCCGATCTAATATTTAAGGAGATTTTCAATCTGAAACGATTCTTTGATGGCGGAAAATCCATAACTAATGGAGAAAAATTTCGTGCATCATTGTTTCGCGTAGTTGATGATAAGCTGTATCTTAAACGAAGTTATCTGAATAGTACTCTAATAGCAAATCAGCTAAAGAGGGCGTTCTATGAGATTTTTCTGCAAAAATATCATGCATTTACAGGTAATGGTCATGATTTAGCATTTTCTGGGGTGGTTGCATATGCACGATACAACGAAAACGTTAGTAATCTGAAAGTATATTACATGCACCAAGAAATGTGGTTCAGACCTACTATTCTAAATAAGACCTTTCTTCTTTTTTCAGAGCATTTGGTTGATGAGCTAAATATGTATGGCATTTTCCCGTTTAATTTCCTGGGATATAACTTTTATCTTGAAGTTTTCAAAGATAAAGCAAATGAAAATCGAGACTCGTTTTTTGAAACAATCCTTAGTAAAGAGGGATTTTTAACGACAGGCGTTGAGGGACCAGCAATTGAAGAATTTGAACGCATTGGTCAACTACATGAAATATTCAATTTCTTACAAATAGATGGAATCGAAATAGATGAGAAAAACTGATGGAGTTGCAGCTCCGCCGCCGCGCTTTCGTAAATTGAGCATGAGGGTTCGACCTTCGGCTTCAATCCTCAACTCATACGCTCTCCTGACTCTGAATCGAATACTGATATTCTTATGGGTTTATAGTATGGAAGCAAATGTAATTTTTCAGATAACAATTTCACGAACCCATCAAGTGTTGAGATTACCTCAATTATGTATATGCCTATTTTAATTACATACCTTTTCGGAGATTCTAATAATAACACAAAAATTTGATGATATTAATAGATTATGGCGAAGAAATTTGAGATACGAAATAGCACGGCAGAGTTCCTGATATTTCAGATTGAGGGGAAAGAGAACGGCGTGCAGGTGATATACCATGAAGAATCTGTGTGGTGTACGCAGAAGGCTATGGCGCAACTGTTCGATTGCTCCACGGATAACATCGGTCTGCATCTTAAAAATATTTACGAGATCGGTGAGTTGAGGCAGGAAGCAACTACCGAGAATTTCTCGGTAGTTCAAACTGAGGGCGAGCGTCAGGTCAATCGCTCGCTGAAATTCTACAATCTCGATGCCATTATATCAGTCGGTTATCGGGTGAACAGCACCCGGGCCACGCAATTCAGACAGTGGTGTACGTTTATTTTGCGTCAGTTTGCCATACGTGGTTATGTGATAGACAAGAAGCGTATGGAGAACGGTTCGTTTATCGGTGAGGATTATTTCGAGCATCTGTTGGCTGAAATCCGTGAGATACGTCTCAGTGAACGGCGGTTCTATCAGAAGCTGACCGATATCTATGCTACTGCCATAGACTACAACCGAGATGCGCCAACAACCCGACTGTTCTTTAAGAAGGTGCAGAACAAGATGCACTACGCTGTTCATGGTCATACAGCCGCCGAGCTTATTGTTGAACGAGCCAACGCCGAGAAAGAACACATGGGACTGACAACATGGGAAAACGCGCCGCATGGGAAGATTGTAAAGCCTGACGTAAGTATTGCCAAGAACTATCTCAAAGAGGTGGAATTTGCCGACATGGGGCGACTGGTCAATGCCGTGCTTGATATGGCAGAGCGTATGGCTCAACGTCATATTCCCATGACAATGGAAGACTGGGCGAAACGTATCGACATTATTCTTGAAGCGTCCGGCGATGCCGTTCTGGCCGATGCCGGCAAAATCACCGCTGAATTTGCCAAAAGTTTTGCAGAATCAGAGTTTGAGAAATACCGCATAATCCAAGACAAACTCTTTCAGTCGGACTTCGACCGCTTCAACGACGACAATTTACT
>VSPM01000087.1:0-1351 GCA_009775365.1 Muribaculaceae bacterium
GCTCTGCGTCTGCCCAACAACACTTTCAGCGACAACGCCGGAACTGATGTTGGCTCTGACCTGATTATTTTCCAGAAGCACACCAGAAAGAAGTCATTGTCTGCCGATGAGGAATTTTTCATCCAGTCGGTTGTTGACCGTGGCACGAAAGTTTCTGGCAACAAATTCTTTCAGGCGTTTCCGCAGAATGTAATCTGCACTGATGCCAAAGTGGGTACTGACCAGTATGGCAAACCGGCTATCGTGTACCGCCACGATGGCGGCGTTGACGGTATTGCCGAGGACTTACGCAAGGCACTCGATGAGTCACTACATTTGCGTTTGAATCTTGAATTATATAATTCCAACGGAATAAAGCCGCCTACGCCTGATCCCATTACGCATAAACCAAAGGAAAGTCCGAAAGCAGAAAAGAAGTCGAGCCTTACCCAGACACCTCTGATGCAACAGTATCAGGAGATGAAAAAGAAACATCCCGATGCTATTCTGCTGTTCCGCATTGGTGATTTTTATGAGATATTCGGCGAGGATGCAGTAAAGGCGTCGGAGATTTTAGGTATTACACTCACCCGCAGAGCCAACGGCAGTGACAAATATATAGAGCTTGCCGGATTTCCACATCACGCGCTCGACACCTACCTGCCCAAACTCGTAAGAGCCGGACAACGTGTGGCTATCTGTGAGCAGCTCGAAGACCCGAAGCTGACAAAGACCTCCAAGCAAAAGGTTGTCGAGATTGTTACTCCCAATACTCAACAAGTAGCTACCGAAGAACCTGTTAAAACGGAGGTGAAGGAAATAGAAACCGACGGGGGCCTAGATTATTCCGACAATCCCGACCCGCGTCTGTTTGCCTATAACCTTTTCGGGGAACTGGAGCCAAGGGACGCGCCAAAACGCCAGCGTACTGCTGTGCCAAAGAAAGAGAAGGAGGAAAAGCCGGTCGAAAAGCCGAAACCGTGGGCTGACGCCAGAGCGTTGCCGACAAATAAATTCCGACCGCTCACTGATAAGGAGCTGGAATTTTACGGTTCTCTGAATTGGGACGACAATCCGCCTATCAACGGATTCTACGAGGCCATGATGTCAATCGCGTACGCCCAACTTGCGGAGCGTGAGCGTCAGGCGGCTGAAAAAGAAGCCGACAAGGATTATAAATCCGAAACTATCGTCGAGGGTGGCACTGTAATCGAGAAAACCGAAGGCGTTTTCATACCCGGCAGACAGCCAAGAGTGGCGGCACAGAAGCCGGAGAAAGCCGAGGTCGATATGTCGCCCCGTCCTTTCTCGGAGGATATTCAGTTCTTCCACCACAACGGCAGTATGGTGGTGCAGGACGGTCTTGTGGGCT
>VSPM01000087.1:1361-9816 GCA_009775365.1 Muribaculaceae bacterium
ATCTGCGCGAACACCTCAATCAGTATTATGATGAGTTTGTGGAGAAATACGGCAACCTAAATGAGAAAAAGAATGTGAAATTTATTCTCATGGAATATTCAAAAGAAACAGCTTAGAACAAAATACAATTATACGAGCTGAATATCAGCATATTGTGCGCAAACGACAATTCGGGAATGTTATAGTTTTTTCTATTTTTTAGACCATTCAGTACACAATTAGTACATTTCGTTTGTTAATAGATGTTGAGGGCGATTTTAAGTTCTGATTTCGCCTGATTACCTTTGCGCAATACAAAGATAATGCATTATGGCAAAATTAGAAAGACGAACAAAACAAAATCCCAAGATAATGCAGTCGGTACTCAAGGACGGCAGAATAAGCCTATACTTGGAGTATTACCTCGGAAGGTCAGAGACTCCCGAACTTGATGCTGACGGCAATCAGGTCTATTATACCGATGGGGCTATGGCTGGAAAGCCCAAGTATAAAGTTAAGCATGTTCGCAAGAAAGAGAATCTCAATCTCTATTTATACGCTAACCCGAAGGATCAGCGCGAGCGGATGCAAAACAGGAACACTCTTGCGTTTGCCGAGAAAACGAGATTTGAAAGGGAACAGCCTTTTCTCGAAGATCGTGAGGGATATAAATTCCGCAGAGATACCAATGTTAATTTTTTGGATTTCTTTCAGAAATTCATCAATGAGAGTAGAAACGCCCCTTCTCATCTTAATGGCTCAAAAGTCGCCCTTAACCGATTCAAATCATTTCTCGCCGAGACACCGAAATATTCGGCATATTCAACATATATCAGACCGGACCAGCTTACGCCGGAGATGATGAGAGAATTTGCGGATTATGTTAACGCGAGAGGTTACGGACAGGGACCGATTACTATCTTTAACCGATTCAAGAGGGTTGTAAAACTGGCATTTGAGCAGGAATTGATGAGAAAGAATCCTTGTGACGGCATCGTGATAAAATTTGACAAGATGGCAATAAACAAAGAATTTCTCACACTTGAAGAAATCGAAAAACTTGTAGCAACCCATTATCCTCAGGAGAACAGCATAATCCAGCGAGCATTTTTACTCACATTGTTCGCAGGGATAAGGTATTGCGATGTCAGCAGACTTACATACCGCAATGTGGATTATTCCACAAGGGCACTCCGTTTCGAGCAGAAGAAGACAAGAGGTCGCAGCAATCATAGCCACGTAGTTATACCTCTTAGCGATGCCTTGATTGAATTGATAGGTTATCTGCCCGACAATGCGTCGCCCGATACATTGATATTCGATTTGCCCACATATATTGCCTGCAATAACGCCCTCGGAACGTGGGTAAAACACGCCGGTATAAAGAAACATATTACTTGGCACTGTGGTAGACATTCCTTTGCTGTCAACACACTCAGCGCTGGCGCGAATATCAAGACCGTTTCCTCATTGCTCGGTCACAGTACCCTTAGCATGACCGAACGCTATCTGCACGTCATCGACAGTCAGAAGGAAGATGCAATCAATAGCCTCGGGCCAATCGGATACAAGGCTCAGTATGACAACGAGGAAAAATACAGGACACAACGTCTGGAACAGAAGACCAAACTTGATAAAGGCAAAAAGATTTCGTAATTTTGCAATTGATTCAACGTCATAATGTTTTTGTTTCATTTTTGACGTGGATTTAGTGGTTGGACATCGGGAGGGATCCCGGTGTCCTTTTTCTATGTAGCACCAAAGCGTTGTTGATTTTCAGTGTTTTATGATAAAAGTGCGCTTTTCACATCTTGAAATTTGGTAATCTCGGAAAGTTTTTGTATATTAATATAGGCTGTCCGGGAGGATAGTATGAAAGACATTCCAGATTGGGAGTTATTGAACGGCGAAAAAGAATAACTGAGACACCAAAACGTCGCCTGATTTTCAAAAATATGTGTCCCTGCACATCTGCAATTTGGATATGTCTGAAAATTTTCGTAACTTAAATAAGGGATTGCGAAGAGTCGCTTTCCGGCAATCTTAATTTATTGGCTTAACGTGGAAAATATCGGACGCGTATCGGACAACGCACGACTTATTCAAGACAATTCGGGCTAAAATGTTAAAAATTCACTTGTCGAGTGAACTTTTTTGAAAGCCGTGTGTTGCGAAGTCATAAGGGGCATTTTCCATGACCTGGCCGACGCAGACAGACGCGGCACAAATCCGCATGGAAGCGGATAAGGTCTTCATGCACCCATACGCGCCAAAATTCCCTCAAAGGCAGAGGGAGGATTCCTTACACCCATATCGTAACATAACGCGATACCTACCGAACGCATTTCAATATGCGCCACGATAAGTGTCCGGCTTGTCTTGTATCTACCCGAAATCGAAGAAAATAATTTAGACTTCATCATTCTTCCGAATTTTGCATAGTACAGACCCCGGTAAATCAAATTAATTTTGCGGTCGGTCTTGATAGCTTCGCCACCGCGCACCGGCTACGCCGACATGCGCTTCAAGCCGACTCGCTATTTTCAATTGTCAACCGTCACAGCGGCTAAATCCCTCCGGGTGTAGCCGAGGCCGCCGTGACGTTTTCAACCCTCTCGGCAACACCCCAGATATTGGTATGGAAGAAACCATATTCAGAGTTAATCACCCCGTAAGCCTATGCGCTATGAGTCTCTAAACAAAAATTCCAACCCCACTAAATCCAATCCAACAATGAACACAAGTATTATGAATCCGTTGCCCGCCGACAACGCGGGCATCATCGGTATGCTCAAGGAGCTTATCCGAAGTGTGTCGACAGAAGTCTTTCATGAACTGATAGAGGAACTCCGACCCTCGCAGCGTCAGGAAAGCCAAGTCGAAGACTCCGATCATTTGGGTGTCAAGGGAGCACTGGACTTCCTCAATTCAAGAGGCTACAAGATCTCCAACGCCCAGCTCTACAAACTGACAAGCAAGAGTGAGATCCCTTATCAGAAGTTTGACGGGTCGAACAGACTTCACTTCTACAAATCCCAGCTCGAAGAATGGGTGCGTACCAAGCTTATAGACGGCAATGCCATCGGTATCCTTGAACCCTCCGACTCAAAGAAGAAAGGGGGTAAGCGATGAAAGAAAAAATGATTACCCCAGATGCCATCATCAGCGAGATGGAGAAACTCCGTGAGTCCGGTCATGAAACGGAACAGGAAACCACAGGCCACAACACCGGAACTGATTTCCCCATCGATGTACTGCCATACAAGATGCAGCGCATAGTCCGTAAGGCAAGAGCCACAATCGGTTTCCCGGAGGATTATCTCGCGCCCTCGATGCTTGTGGCTGTCGCCACAGCCATAGGCAACACGATGATGGTGGAGCATATCCCCGGCTGGAAGGAGAACGCCATCCTTTTTCTCGCACTTGTCGGCAGACCCGGTGCCTGCAAGTCACATCCGCTGAGTTATGCCATGCATCCGCTGATCGACCACGATTCTGAAATGGCGGCGCAGTTCGAGAAAGAAATGCGCCAGTATCTCGACACGCTGAATATCCCCGCCAAGAAAAGAGCCGAGCAGGGACTCGACCCTAATCCCCGAGAGCCGGAGAGAAAGAGGTTCATCATCTCCGACATAACGCCCGAGGCGGTTCACCGTATCCACTCGCAGAACAAACGCGGTCTGTGTCTTGTGTCCGATGAGTTTTCAGGCTGGTTCAAGAATTTCAACCGCTATAACAACGGTTCGGAATCCGAATTCTGGATGTCGGTGTTCAGCCATAAATTTGCCATGGCCGACCGCAAGAGTAGTGCAAGTGTAATCCGCAAAACGAAATGTTCAGGGCTTTTAAAACGAAATGTTCAGGCCGATAAAACGAAACGTATAAAATTGAAACAAGTTTACATGTGTAAAAAGGTTTCACAAATATTTGACGTAAGGAACAAAAAAACAACAGGTTACACCCGTTAGAACACGTAAAGTGTTCCGAACTGAACGACAACGACCACCGAAAAAAGGAACAACTGAAAATCAGATAGTTGTAAATTGAGAAAGAAAAAAACGAAGCGTTATGTTAAAATCAGTGTTCGAACGGTTATTCTAACGTATTCAGTAATGAATAAAATCCGACTTTTTGACCAATCCACAAAAATGAATCGTCTGCGGCGACCCCTTATGCTTATGCAAGTTTAGCCCACTCGCAAACGATTCAATAATATCTTAAAAATCCCCGGTTTTTATCCGGGGATTTTGCCGCTTAGCTTGAAGTTATCGCGCCCCCTTGCGGGCTTTATAAAACTATGATGCACCGGGTAACATCATAGAGTTGACACACAAGCGACGGTGGCGTTCCCTCGCTTCACGGGACAGAACAAAATTAATCATTTATTCTCAATTACGCAACAACTCTTTTTCAGATAGTTATAATACGTTCTTTCAGCAATGCCAAAACGCGGATAAATGTAACGCCGCCATATATCCCGGTTTTTTATTCCTTGTTTTGCGTAATGGTCATAAATGGCGTTTACTTCATTAACGCGCAGTGCATACGAATTTGATTTTAGTTTAGATATTGCCATGTGCCGTTATTGTTTTACCCCTCGGTGCTTACAATTGCGCCAATACCCTTGCCCCGGATAGGAAGGACTATAGAACGTTTGTCAAAGCCCACAATTGTGGCGCGCTCCTTGGGGTCGTCATAAGTGGCGTACATATAAACCTCGCCGTCAGCCTTAAAGACCTCATCAGCGTAAAACGCCACACTTGCAAAGGCATTTGTTGCGTCTCCGCCGTATTCGACTTTAACGAGTTTACCGTCAGCAGTCTTATACGTTGGCATTGTTGAGCATGAGAAACAACCGAATCCGGCAAATTTCAGCGGCTCGCCGTCCTTTATGTTGGTTATATCCTTGAAAATCTTCAAATCCTCAAGCAAGAGGTCTGAAACGTGTTTAGGGTGTAACACAAGATAGCGGCGATCCTGCGGAATGTCGGCATCGTCAAAACGCTCTTTAAGTGCGAGAATGTCGGCAAACGTAAGGCGTTTGCGAGTTCCAGCCAGTGCGCCGGACGTTGTAACAAGCGGAGTGTCTGCGGAGTCTGTCTGCGGCGCGATGGCGTGTGTCGCTTTCATCGTAACCGCCTTGCGCAATGTGCTGCGATGCTGACGTATCACGCTTTCAAGTTTATCGTAGCTGTATTCTATCGCGTCAGGACGGCGCACGATTGTGTTTTCTGTCTCGAACTTGTCAAGTTCAAATTCACAGTCTTCATCATCACGACCTACAACCGCAATGGGGTATGTCGTGTTATTAATCAACACCTTGGGGTCAATACCTGCCGACGCAATATGTATTTTGTCATTCTCGACAAATGCGTCATAGTTGGTCAGTTTCTGCAAAAAGCTGTCATTGGGATAGAATCCCTCGCGTATCTGGTTTAACCAGACTTCTTTGTTTAGTGCCATTCGTTATTTGCGTTTTAATAATTCTTTTTCAATAAGTTGTGCGTATAATTCGGGGTGTGCCTCAAGATATTCCGGTTCATATCGGCGGTAATAGTCAAGGTCTTTGACACCGTGACTGTTGCCGTGCGTTTCGGCCACAAGGCGTTTATATAGTGACGGATTGTCCATTAACTCGTTCGGGGCGTATTTACGGTACATTTCAAGCGTCCATCGACTTTTATCTTTTGGCAGGTTGACAAACTCCGAAAGTCTGACCGGGCCGTGCATGGAATCCAAGACATTACGGAGAGCCTCAACGCCCATGCGCTCGCCGATCTGCCGGAACGTGTGCTGCTCCGGTGGAAGCACTTTTGACATATTGTGATCTAAAAGCGCGTCAATTTCAACCTTTTGCATTTCTTTACGTCCGGCGCAATACGTTTGGAAAGCCTTGATATTGCCGCTTGCCATAGCAAGAAAACTTGTGCGGTCATTGTCAGTTATAAGACCGTTTTTAATTGCCTCGTCCACCTCCTTTTCGACGTTTGAAGGCTCTTTCAACAGCGTTTTAACTGCATTGACAATAGCGTTGTCGTTTGCACTCTCTTCAAGTCCGAGAATATCGATCAGCCGGACGCGGAGTGCTTGCCCGGGCTTTTCCTTCCCGGCATTATCAGCCAATGAAAGCAATCTTACAAAATCTTTCTTTGCATAAAGTTTCACCGCGTTTTCGTTAGCCGGAATATCAACGATGGATATTTCAAATAAATCACACTGTATAACGGTTTTAACTCCATCAATAACAGCTTCTTTTATAATGTCAATACCTATTGAGGCACTACGTAAAAAGCCGTTTTCAACCTGCTTTTTAACTTTTGCCCCTAATTCTGTGTCCTCATCGAAAACAGCTTCAGCAATCAGCTTCTTTCCCTCCTTATGGACGTTCTCCCAGCGACCTATTACACCGCTTTCTCGCTCGTGCATGTAAAGCATTATCGGGTTACGTTCAAACTTGGCCGTATTGATCCCGGAGGTTAGAACTACACTCCCATGACTGTTTAATGTCTCGTCCGAGACTATGAATTTAATTCCTGCCATTGAATTTAAACAATTGATTTCAGTGCAAATTTATAAATCAATTGTCTAACAAGCAAAAAAGTGTGCAACGGTTGCACGGAAGTGTGCAATGATTGCACACTTTTTGTGTGAATTGTTTTCATACGTGTGATTTTTGCCCTGATTTTTGCCCTCTATATTTTGGTATCTCAAAAGAAAGTATTAAATTTGCGCTATCCTAAAAAATTAACTGTTATGAACCCTTTAGACAAATTCCCTAAAAGATATTTGCGGCCTATGGTGCGGAGCACGGAAACGCCCCGGCGCTTGTTAACAGTTATTAGCGTAGGACACCTAAGGGCTGCATTTTTATTTAACCTCCTAAAAATTAACTGTTATGAACTCAGTTTATGACTACGAAGCAATCGTGGCACAGCGTGCCAACGGCTTCAACCTCGACAACATCATCAGGGTCATGGTTGATTGGAACAACCCCGAAGAGGTACGCAACGACCTCCAGACAATCTACTTCCACGCCACGGAAGCACTCTTCGGCTATAACGGCTCAACAAGCCTCACCGATGAACTCCACTGCGCTTTCATCACAATGCGCGACCTAATCGAGGCTTTGTCAACCGCAAACGACCTCAAAGCCGCAAAACTCGCGGTAACAATCAAATAAGCACATTTTTCTCACTTATCCCCAAGCCGCCCGGTGCAACGTCTCACCTCCGGGCGGCTTTATAAATTACAGCCATGCCAAAGACCCCGACCGCAAAAGAAAGAATATTAACATGTCCGGCACTTTTACTCCTGCGGAAATCGCCGAGACAATCGGCACAAGCGTTCAGTATGTCAACAAGGTTTTGAAGAATGCCACCACAAGCGAAAATAAGCCACGTTTAACGCTTCAAAGCTATGCTGCGGCACATCGTAGAGGGATAACTAAGAAAAACGATTTAGCGGCATTCTTTGGCGTTTCTCGTATGACAATAAACCGTTTTGAAAACAAGTGTAAAGCAAAGTAAAGCGACATTTCGACCAATCAAAAAACCGAAAGTGAATATCTAAGTTTTCAATATTGAATACCTAAACTGAATATCTAAGTGAATATCTAACCACCCCCCAAGCTATTTGCAGTCATAAACCCTAAAAGTGTAACCCCAGTTTTACTTTAATTGTAACCCCACCTTGTAACCCCACCTGTAACCCCACCCTCCAAAATCAACTGTTCTAACACAAAAATGGGGGAGCCTCTCAGCTCCCCCGATAGATTCTATTCAAACGGCACTCCAAGGCCGTTCAAACAACGTTGCCGTATCGTTCAACCATCTACGCCACCACGCGCCCCACGAGGGACTGTGATGAGCGTAGATTGCTTTATTATAGCGCGTTTAGTCACAACGGTACCACCACCGCTCAAACCGGCACGACGCAGGTAATCATAGCCACATCCCACCTCTTGTGGGCTTAAGACGGTAAAAATGGCCGCTATCGAGCCAAAATACAGGTCTCTGCGCTTGCCGGTGAGGTGAACGTGTATCACTTTGGTCTGTCTCATAATCTCTGAATTTTCCGCAAATATACACAAATAACCGCTATTTGCAACCTTTTAAACTAATAATAATTGAGAATCGACACAAAAAAAACGGTGCGAAGCCGACCTTAGACCATCATCCGACCACCGTAACCGGTGATGTAAACCGCCACACGCCGATCGGGCGCTCCATGTAAGCCTCATGTAAACTTATGGAGCCGAAAATTAAACCAAAATTAAAGCAATGTAAACGTTTCGTTTTTTTACACCTCCGCCCCACCTCTTCCATAACTCAAACAATCTCAAAGTATTCCATCCAAAATCGCCACTCCCCACCATTAAACGCTTCGTTTTATGCCCCTCATCAGATCGCTTTTTACGCAATCCTTTCCATATGGAAAATACGGAGAAGACCATTCTTTGTATTGTGTCAAGGTTGCG
>VSPM01000088.1 GCA_009775365.1 Muribaculaceae bacterium
GACCCTCACAAAAATAGCCGCCCAAAATCTGGACGGCTATCTTTTTAGGATATACCTGCTATCGCGGACGGTTGTACATATATTTTGGGAATATGTAAGAGTGTTTGTTATTTCAGGTTGTTTTTGAGTATTCTTGCCTTTACGCGGCACAGGTGTTCCGGGCTGATTCCAAGATATGACGCAAGTATGCGCTGAGACACTTTCTCCACAATCACCGGCCTGGTTCTCAGCATATGCAGATAGCGGTCTTCGGCGTTTCCGTTATGTACGGTCGACTCGCGGTCTTCTTCAAGGAACTGTTCGCTCCATGCATAATGCAACGCCCATATCGCGAAGGCGTGGTTGCGGTCGGTAAGGCCAATCCAGTCTTCACGGGAGACACGAAGCACCACGCTTGGACAGCAGGCTTCAATCTGATAATAGGATGGCAATCCCCGATAGAAAGAGAACCGGGAATTGAAAATGGTGCCGGGAAGCCCGAAGCAGAAAGTGCGTTCCCTGTCGCCGTCAAAATCAATTCCCCTCATGATTCCCTCTTTCACGATATATATGTCGGGCTTGACTTCTCCCGGCACAATAAGGGGCTCCCCCTTTTTGAGGTGCATGACATTGGCCAGAGCAAAGACCTCATCCCATTGCTCTGAAGAGAGAGTGCGGTCACACTCAAGGTTTAACAATCGTTTAAGTTCTTCCATAAATACTGACATACAAGATTCAACAGGCAATCCCCGCCATCACGTATGGTGTGAGTCGAAGAGATTTCAGCATTGAAAATCTCGATGGCCGCGACAACAAGGAAGTTGTTGGTACAACTTCGCAGTTAAGATTGCTTATAAAACGGACAATAAAGGGAAATATTACGATTTTAATCAATGTGTTATGATTGAATTGTCAGGTATCTGAAAAAAGGCTGCGGAGATATTTGGTAATATCTCCGCAGTCCGGTCAATTGGATATAGACTCGTCAAGAGTTTATCTGAGGTTTATTTTGAAGTTGATGGTTCTGTCCGTGCTGTTTACGGAAATGACATAGATGCCGGATGGAAGGTCTGAGAGGTCGTGTGTCCCGGTGTTGTCTCCGGTTTTAACCACAATTCCGGGCACCGTCTGTATGGATATCGACTTGTGTGGGCCGTAGATGTGAAGTGTTCTGTTTTCCAAACTTATGCACGATTCTTCTCCTGCAACTGTCTGGACTCCTGATTCAGATACATTTATGTCGATTGCCGACAATGTAGAATATCCGGATGTATAGGCTGATCGCACCCCTATGGTGTGACAGCCTGGCAGGAGACGGGTGAACTGGAATTGCGTATTGTTTGTGGTCGCAATTTTATTACCGTCAAGAAACACCTCATAAGCCGATTCTGAAGATGGCCTCTTCATTGGGGCATTATATCCGGATTCAAAGACCATAGGCAATCCCATACGCAGATTGTCAAGCATGAATATTGAACATTGGTCTGAGATGCAGTGTATTGCCACATATTTGGCAGAGGCCGGGAAATCATAAGAGAACTCCATCCAATAAGAGTTGTCGATTACCTCCTTGTCGGCGACCCAGATAAAATCTTCAGGGCTGTATCCTGTCTCCGAGTAACCGACCTGAATGGTTTCCGGTGTGGCATAATTGAAACTTCTGGCGTAGAAGGCAAGTTTGAAATCATCCGGAAAATACAATCTCGGAGAGATAATCCAGTCGTCGTTGGCTGCTCCGTAGGCCGCAAAATCCGCAAGAATTTTGTTCCCTTCATATGGATATATGCCGAAATCGGTTGATGCGGGAGTTGTGTTATACGGATTGAACACCATATATGCCATCGGCTGGAATATGCCCGGCCATTCATATCCCATGAAGGCGCCTGTCTCCATTCCGTCGCCGTCGATGTATTGCCATCCCAGATTGCCGGGGGAATTTATGGTGAAGTCATCATGCTCTTCAAACCCTTCAGTGATAATATCCGGGAAGTTCCATATTATCAGAGGTGAGGAATCGTCATCGGTTTCATATATTGCCCTGAGGTTTGCCGGTGCGGCGCGATTCTCAAGCATATTGTAGTGTAGTAAATAGGTATTTTCTGTGGTCATATTCACTTCGTCTTCGACAGTGCCGAATCCGTTTTGGGTGATTGAGAGTCGGTATTGGCTTTTCCATATATTTTCAATCACACAGTAGCCATCCGCGCCGAATGTGCCGGAATATGTGAACTCTCCGTCAGATGATGAGAGCGACAGGACTGCACCCTCAATTTCATTTATTGGGGTGTCTGTCATCGCGCTGACAGTAAGTGTGGCCAGCATATTCTTTCCGATACTGTCGCATAATGTAAGTTCCGACATTTCGTTGTCTGCGTATACAGCCCTTACGCCATACCGGTATACCCCCTGAGGCAAAGACTTCCACTCAGAGTCGTTGTATGAGTTCCCCTTTATGCCGGACGACAGTTCTTTCCATTCGATGTCGTCAGTGGCTGCATTGTTCTCGCTGCGATAGACGTTATATCTGATTCTCTCTTCCAAAATCTTCATGGGGGCTTTCCGTGATGCTTCTTTCGCAGGTTCTGCTCTCATGTAGGGCTCCGGAAGCAATGGTGAGTCAGATCCTTGGCAATGAGATGATTTTATCCATAAAGGATTGGCTGAGTCTTCTCCGTAAGGGGCTGCGACAGTCCGGAAGGCGAAGTTCCTCTTGAAGTCTGTCTGGTCAAGATAAGTCCATTCTCCGGAGGTATAGTCTGAGGTGAAGCAGTTGACATTGGGTTGGAAGGGCCATGCCTCTTTGTCTCCTTCGCCGTCAACGGCCAGACTGATGAAGCCCCCATAAGCGATTCCTGCCATATAACCGTTCGGACAGTCGATAGGCGTCGGGAGAGTGAAGTCGGTCCATTCGTCATCTGTGACGGGCACATAAGTGTTTCGGTAAAGCACATCTCCTGTGGGATTTCCGTTTTTGTCAAGGTCTAAAACGTAGAAATATACGCTGTAATGGTCAGGGATGTCAACGGTTGACATCAGGAAAAACGAGCATCCATAGAGTACTGATGGAGTCCGGTTAACGTGTCCGAAAACAGAGTTCCCGTTGGCGGTGGATATGCCAAGCGAAATGTTGAACACCCCATCATCAAACCTTATCTCCCTTGGGTCGCCGAGCGGTGACTGCCATTTCACCAATGCTGATTCATCGAAGCTGTCAACTGTCACCTTATATGGCGATTTGAGGTTGTCTTTAAGAATTATAGTTCCGCAGTCAAGGTTTCGGTCTATGTCCAGTGTGGCATTGTAGGAGAGAAGATTGTTTCTTTCGATAACAAGGGAATAGCTGTCGTGACGGAATATTCCGTCTATCTCAAACTGTCCGGAAGAGTCTGTGTGAGTCTTTGCGTCGCCGTAACCTCCGAGAGATACTGTTGCATCGGAGACTGGTTCTCCGGTGGTGTCAATTACTGTGCCTTTTATGGAATATTGAGGCAAACGGATTAGTTCAAGATTATGGGTTATAGTTGAGAGTTCAGCTACTTCGGCCTGAAGTGAAGAGCCTTCAAACCCGAATGCGGAAACTGACAGGTCATATTTTTCTGCCGGAAGATACTGAAGCAGGTATCGACCGTCGTTATCGCTTACGGTTGAATATAGTCCGTCGGATGTGGCTATTGTGGCTCCAGGCACGGGCGCTCCGTCGCAAGAGACAAGGCCCTCGATGCTTCCGTCATGATCTTCCTCAATTCTGATGTTACTGATTGTGAGTCCAAAGTTAGGCTCTACGGAACGGTGGATAAATCCGAGGTTGAATTCTCCGTCGGTCTTGACGGCAGGCAGTGATGTCCTGAACGTTTTAAGACCGTTGCTCCGGAACTCATATTGTGCTATGCTGTCCTGTTGCGAAGGAGATGCTTCGGGCCCGAAGCTCACGGCAATGACTTCTGTGACATTCTTGTTTGACGGCAAGGCATCGAAAGTTACTTTGTAGTGCTTTCCCGCTTTCATTATGATTTTTGGGGAGATGAGATAGTCATGGGCCGGATATTGGTATATATAGCTGAAATAAGACTTTGCTCCTATAGGCCATGATGAATGAACCCAGGTGCTTTCGTCGCCGTTCCCGTCAATCACAGTCCACAGGTTGAAGTCATCGATGGTCTCGAAAGAGAATGTTGCCGGGATCTCCACAGATGGTCCGCACACCTGAGCGTTTGATGTGATTTCGACTGATTCTCCCCCGATATTTTTTGCTTTTACACTATAGGAGTATAAGGCGAGGGTCTCTATATCCGAGTCATTGAACGATGTCTCCTTATAGTCTGTGGCCACAATTTTGCCATCAGACCGTGTTATATCGAAACATAGAGATTCCTTGTCGAGGTATGCGTCAAATTTGCCATGGTCGGGAGCGGTCCATTCTATTTTTGCACCGTGTCCGCAGGGGGATAGCCTGAGGTCTGTGACCGGCATAGGTATCCCTTGCCCTACAAATATGGTGACGGCACTTCTGTCCCCTTTTCCGGCTTCATTATATGGGATGACCTTATAGGAATACAGGTCGGCCGATGGCACATCGTCATGCCATGATTCATCTCCGCCGATAGTAGGGTTGTCAATCGTGGCCAACAGTTCATTGTTGCGGTAAATCTCTACTTTCTGCAGGGATTCGAGAGTGCCTCCCCTGCCATAGGTTCTGGAAGGGTTTGTCCATGATATTGTAGCACCGTTCCCCCCTTCAGGATCCGGCGATACTGTAAGGTCTGCCACTTTGGCCGGAGCACCCGCCGCTGCTACAGTAAAGGGTATGTGGAAATCTCCCATAAGCCTGTTGTCGGCAAATATGCCCACTTGTTCTGTTGTCCCGTCCTGAATGTTTATCCTGCGCACCTCGTTGTAAAGGTTCACCCAGGTGTAGACATGCCAGTAAAGCTCGTTCGTGTCATTGTCGAAAGCGAGAGAAGTGGAATACATTATGGCCTTTTCCGGATTGAAATCAAGATCGGCCACCATTGTGCATTCTCCGCTGACTTGGTTTATTTTATATAGCCGTCCCCAGTAGGAGACTCCATACATGTCACCGTCATAGTTTATTGCAATGGCCTTCATGGAGTCGTCGGAGTTGTATTCCTCATTCTTTAAGAGTCCGGTGAATGGAATCAGCTTTGAGACATTTCCTGATTCAAGGTCTACCGACACGAGGTCGCCACCTCCTATCAGGCCCTCAAGGGCGTAGACTGTTTTAGTCTGATAGTCATATGTCGGAGAGGAGAAGCATACGCCGGCCTTCGCGTTTCCGTAGCTTTGCACAAGTCTCACGCTGTTGTCTTCGGTGTCGTATGCATACAGGCCCACTGAGTCATAACCGTATACCTGCTTTAGATATTCAAACCAATAGAATACACCGTCCACCATTACTCCGGCTCCAAGAGAGTTGCCGTTTGAGATTTCATGAACCATTTCAAATGTGGCCGGAGAGTTCAGGTCATAGTTCACTATACCTGTCACAGGATATTGATTGTCAATCTGTCCCGTAAGCAAAGAATATACCTGTCGGTTGTCTTCCGAGGCTTTCAGAACAGATGTTGTGGCACACAGGCACATGGTTGCAAATAAGCCTGCATATACCCATTTTTTTAATTTCATGATAGTGTCGGTATTAGTTTGTTGATTTTGTGATTATTTGACTTCCATTCTCAAGAATAGCCCTGATTAAGAATATCCCTTTGGGGCATAGAATCTCGAAATCAGCCGATGTTCCGTGCGTCTCTTGAGAGAAAAGTAATCTGCCGTCGGCAGATATCACGTCAATGCGCTTGATAGGCTCATGATGCTTGACAGTCCATAATGAACCGTCCCTTCTTATAGACAGCCTATCGCACTGCGACATGGTCTCTACTGAACTCTCTTTGAACAGGTCTTTGAGCGGTATTGACTCCGCGTTGATTATGGCATCGGTCTTGCCGTTTATCAGCAATACGGCCAGTTCGGTGTTTTCATCGTTCAATATATTTTGAGGCAATTCAAAATGGTGTTCATGTGTCACGCCGACACCTTCGGTGATATTTGTGGGCACGGAGCCTTCTATGCCTCCGAATCCGGGAGAGAAATATCTTGCCACATCCTGATAATACATGAGGTCTCCGGGTATTATGGATGGCATATCCTCGAATCCTCCCATCTCGCCCATCTCCCCTCCGGCATAATAGTTGCTTTGGGCATACTCCATGCTGTTGTCGCCATGCACTTCGTTCTCAATAAGCACATATGCCAGTCTTAGATTGGTGTCTGTAAGGTCTTTGGCAGAGAACAGAGTTGTGGTTGCAGACAGGATCCTGGTTTCTTTGTTGATGTCGGCATTAAGGGAAAGACCGCAGTAATTTTCCTCAGCCGACAGCCTGGTGTAATATGAGTAGATGTTGCCCGGGTCGCCTGTTGTGGAGAGTGTTCTGTTTACAGTGGCATGAGGATAGCCCGACATATTGAATTTGTTGAACAGCCAGTCGGTATATTCCGGCATCTCCATAGGGTCGGGCCATGTCTGGGAACCGGCATGGACGGCAATTCCAAGGAAAGAGTCTCCGTAAAATTCTTTCATCTCCCGCATTGCCACTATTCCTCTTATGCAATATCCGCACCATACGCCGGTGACCTCTTCGGCTACAATGCGTCTTGTGTAGGCAGAAACTTTTCCGGAATCGGCGGCTTCGTCGCCGTCGCATTCCACTTGAATCGTGTAGTCGAGAGTCTCATTTTTGGAAATAGAGATGGGAGAATCTATTCTGAAAGAATTATTCGCTCCGGGTTTTATTGTTTTGTTTATCTGATGAGTATAGGTGTCTCCTTCCCCGAAACTGTATTTGACGGTGAATCCGTTGATTTCCTTATCGGATGTGTTGTATACGTTCCCGCTCACTGTAAGCGGTCCCGGTTTGCTTATGACCCTTGAAATCGTTGATTCCACTTCAAGACAAGATGGCACCCCGACAGTTATGTCATCGATATATAGTGCGGCCTTGTCTTCAGAGTCGTTTACAAAGGCTATGTGGATTGTCTTGCCTTCATATTCCCTGAGGGATATTTCATGGGCCGTCCATTGAGCCTTTTCCGATTTTGTTGAGAATACGGCTTGCGTTATGTCAAAATCTTCCACAGAGTTTCCGGTCTCAGAGATGTAGACAGAATATCCGTCTTTATATTCTGAGTCGCCAGATCTTCCTCTCCATCTCAACAAGGCTGAGGAAGAAGAAATCTCTATGGCGGGAGTGACCATCCAGTCGTTTGACCTTCCGGGAGTCTTATACCATGACGTGCTGCATGCGGAGAGGTTGCCCCCGTCCTCTTCAGCGACAATCCAAGGCACTCCGATGTCAAACCCGAAGTTCTTCATGTCGATTGAAGGCTCATTCCTGTCGATGTCAAACAAGGCGACTCCTTCCGGAAACCCTTCGCTGAAGTCACATTTGAAAAATGTGTGCTGTGCCTCTATATGCAGGAATCCGGAGATACACGAGATGATAAGTAAGGTTTTTCTCATAAAAGTAAAGGTTAGAATTATGTCGCAAAATAAATAAACAGAAATGACATTTTGAAGCAAAACGGCAATTAAAAATAGTATGTCAGATTTTGTCTATATGTTTTTATCAAGATGTGATGGCAAAAAGCAATAATATTGGCTTCTTCTCACGAAGAAAGAATATTTGGCAGAGAGGGCTGGTATTAGATTTTTCTGATATAGTCGTCGAGCGAATCCTCCTTTGTCAGTCCAAGTTTGCGCCGAAGCCGGTATCTGTTTGTGTTGACGCTGGCGGGAGAGACGGAAAGCATGGCCGCTATATCCTTTGCTCTCATTCCTATCTTGATATATGCACAAAGGCGCAGGTCATTTTCGGTTAGTTCGTTAGATTCGCTTTTCAGTTTGTTGAAGAAATCCGGATGTACTTTTTCAAAGTGGATTTTGAAGCGGTTCCATTCGTCGTCTCCTTTAAGACTGTCGCTCACCAATTGGTTTACCTGTTCGACAAACTCTTTCGGCATTCTGTTCTGTTCGGAATAAATTTTTGTGATTTCACCTATTTGTTGGAGCACATTGTTTTTATTGGAGAGCAGCAGCACTGAAGAGCTTATCTCGCATTCCTTCTGTTTAATGTCCCGTTCAAAATTTTCCAGATTGAGGCGCTTTATAATCATTTCTTTCTCAAGACTTGTCCGCAACTCACGGTTTTCTATGCGCTTCAATTTTATTCGTTGATAGAAGTAAAGGAACAATGCTGCCGCCGACAGAACCACAGCTACAAGGATAAGCAGTATTATCACAAAGCGATTGTGGGCATCCTTGTTCTCCTGTTGCATATTTGAGATAATCTCTTTCTGGCGGCTTATGGCCTCACGGGCCTTTGCTTTCGGGATTTCTTGTCCGCGCAAGGTATTGACCTGCCGTTCGAACGCTTCCTGATATTTTTTTAAGTAAAGGAAGGCAGATGTTCTGTCGTCTTTTGTCTCATATATTCTTGACAGGTATTTATAGATGGATGGCTCCCAGTATTCATTGCGGTATTGAGGTGCGATGTTTTCAGTCTCTTTTAGTATAAGGAGGGCCTGGTCGTAATCTCGCATTGAGCATAATATGACAGCTTCCCTTATGTTGAGAAGAATCTTCAGAAGAATGTTTCCCGGGAGCATTCTTGTCCTCATCTCCTTGCCTGCGGCGATACAGTTCAAGGCGGAATCCGGGAGATTTCGCCTGTCGTATATTGAAGCCAGATGCTCGTATGCCTGTACTGTCATTCCGGGGTCGTCCTGTCCTGTTTCTATAGATTTATTATAAAGCCGTATTTCCTCTTTCTCATCTTTAGTCATGCTGGCTTTGAAGAAATAGATTCTGTTTGTGGGATATCCGCACGCCGTATAATATTTTTCGGCAAGGTCGATTTCGTAGTCTGCCAGCTCAAAATCACCTATGTCTGAATATGTGAGCCCCATAAGGAGATGTGCGTTGCCGAGGAAATAATTGTCGTCATATTTTTCAAACACAGGTATAGCCTCGGACAGCAGCTGGTATGTGTTGAAATAATTTCCGATACGGTCATGGTTTCCCGCAAGCTGGTATGACAGGCAGGCATAGTCGTAGTCATAATCTTTTGGTAGTGTGTCTCGTACTTTCCCCAATATGGTTATACAGCTGTCTGGATTTGCATTGATCTGGGTTGACCTGATTTCCCATAATGTGGCGCGGGCGTTGAGAACAGGATCAGGAAAGGCGGACGCGATTTTTCTCAGCTCTTTTATTCTGAGAGCTGCGGTGTCGTTCATATTCCTGTTAAATTCATCAGTCAGCACAAGAGCTGCGATAGAGTCAAAAGTGTGGTCTATGTTTTTGAAATGATACAGTCGGATATTTGATTCGGCAAAAGAGGCAAAGGCACACAGAAGACACATAATGGTTATTGCCATGATTCTTAACCGATAAGGCAGGTGGAGATATGGCTGTGTCCATAGGTGTCCGTAAAAGAGTGCAGTCCTCATATGTATAGCCTCGGACGGGTTATACCGCTGTATTGAAGAACAGGGGGATATGGAGAATCCGTTGTCCGCACCACAAATTTACTCAAAATTTTTAATATGTCGCATATACAGGTTTATAAATATAGCTAAAAAAAATACAACTGTTTTTCGACTATCTGGGCGTTTAGGGTGATGCAATGACGAAGTCAGGACACTAGTGTCTCTTAAAAAGTGTTAATCAAATTCGAGGTCAAGAGTTGGATGGCAATTTGCTATTTGTGCTGGC
>VSPM01000089.1 GCA_009775365.1 Muribaculaceae bacterium
GGAAATTTACCCGATTCTCAACAAACCGGGTAAGGGAAAATATGTCTTTATTTTTATCTTAAATGAAAGAGCCGTGTGTTCGTGAAGTTACGAAAAATATCTGAGATTACGGCCACGTTGCCGTTTGCCGAGTTCGATTTTATGCAAAAATATCGCGAGAGTTTTGCCGTAAGCGAGCTCGGGCGCATCCATGCGCAACTGCCATTGAAGGAGCTGGCAGAGAAAATCCGCTCGCATTTTCCCAAAACGCATCCTCAAGGTAACACGCCGATGTTCCCGCCGGAGGGAGAGGTGGCGCTGATGTTCCTCAAACCATATACCGGACAATCGGATGACGGCCTGATCGAGATGCTCAACGGCAACATACACATGCAGATGTTCTGCGGGGTGCTCATAGATCCCGCTAAGCCCATAAAGAACGGCAAGATAGTCAGTGCTATCCGTCAGCGCATATCCGGAGTTCCGGACATCAGAGAACTGCAGAAAATCCTGTATGGCAAATGGGGCGGCTCGCTGAGAAACAAGGATTTGTGTCTGACCGATGCCACCTGCTACGAGAGCCATCTGCGGTTCCCGACGGATGTAAAACTGTTGTGGGAATGCTGCGAGTGGCTTCAATCTCTAATTGCAAAGACCTGTAAGGCGCTGAAGGAACGGCAGCCGCGCAACAAGTATCGTGACATTGACCGGATGTCGCAGAAAACGTCAGCAACAATGTCTTCCGCATCTTTGTCATTTTGAACAAACCTGAGAGCATGAAGTAGCATTCTACGATAATTATCGTTGAATAATTTCTCAAAACGCTAATTTGTAAAAGTTCCCATGAAGGTGCCTGTGATTATTGGGTCACAAAATTACAAAATAATTTGATATAGGCAAATTTGGAAAGTTGCTTCACAATCTGAGGCTGCTATAAAAAAGCATTTATTGGAATACGTGCCGCCGGGGGAATGTGTACTATTTGGAGTGTATCGGCGTTATTTCAACATATTCTGACACTATTCTTATATATTAATGTGTTTTGTAATGAGAAAAGTTCTTATAATAGGCTGTCCCGGAGCCGGTAAGAGCACATTCGCGCGAAAGTTGTCGAAGAAGACCGGCCTCCCTCTGCATTATCTCGATATGATATGGCATAGGGCAGACCGGACTACAGTGTCTCCTGAAGAGTTTGACTCGCGTCTGGATGAGATACTTGCCACTGACGAGTGGATTATCGACGGTAATTATATGCGCACCATGCCAAGGCGATTGTGTAAGGCAGACACAGTATTCTTTTTTGACATTCCTGTTGATGTATGCCTGTCAGGCGCGATTGAGAGGCTGGGGAAGGAGAGGGTGGATATGCCCTGGCACGATACTGAACTTGATGAAGAGTTTCGCCAATGGATTCTTGACTTTCCCGATTATCAGCTTCCGATAATAAGATTGCTTCTGGATCCTTATGAAGGGAATGTGATTGTTTTCACCTCAAGAGGGCAGGCAGACGATTACATCGGTCAGCAGGCTCTTGGCTGAGAAAACGCAGTGAATTCTAAGGCAGCGCGGGAGCGTGGTTTTCAGGATGCGAGAAACTTCTATAGGACGATGGCGCAAGATTCAGTTTGCCGGAAGCCCGGAGCATCTTGCGAAGTGATGTCACAAACTCTTTGCTCTCCTGAAGCAGGTTAAGATATACGTAGGCTACGCTCATATTGTCGGTGTCTCCCTTTTGCAGAAGGTCGTATATGTCGCGCGTGTGGTTTGAAATCTCATCCTTGATGTCGTTGCATCTGCGCCGCAATGTGTCGATATGCTCCGGATTGCTTTCTTCAATTGCCGCTTCTGAATCTTTAATTACTGATTTGATACTATCCATCAATGAAATGTATGAATCATGAAACTCTTTCGGAAGCGGGAGGAAATTGTTGTCGACATGCTCTTTGCACACCTCATTTATTCTTCTGAGGTTGTAGGTCATCGACATGGCCATGTTGTTGCTTAGGTGGAACCATGTGCTCTTCTCTATGGCTGTTCCCGGAGATACCCGGCGCATACACAGTGTGAGTTTTCGGCGCTGTCCTTTCAACACGTCTTTTTCAGTTATTAGCGCTTTTTCGGATTTCGACAGCAGTTTGGAGTTGTCATTGATGAATCCATCGGTAACATTTGTAAAATTGATATAGGCAAAATTTAGAAACATCCTTTGTTTCTCGTTTATATAAACTCGAAGCAGCGGCCACACTTCAGCGGGGTTGTTTGATGCCAGAATTGCCTGGAAGAGTGTGTCGTTTTGCGTTTCTTTTCCCTTATTACGGAATTTTATATTGCTTCTGATGAGCATGGCGAGGGCTATTAGTCCACCCGCAATCATTACCGGCACTCCACCCATGTGCATAAGGCAGACCACCATCCCTGCGCCAATGAAGGCTACCCCGGCAGTGATGAACCATCCGCCGATTACTGAAATCACTCCCGTGATACGAAACACCGCGCTTTCACGTCCCCATGCGCGGTCGGCGAGTGATGTGCCCATTGCCACCATGAAAGTGACAAATGTGGTAGACAGAGGCAGCTTCAGAGATGTGCCTATTGCTATCAGCATCCCGGCAAGCATCAGATTGACCGACCCGCGCACAAGGTCGAACGCCGCGCCGTTCTCTTCCTGGGTGACGCTGCTGTCCATCCTGAGGTTTATCCACTTGCGTAATTTATATGGAGTGTGTGCTCTCACTAATGCGAGTGTGTTGAGAGATGCTCTTACAAGCGATCTTCCTATGCGAGACGACCCGAACATTTCATCGCCTTGGCTTTTGGAACTTAGCCCGACGGTGGTTTGCGTGACTCTGCGAGCCTTGCCGGAGGTTGCAAGCGAGACTACCATAATTGTGCCTGCTCCTATGAGGAAATAAAATGGAGTCTCGGCAGGTCCTTTCAGGCTCTCCATCATATAGCCGTGAAGGTTGCCTCCGCCTGATGCCATGTAATCCTGATATGATGCAAGCGAAGTGAGTGGAACGCCGATGAAATTCACAAGGTCGTTCCCCGCAAATGCCATTGCGAGAGAGAATGTGCCAAGCAAAACTATAATCTTAAATACGTTGATTCTGCACCAGTGGAGAACCTGCATGATCAATGTGAAAATTAAGAAAGACCCTATAAGAATCGCACCTGTGTTGATGTCGATCCATTCTTTCAGTTCAGGGGTCATTATTGTAAGGTCTTTTATCCCCTTCAGGAGCATGAAATAGACTATAGATGTGCATGCCGCTCCGCCGAAAATACCAACTTTCCATTTCAGCCGGCTTTTATATTCAAATGTGAATATCAGTCGTGTCAGGAATTGAACGATGGTGCCAAACACAAATGCTATCGCCACTGAAAGAAAAATACCGACAATCACGGATAGCGCTTTCTCTGTGTTCATCAAGTCGCCGATGCCTAATGTGCTTTCGGGAGCGCTTATCTTGAACAAAGCAACCACGAATGTGGCTCCAAGCAGTTCAAACACCATGGAGACAGTGGTTGAAGTGGGCATCCCAAGGGTGTTGAACATGTCCAGCAATATTATGTCTGTAACCATTACGGCCATGAATATGGCTATAACATCATAAAACGAAAGGTTCTCCGGCCGGAATATTCCGTGGCGTGCCACGTCCATCATGCCGTTGCTCATTGCGGCTCCTATGAATACCCCAATCGAGGCAACAATCATGACTCTTCTGAAAGAGGCAGCTTTAGAGCCTACTGCCGATGTGAGAAAATTGACCGCATCATTGCTTACGCCGACCGAAAGATCAAAAATGGCGAGCAAAAAAAGGAAAATTACGATTCCAAGAAAAATAATATCCATGAATTGCTAAATTTTGTGCATTGTTTTGTGAGTGCAAAATTCGGCAGTTTATGTATATTATTTATTAATATTATGTTGCCTTTTTGTTAACTTTTAATTGGAAAGTGTAGGTTAGCCCGCAATTGCTCCGTGCCTCTATCTTGCCCCCATGAAAAGCCACGGCATTGCGCACGATTGAAAGGCCGAGACCTGTCCCGCCTGATTGCCGCGAACGTCCTTTGTCTATCCGGTAAAACCTCTCGAAAATGTGAGGCAGATGTTCTGATGAAATTCCGCATCCATTGTCGCTAATGATGAAATTTCCGTTTTCATCTGCGTTTATCTTCATCTCAGTGGCGTTGCTGTGGGATATGGCATTGTCTATCAGGTTCCGGAATATTGATTCAAGCAGTTGCCTGTTGCCATTGATAGTGAGCATCGGCATGTGGAGCATGATTTTCATGTCGGTGCGCAATGACTCTTCTTCAACTATGTCTGTTACAATGTCTGAAAGATTCACTTCACATCGTTCAATCATGTCGGCCCCTTCATCCATTCTTGTTATTACCGACACATCTTTCAGTAAGGCGCTCAGGCGTCTGGCATTGGCATGGATTCGTTGAATAAACTCCTCTTTCTTTTTTGACTCCATTTCCGGATGGTCGTTGAGCAGCTCGAGACACACAAGAATGGATGCCACGGGAGTTTTCAGTTCATGATTGATATTGTTTGTGAGTTGTTTTTTCAGGCGTATTTTGTCTTTCTCAAGTCTTATGGCCTCACGGTGCTGTTCGTCGCGCTGCACATAAAGTTTGACTATATTGCTTGCTATGTTGCCAAGTTCATCGTCGGGAAACGCTTCGTCGCTATATATGTGTCCTCCTTGTTCCGCTTTCTCAGCAAACCGGTTCAGGCGTTTGATGCTGAAAGAGATTTTGCGTGTTGCAAAAAAACTGACAAGGCTCATGATCACAGTCATGACAGCCATTATCCATATCAGAGTGCTGTCAGCCTTTAAGAAATCGGCAAGTGAATGTGTATATGGGGCGGCGGAGCGAATCACCATCCCGTCATCGGCAATGCGAGCGGAATAGAAGTAATATACATCATCGCTTTCTGAAAAGCGCTCCACTGCGTGCCCTGTGCCATTTGCTCTGGCGTCGGTCACTTCCGGACGTGTATTGTGGTTAGTGGCAGGGAATGGTGTTTTATCATTGCTGTCGAAAACGACATTCCCGTTTATGTCGATTAAAGTGACACGAAGTTCTGCCACCGGCACACCTATGCGCGACACAATGCTGTCTATGTGCTCACCTTGGCGCAAGTCATCGGCAATCCTTTCATTGTGCATCTGGAGCCTTGCATCAAGCAATGACGCCTTAAAACTTTTCTCTCTATAATATTGAAAACACATGCATGTCCCCACGAGCATCCAGCAGATTGCCAGTGTCGTGAGGAGCATGCGTGTATGGAATGAAAATCTAATCCTGCCAGCCATAGCCATAACCGGAGCGGGAGATTATGCATTTGCCGTATGGGGCTATTTTATTGCGGATTCGGGTAATATGCACGTCAACTGAGCGGTCTGCAATCACAACTTTTTCCGGCCACACCCTGTGCATTATCTCCTCGCGAGTGAAAATCCTTCCGGGGTTGTTAACCAGAAGTGACAGTATTTCAAACTCTTTTCGAGGCATTATTACTGTAGAGCCGTCTACATTGCATGTGAGAGAGTTTCGGTCGCACGTCACTCCTTGTGTCGTTGTTCTCATGGTTGTGCGCCTTAGCACCGCCTCAATCCGCGCCAGCACATTTTTTATGGAATACGGCTTTGCAATGTAGTCATCTGCTCCTATTTTAAGACCCGACACCATGTCGTCGTCACTGTCTTTTGCCGTTAGAAAAATTATAGCCGCATGAGATGTGTCGGAATTTGCCTTCAGCTTCGCCGCCAGTTCTTTGCCGCTCATGCCGGACATCATAATGTCGAGCAGAAACAGGTCGTAGGTTTTCAGATCAAGTTTCAAAGCGTCTTCGGAGCTGGCGGCAGAGTCAGTCTCATAGCCTTCCATCTCAAGATATGTCTGAAGCCCTTCTCTGAGGGTTTCCTCATCATCTACTATCAATATTTTCCCTTTGGACATAATTACAAGTTTGAGATTCCCAATTCTTTTTGCACTCTTTTGGGAAGCATGGACAATGCCTGACGATAGGAGTGAAGAATGAGTTCTTTCTGTAAGGCATCGGGCACGTCTCCATAAAAGTCTACAGACACCCAATGCCTTTTGTTCATATGGTAGCCGGGACGTATGCCGCTATATTTGTCTCTTAGCTCTATAGAGTATTCCGGATCGATCTTAAGATTATAGAAATCCCATTGTCCGTCAAGAGTCATAAGACAGAATATTCTGCCTCCGATTTCAAGCGTGAGTGTGTCAGGCCCGAACGGGCATCGTTCGGTGGCATGTGGCAAAGAGAGCCCGTATTCTCTAACTTCTTCAATGTTCATATGATGACACTAATAATATTGATGGTCTGATCGCCTGTGTCCGGGTTCTTATTTCCCTCCTGCAGGAAGGTTGTCGAGCCAATATTTCTCCATTGTCTTGCGAAGGTGGAGAGTGGTTCCGTCGCCCTCATTTATGGCGTGGGTGCGCATCGGATAGCTCATGAGCGAG
This sequence comes from Muribaculaceae bacterium, assembly GCA_009775365.1. GTDB lineage: Bacteria > Bacteroidota > Bacteroidia > Bacteroidales > Muribaculaceae > Lepagella. Next base: position 6,490 of record VSPM01000089.1, read on the forward strand.
AACATTTTGCCATGTTTCACAAGTTCATTGATGAGCATTTCGCAATTCTGGTAATGCACATTGTCATCGCCGGTGCCATGAATCAGAAGCAGATTCCCTTTCAGTCCATCCACATAAGATATTGGCGAGCCCTTGGCATATCCTTCAGGGTTAAGCTGAGGTGTATTCATGTAGCGTTCCTGATAAATGGTGTCGTAAGTGCGCTGGTCGGCAACAAAGGCGATAGCTATTCCTGTGGAGAACACATCAGGATAGCGGAACATTGAATTCAAAGTCTGGCTTCCGCCTCCGCTCCATCCTGTGATGCCCACACGCTCAGGGTCGATAAATGAGAATTGATTGGCAAGGTCGCGCACCCCATTGGCCTGGTCTTCCGAAGCGAATGTGCCCACCTCACCATATATACACTTGCGCCATTCACGTCCGCGAGGCGTGTTGGCTCCACGATTTTCAATGCTTGCCACAATATATCCTCTGTTGGCCATGTATTGATTCCATAATATCGCGTCTGTCCATAAATCCTGCACTGTTGCGGCGGCGGGTTCTCCGTAGACTTCAACAATCACCGGATATTTTTTCGAAGGGTCAAAATCTTTTGGCTTTATTATCCATGCATCAAGAGAGAGGTCGCCTGATTTTACCTTTATAAATTCTTTTTGGTTGAATCCCAGAGAGTCATACAGTCTTTTTGATTCGGAGTTGTCTTCAATGGTTCTTATGCTCTTGTGATTTGGAAGCGACACCATGTCTACAATGAAAGGGGTGGATGCGTTGCTGAATGTATGCACGGCCCATTTCCCTGTAGGCGACATCGAATAGCTGTGTTGGCCGGCCTGTCCCGCAGGGCTCACACGTGTTGCCGTTCCGTTGCCATTCAGGCTTGCGCTGTAGAGATAGCGCTGTGTGAAATTGTCGGGCGATGCAATGAAATACACAAGCCCTTTGCCGGAATCAGTGCCTACATTGGCAATGAAATCAAATTCACCATTAGTTATCGGTTCGATGGACTTGCCGTCGCGGCTCACACGGTAAAGATGTCTCCAGCCATTGCGCTCGCTTAGCCATGTAAACCATTTGTTGCCTTCAAGCCACATCACGTTGTCGTTGGTTTCGAGCCAGGCGTCGTCAGAATCCGTGAATATATTTTGCGGTGTCGGATCTCCAATTTCTGCTATCCACACGCGGTTTGTGTTTTGGCTTCTGTTCATCTGCTGGATGAAAAGCACGTCTTCGCCGGGAATGAAATCCATTCTTGGAATGTAGTTGTCGCGAAGGTCGCCCGGAATATTCACCCATGTGGTCTCGCCTCCGGATGCCGGAACATAACCGACTTTCACCGCAGAGTTTGTGCTTCCGGCCTTAGGGTAGGGGAAACGGTTGAATGACGGATAGATAGAGTCTACATTGTTAATAATATCGAACCATCCGGTGCCGTCGGTGTCGCTTTGCCAGTATGCAATGTAGTTACCCGAGGGGCTCCATCTGAAGCCGTCGCGAATGCCGAATTCCTCTTCATAAACCCAATCGAATGTGCCGTTCACGATTATGTCGCTGCCATCGGTTGTCACACGGTTGATTTCTCCGGTTGAAGAGTCTTCCACATAGATATTGTTTTTGCTCACATAAGCCACACGAGAAGCGTCGGGAGAGAATTTTGCAAACATAAGTGAAGATTCCGGCAATCCGGCTCCTAACTGACGGAACATGCCGCTTTTAAGGTCGAGAATCCAATAGTCGCCACGAGTGTTGTAACGCCACACTTTCTTAGTGTTGGTGAAGATGAGGGCTTTACTGTTGTCTGCGCTCCAAATCACCTTCTCAGGCGATATGTATGTGCCGGAAGTTGGGTCAACCAGTTTATCGGCCGGTATCAGCACTTCCCTGCGATTGTCTTTAGCACGGTAAGCCACTACATCTTTTCTGGTTCCGTCGCCATTATCAGATGCTTCAATTTTTGAATAACGTTCGCCGTCTTTCAGCCAGTCGATGCTTCCGGCTCCTTTGGTGTTAAGGAAATCGCCCCCGACAGCATCTTCTATTGTAAATTCGCCTGCCATGCGGTTTTTCGTTGATGAAGATAAATTATTGTCTGATTCGGTTCTGTTTTCCCATGGCATTATCTGTGCGTTACAATTTATTGACGCAGTTAAGGATAGAGCCACAAGAATGATAAGTTTAACTATTTTCATGGTCGGTTGGTTTAAGTTCGGTTCATTTGATTTCACAAAAGCGGAAATCGGGTTGTAAAGTTACAAATAAATTATTACTCTGCATTTGAAAAGTTAAAATATTATTGAGGTGAGTTAGGGGAGAGTTCGGTTAGTTCTAAAGGTTTCGGAAGCCTAAAGATTTTCCTGGAATCCGCTTCTGTCGAATTGGCCTGTCTCATGTTTTTCGTCGGCAAAAGCAGAAACAATGTGGAGGATTTTAATCAAATATTTAACAAAAATAAATATTTGATAACCAACATTCAATTGAAAATAAAGGTTGGATTATATATTCTCTTTCATCGGTGGTTAAACGCATTGAGAGAGAAAAGGAGTTGGCAATATTAAAATATATGACTATGAAAAAGACATGTTTTGCCATATTGTTGGCGTTGATGAGTTTCGGCTTTGTAAATACTTATGCCGATAATGACAATAAGGAGAAAAAAACTAATGCTGAACAGGCATTTGACAAGGTTAAGAAAGAAACCGAAAAGGATTATAAAAAGGTTGAGGACGGAACTGTCAAGGTCTATGAAAATGCCAAGAATGGCACGATTAAGGTATTTAATAAGACTAAAGACGGTGCTGTGAAGGTTTATGACAACACTAAGAATGGAACTGTAAAGACTTATGAAAAGGCTGAGTCAGGAACAGTGAAAACGTTCAATAAGGCCAAGGATGGCACTGTGAAGGTCTATGATAAAGCCAAAGACGGCACTGTGAAAACTTATAAAAAAATGGAGTCAGGCACTGTGAAGACTTTCAGCAAGACAAAAGATGGCACTGTGAAAATCTATGATAAGACAAAGGATGGCGCTGTGAAGACTTTTGACAAGGCGAAAAAAGGGACAGTGAAGACATTTGACAAGGCAAAAGACGGCACTGTAAAATTTTTTAAGAAGTTAGACAGGCGAAATTTAAGTAGATGACAAAAATTTGAAAACATCGAATTTTGGGGTATAAGTCGGACGCATAAGTATGGTCGAAATC
>VSPM01000009.1 GCA_009775365.1 Muribaculaceae bacterium
CAAATTTACCCGATTCGTACTGAATCGGGTAAGGGGGCTTTTGTCGTTATTTTGTGCTTAAATGAAAGAGCCGTGTGTAATGCAGCAGGATTATTCAAAATGAATCTTGGCTTTGCGTATCACTTTCCAGCATCCGCCCTCAAAAATGGCGGTGCCGGCCGAGTCATTCACAATCTTGTGCATCCCGTCGGTTATGTCGAGGTCAGCTACCACGCACGCCCCTGCAAGCGATTCGCGAGGAGTGAGCATGGCCATTTCCCACACAGTGGGGTCAGCCGCCACTCTGAACGACCCTGCATAGCCGTCGGATGTGTCGAGCCTGAATATAGAGTTGCCAAGGTTGAGCGTGCGATCAGCCCTCACGAATATTCCCTTGGCATTAGCCCTCCCGAGGAATATTGTGCGCAGAGTTGAAGCCGCCTTCTGCTGAGGATGTGCCACAGCCTGTGTTACCTGTGCGGGTTGCGTGGGCGCGGGTTGCGGAACTTCTGCAATCTCCGGTGCCGGTGCCGGCGCCGTGGCCTGAGCCTGAGCAACAGCCGCCGCCGCTGCTGCGTGCGCCTGTTCGGCGGCAGACATCTTTGCCTCCATCTCCGCTATTTTTCTCAGATATTCATTGACGCGGCAGCGCAATGACGCCGATTCGGCGGTCACAGCCTCGAGTTTTGACTTCAGAGAAAAATTCTGGGCGTTTACGTCCTCTAATTTTTTCGACAGCGAGCGAATCTCATCGTTTTTAGAAGTGAGAGTTGCTGCAAATTTCTCTCTCAGCGCATTTGTGTCGGCAGATTCTGCCGGCGATTCAGGGTGCTGTGCAACCCTGCGGGTCGCGTCTGTGACCGCCTCTTCATTTTTCTTCATCACATTGGATGCGAACACTACGAGAGCGACAACAACGGCTACAAGCACACACAATATTAATATATATACCCATGTGTGGTTGTTGGCCTTTTTAATCTGCGGCTCCGAGTCGAGGGCGTTAAGATTGTCGATTGCCTGAGCAGAAGTCAACGCCGATTCGGTGCTGTCGGCCGGCGCCGGCTCAGCTGCGGGAGTGCCGGCTGAGGCAGAAGCCTCTTGTGCGCTCTTTTCTGCCGCTCCATCCTTAATCTTGTCATTTTTCTTTACGTCCCCCTTGTCGGCTGCCGGTTTCTTATCGTTCTTTGCCGACTCCTTTTGAGGAGGGGTCACGCTCATGGCGTTGATGTGCTTCTTGGCACGATTCCTTCCGAGTCGCCCCTTCTCCACAAGCCCCTTGGAAGAGAATGCGGTCACGCCCCAGTATTCCACAAGCTTCTGCTTGTTCCATGAGGCATAGTCAGAAGGCACAGGGATAGCCTTGAACGCTTTCAGGTTCTCCTTCTCCTTAGGTTTAAGATTTTTTTCGAGCTCCGCCATTGTTTTCGGGTTCAGCTTGTCGAGATAGCCAGATCCGTCGTTGGCATAGCGCAGGTAGGCTTTTGTGGCGATAGTCCTTGCCTGTTCCATCTCCTTGTCGGTGACAGCGGAAGCAGTGAACGGCGTGCCTAAAAGGAAAAACAGCGTTAAGATGTAGATGAGTCGTTTCATTATATTCTTGAATGTTTTCCGGGTCAGGGCAAAGTCGTGGGAGTGATACGTCTGCTAAGTCCCGAGTGAGTTTGAAGTGCAAAAGTAATAAAAAATCTGCATCCTTACGAAAGAGAATAATATTTTTTCAGTGAGGTGTGTCACATTTCCTTGCGGAGTCGTGCCACGGGAATACCTTGCCGGTCGCGATACTTTGCCACCGTTCTTCTCGACACGTCATAGCCCCGGGCCTCCATCTCCAGCCTGATTTTCTCATCGCTCAGAGGGTGCCTCTTGTCTTCCTTCTCCACGAGGGCGGCTATTTCCGCCTCGATCTTGCGGTTGGTGAGCGCGTCGGAAGGCTCGTCGCCCTCTTCTCCTATAGAGTCGCTGAAAAAGAATCTCAGGGGGAAGACGCCCCACGGCGTGGCCACATATTTATTGTTGGTGGCCCTTGAGATCACCGACAGGTCAAGCCCCGTGATTGCCGAGATGTCTTTAATCATCATCGGCTTGAGTCGGTAAACGTCTTGCGTCATGAAATAATCGTGTTGTATTTTCACAATCGCGGTCATCACCGACATCAGGGTCTCCTGCCTTTGCTTCAGGATTCTGATAAAGTCGCGGGCGTCATTATATCGTGATGTAATGAACTCCGTCCCCTTCTTCTGCCTCCGTTTGGCCTGTCCCTCCATTTCAGCCACCGCCTCCGAGAACGAGCGGTCTATCTCCAGTTCCGGAATCCTGTTGCTGAGAGCCACCGAGAGGTTGCCGTCTTCATTCCACACAACCAGGTCAGGCACTATAATATTAGCTGAATCCCTGTCGGTGTTGACAGCCGCACCCGGCTTCGGATTGAGGCTCAGGATAAGGTCAACGGCCTCTTTCGCTCTTTCGCGGTCAATCTTCAGCCCCGATATGATGCGGTGGGTGTGTTTCATCGTGAAAGCTTCAAACTGTTTGTCGATGATGTCGATGGCATCGTCGCGCCGCTGCGACTGCGGAAGATGCACGAGCTGCAGGCGAAGGCACTCTCTGAGGTCGGCGGCCCCCACGCCATACGGCTCAAGATCCTGCACCGTGTCGAGGGCTTCTTTCGCCTCCGTCTCAGTCACGTCAATCCCCGGGCCGAACGCCATGTCGTTGATGAGGTTGCCGAGTGAGCGACGCAGATAACCGTTGGAGTCGAGGCTCCCCACGATATATTCAGCCGCGGCCAGCACATTTGGCGAGAGATTCCTCTCGGCGAGCTGTCGCAGCAGAGAGTCGTAAAGATTCTCGCCCAAGTCGGGGGGCGAGAAGTCATAGTTTGCCGACTCGTCGGCCGCCCGTTGCCCGCCGCTGTAGCCATAGCGGTAGGAGGGCAACTCCAAATCAGCCGGCTCGTTCTCCTCCGCCACTTCGAGCGCCGGATTGTCGTCGAGTTCACGCTCCACGGCTTCTTCAAGTTCGGGCGTGTTGTATTCCAGCAACTTCACGAAACGAAGCTGCTGAGCCGAAAGCCTCATTGACAGGCGCTGGTCGAGCGACAATGACTGGTTGGATGCCATTTTTGCGGTTTTAGACGTGTAGAATAACGGAAATGCACCGCGAAATTAACATAAAATATGGGGAGATTATAAAAAAACGGAGAAAAAATTGTTATTGCCATAAAAAATGCTTAATTTCGCGACTTGAAATCCCAAAGCCCGCATTCGCGGCTTGCGACAGGCTGCCCGGCGCGGCAGGGTCCTGGTCGAGGCCAGAATCAGGCGCAGAGGCTTTCAAACGAGAATAACAACTTAGTTACCATCATAGACAGTAGCATTTAAACAAAACAAATGGCATCCCAGAACCAACAGCAACAGGATGAGACCGCGATTGACAAAATGAACTCGCACCTCACATCAGCCGGCGAGAAGGTCGCTAACAATAAGAAAATCATATTTTGGGGCGTAGGCGCTATTCTTGTAGTGGCTTGCTTCGCTTTGAGTTACATCTTCATATACCGTAACCCTCATGTGAAGGATTCGTTCGAGGCATACAACAAGGTTGAGACCGAGGCCCTTGCCAACGACTCTCTTGCAGCGGTGAAATATAAAGAGGTGGCCGACAAATACAAGGGCGACACAGCAGGGAAGCTTGCCGCGCTCAGCGCCGGCGAGGCTCTGTATAATGAAGGTAAATATGAAGAGGCTGCCGAATACCTCAAAAGATTCTCATCGAAAGATGAAGTGCTCGAGGCCAACGTCCTTGTTCTCATCGGCGACTGCTATGTGAACCTCAAGAAATATGACGAGGCGTTAGACTATTATCAGAAATCTGTGCGCAAGGCCAACAGCAATCCTCAGATTGTGCCGAGAGTGCTCCTTAAAGAGGCTAACATCTACGACGAGCAGAAGAAATATGACATGGCTCTGGGCTGCTATGAGCAAATCAAGTCGGGATATCCTGAATTCCGCCTTGGCAACGGCCTTGACATCGACGCTTATATCGAGCGCGAGAACGCACGCCTGGCTAAATGACAGACGCGCAACTGACAAAGTATTTTACTCCATAAAATAATAAAACACCTTTGCTTATTTTATGAAAAGGGGCGGCGACCTTAGGGTTGACCGCCCTTTTCTTGCATTGTTAGTTTGCCTTTTTGGTCGTTTGTTTGCTTGTTTGTCGGAAGTCGTTATTTTGTGCCGTTATGGAATTCGTATTTGTGGATGAACCATTTGAGGTGGAGAATCATCCTCTGGTCGAATCCGGCAAGCCTCGACATGCCCTTCACGGTGAGATAGGATGTGAACGAGCAGAGGCAGATGGGGAGTATGTATTCGTAAGAGAGCCCGAGGTCGCGCACAATAAAGACGGTCATCAGAGGGGCTTCTATAGCGCCCGACATAAGCCCGGCCATTCCCAGGAATGCGAAAATCCCTACCGGGAACTCAGTGCCCAGATATTGGTTGCTCATAGTCGCGAATAAAAATCCGGCAATGCATCCCGAGAAAAGGGTGGGGGCGAAATCACCGGCCACACCGCCGCTGCTGTTGGTGGAGCCTGTGGCGAAACATTTTATGAGCAGAATCCCTATGGCAGCAGCTATCAGACCCAATTTGCCGAGGTCGAACAATTTAAGCAGGCTGCCGTTATAGATGGCGTCATAATTGCCGTGAATGACATTGCCAATCACTTCGTAGCCCGCTCCATATAGCGACGGGAACAGCATCAGGGCGGTTCCAACTGCCAAGCCGCCTATGGTGTTGCGCAGAAGCGGGTTCTTTATCCGCTTATATATGCTGTCCATGCAGTTTATCACCGAAGAATAATATAGGGAATAGAACCCGCAGAACACTCCTAACAGAATCACCGGGCAATAGAGCGAGGGCGACAGCGTCTCAATAGGGGTGTAAGGATTATGAAGCGTGCATCCGTGGAGCATGAACACCACTCCGTATGACACTAAGCAGGAGAGCAATACGGCGATGAAAGAAATAGTGCCGAGGCTCATTCTCAGCAGTTCCACCGTGAATAGCATCCCGCCTATAGGCGACATGAATATCCCCGATATGCCCGCAGCCGCCCCGCATCCGATAAGAACCTTCAGCATTTCAGGCTTTAGCCCGAACAGCTGCCCCACATTGCTGCCGATAGCCGCCCCTGTGTAGGCGATTGGACCCTCCGCACCTGCCGAGCCGCCGAATCCGAGTGTGATAGAGCCGCCTATGACCGGGGAGAATGTGATGTTGCGTCTCAGCCGGTAGGCTTTCTTGCGCAAGTCTCCCATCAGTTGCGCCGCCCCGTGCATAAGGTTGGTGCGGATTATATTGCGGGTGAAGAACCCCGTTATCACAAAGCCGCACACGGGTGTGAGTATCAGCCACCAGTTGGGCGAGTCCTGCCTGATATGAGGAAGGAAGAAGCCGGACACAAAGCCTATAAGCCATCTGAATATATGCGTGGCCACGCCGGCCAGAAATCCCACAATGACTGCGAGCACAATCATGAACACAAAATCCGACATCACCCTCTTTCTCCAGGTTTTGAACCTTATTGTCCATTGCGCGGGGCGAGAAGCTGATGCGGCCTCGTCGGCGGGGTTGTGGTCATTATGTGGAATCGTGTCTTTCATAACCTTTCAATGAGAGTGCTGCTCCGCGTGCCGTGGAAGAATGCGGCGCAGAGTCATAGTTATAACAAATATATCCTTAAATGTGTTAGAGTGTTCCCTTAAATGTTTTAAGAGCGGCGATGATTTGATGAGGCTGTCAAGGCATCATGAGCGGCTCATCGGGAGCGGCATGGACAAATTTGACGCGGCTGTAATAAAAAAGAAACAGACCTCTTTCACAAGAGATCTGCTTTGTGCGAATCAAAATTATTTTCTACAACCTAACATAAACAATTTATTTAATGTGTATCTTTAGCGTTAATGTCTTTCAATGCTCATACTAACATTAGTCTAACCTAAAAACAATCTTCCTTAAAAATTTTCACCTATTCTAAAAATAATTTTAATTACCTTATGACTTGTTGGAAGTCCTGATCAACCTGTAATTAATCCCTGTCGAAACCTCAAATGGCGCAGTGCCGTTTTGAATTCCGATGTTGCAAAATTAGCATTGCGTTTTTGATATTCCAAGCGATATGAGCCTTGAATGAGTTTAAATATAGATAATATAGAAATATATTCATTGATAAATAGCATATTATGAAAATATAATATAGACTATATACGAACTGTCATATAGTGAAAAAACGATGAATTTTGCCCGAAAAACAGAGTAAAACAACTCAGGAACGAGAGTTTTGAAAAAAGTTTTTTGTGTGTTCAAGATTGATTATGTCGTTGTCGAAAGTGTCGCGGTTGACAGCCCTGTTGCGCATACGGTTGCGATAAGTGTAGACAGTGTTGACCGAATAATGCAGAATCTGCGCTATCTTTGCGCTCTGGTCAACACCCAGTCTGACGAAGGCATAGATTCTCAATTCCGGATTGAGCGATTCGTCAGGCTTCAGGATGATTCGTTTTTCCGGAACAAGGAGCGTGTTGATATTGTCTACAAAATTCGGGAAAATGTCGAGGATGGCCTTGTCGATAAGCTGGTAGAACTCCTCGTTGTCTTCTTCGGTGAATCTTCCCGAACTCACCAGCTTCAAAAGGTCGTCGGTCTGCTTTGCGTTGATTTTTCTGATCACAAGTTTCGCCAGCTGGTCGAGCCTTGAAGAATAGTTTGCGCATAGTCCCATGAAGTTTCCTACATAAGCCTCCAGCTTCTTCGACGACACAGCAAGTTTCCTCTCCTTCAGGCGCGTGTTGCGGATGTTTCTCAGCAGCACCACAAACAGCACCAGCGCAATCAGCAGCAGCGTCACTGAAATGATAAGGTATTCGGCCATCTTATTGCGCGAGTCGTCAATCTGCTTCCGATAGGCGCTGTCGATAATAGGCATGAGCGCGGCGATAGTCACTGTTCTCATTCTCATGTTGCCAGTGTTGGCCTCTTCGAGAGCGAAGTTAATAAAGTTAAAAGCGTTGTAGAGGTCCCCCTTCTCGTAAAGCCAGTTTGCGAGTGCCGGAAGCGCGATACCCTCCTTCACACACCCTTTAATGTCGCTCTCCGCCGACAGCGCCAGACACTTTGCAAAATTTCTGAAGTCACCCTTGTGCTTATATACCTCCGCGAGCTGATATGAGGCCATGCCATAGAGGTTGCTCTCCTGCGGATGATTGTCTACGATTTCCTGCAGATGCTTCCGGGCGTTGTCCCATCGTCCCTCCGCCACAAGGCGCTCCGCATTAATGAAACGCCGGAAAGGGTCGGTAGGCGGCAGGTGGCGCAGCAGGCTGTCGTCACATTCTATATACCGGCTTCTGAAAATGTCGGCAAACTCCCCCTCCTCGGTGGCGAAGGCGAACATGTAGGAGTTGAGCATACGGGCAGTTTTCCAGAATTCAATCTTCACGCCGATGTCGTGCATCATAGGTCTGAGAGAATCGAGCCTCTGTGTGGCCAGCGTGAAAAGCCCGGCGGTGCTCAGAGCGTTTATAAGCGAGAGCCGGCTCCTGATGCGCAGGTTCTCCGGAGAGTCGGCGGCTGCCTCGTTCACACCCATTTTGGCGTAAAATATAGCCGAGTCGGTGTTGACCTGCCTGTAGATAGACGCCACTTTAATGATTGACTCCAGCCTAATGTCGCCGCGCGGAGAATTGAAAATAACCGTCTTGAGCGAATCTAAGAGAGCATTCTTTTTTGCGGCATAGAGAGGCGCCTTCTCGATGGCGAGATTCACGGCGGCCACCGCCTCTGCCGGAATGTCGGCCGACACTGCTGAAAGCTTCTTTTGACCCGAACAGGCGCCAGCGGAGAGGAGCGCGAAGCATAGAATAATGAAAAGGGGGATTATCTTTTTCATTTATTGGTGAATGTGTTGTGGAAAAGGTGATATATAACGCAAAATTACGGAAATTTTATTAATTTTGCACGCGAAAAATAGGGAAAATAGATAAGCGATGAATCAAGCATACAGCATCTTCACATTGCCCAACAGCCTTCGCATGGTGTGTCGCCACACGAGCGGCCTGGTGAGTTATATCGGCGTGGCCGTCAACGCCGGCAGCCGCGATGAAGACAGCAGCCATCACGGCCTGGCTCATTTTGTGGAGCACACAATATTCAAAGGCACAGCCAGGCGGCGCAGCTGGCAGATAGCAAGCCGCATGGAGGAAGTGGGGGGCGAGATCAACGCCTACACCTCAAAAGAGGAGACCATGGTCTACACCAACGCGCCCGCCGGCTTCGAGGAGAGGGCAATCGAGCTGCTTGCCGACCTCGTGGGGGGCAGCTGCTTCCCGAAAGATGAAATCGACAGGGAGCGCGAGGTGGTCACAGAGGAAATCAACAGCTATCTCGACAGCCCTTCCGACTCGGTGTATGATGAATTTGAAGAGCTTGCCTACGCCGGCTCCGGCCTTGCCCACAACATACTCGGCTCGCGTGACAGCGTGGCGTCGCTCACCGGCGACGACTGCCGAGGGTTTCTTGACAGGTATTACACGCCGGCCAACATGGTTGTCTACTGCTGCTCCCCGCTTGACCCGCAGAGGCTCTACAGGCAAGTGGAGAAACATTTCGGCAGTCTGCATTTCCCCGCACCCACCCACACGCGCGTTGCGCCCCCGGAGATGGCCGCTTTCGACGAGCTTCACAACCGTGGCACACACCAGGCAAACACAATCGTCGGGGCCAGGGTGTTCGGGCGCAAAGACCCCCGGAGATTCGCTTTGTTTCTGCTGAACAACTATCTCGGAGGCCCCTGTATGAATTCCCGGCTCAACAGGGAGCTGCGCGAGAAGCGCGGCTACGTCTACACCGTAGACAGCAACGTGAGCCTTATGAGCGACACCGGACTCATGCTCATATATTTCGGGTCAGACCCGGCCACAGTGGGGAAATGCCGCCGCATCATCTCCAACGAACTCGACCGCCTTGCGCAGTCGAGACTCTCTGACACCGCCTTTGAAAAAATCAAGAGGCAATATTGCGGGCAGCTCCTTGTGAGTTCCGACCATGTGGAGAACCGTGCGATGTCGCTGGCCAAAAGCCTGTTGTATTTCGACACAATCCACGACATCTCCACCACGGCAGAGCATATCCGCGCCGTCACCCCCGAAGAGGTGCGCAGTGTGGCCGAGCTCATAGCTCCCTCGAAATGCTCCGCGCTCACCCTCGTGTGAGTCATGGCGGCGGAATAAGCCCCCACTTTTTCACCACAAAATGATTTAGGAAATGAAAATCGGAAATATAGACCTCGGCGAGCGTCCCGTGATGCTCGCCCCGATGGAGGATGTCACCGACCCCTCTTTTCGCCTTATATGCCGCGAGCAAGGGGCGAAGATGGTCTACACAGAGTTTGTGTCGGCAGAGGCCCTTGTGCGCAACATTGCCTCCACAACGCGAAAACTGCACATTGACGACCGCGAACGCCCCGTGGCAATACAGATCTACGGGCGCGACCCCGAGGCAATGGTTGACGCCGCGAAGATGGTGGAGGAGGCGCAGCCTGATCTGATCGACATCAATTTCGGCTGTCCCGTGAAGAAAGTGGCCGGCAAGGGGGCCGGCGCCGGTATGCTCCGCGACATCCCCAAGATGCTTGCAATCACTGAGGCAGTGGTGAAAGGAGTCAGTCTCCCTGTCACCGTCAAGACACGCCTCGGCTGGGACTGTGAGAACAAGATAATCACCGACCTCGGCCCGAGGCTTCAGGACTGCGGCATAGCCGCCATCACGGTTCACGGGCGCACACGCTCGCAAATGTACACCGGCAGCGCTGACTGGTCGCTCATCGGGGAGCTGAAGAGCGACCCGAGGATGGTGATTCCGGTGATAGGGAACGGCGACATAACCACGCCCGAAGCCGCCGCCGATGCCTTTGAGAAATATGGAGTGGACGGAGTGATGATAGGACGCGGGTCAATAGGCGCCACATGGATATTTCACGACGTGGAGCAATATCTGCGCGAAGTGCGTTGGGAGCCGCTTCCCGACTTCGAGAAGTTCGCCCTGCTGCGCAGGCAGATTCGCGAGAGCATCGACCGCATCGACGAATATCGCGGAATCCTCCACATCCGCAGGCATCTTGCCGCCACACCCTTGTTTAAAGGTCTTCCCGACTTCCGCCAGACCCGCATAAGGATGCTCCGGGCCGAGACAGCTGATGAACTTGAACAAATATTCAGAGAAATAGAAGAAAATTATTTCGGCTAAAGAGAGGGTTTGGCACGTTTATATTATGAATCTCTAATGCCGCTCTGAGAGGAGCTGCCTATATCTTTAACTAAATCATGTTTTTCTAAATGAAAAAAGCTATATGTTTGGTGATGTCGCTTATATTTATGGCCGGGCTGTCGGCTCAGGAGAGCGACAACTACAAGGTGGAAGTCGGACAGTTCGACAAGCTTCAGGTTGTCGACAACGTCAACGTGGTGTATCGATGCCTTCCCGACTCCACCGGTTTTGTGCAATATAAAGGTGCCAAGGAATTTGCCGACGCGTTCATAATCACGCCAAAGAACGACGGCACGCTGAAGATACAGGTCTCAACGGAGGATGTGGGGCATCCCGACCTCCCTGTTCTGTATGTCTACTCCGACTTTCTCACATCAGCCGAGAACTCCTCGTCTTTCAGCCTTATGATAGAGAACCCTGCGCCGTGTGCCGAATTTAAGGCCACGCAGATAGGGAACGGCACTCTCACCGTTGAGAACCTGAAGACCAACAAGCTCATAGCCTCACTCAACACCGGCAACGGCACAGTCAACGTGTCGGGCACAAGCCTCACAGCCGTCTATAAGATAATCGGCACAGGCATAATCTCCGCCGACCGCCTCAAGGCCTGCGATGTGCAGTGCAAGATTCTCGGCAGCGGCTCCATAGGGTGCTGGGCTGTGAACAATCTCAATGCCAAGGGTCTCGGCTCTACAAAGATATATTATAAAGGGGACCCCAAGATAAAGAAATCGGGAGGCGGCAAGCTCTTCCCGCTGCCCGAGGGTCGCCCGGCCGACACCTTTGTGGCCGAAGACTCCGAGCCTTTGGGGAATCAGGAAGTGAGAGCCGGCGATGACGACGAGTCCGCCGAGGTAGAAACCCCCGAAGAGAATGAAGAGGAGAATGATGAAGAGCCGGATGAAGATGACGGCGACGATGCGGATGAAGATGACGACGACGATGTGGAGGAAGATGAAGACTCCTCCGAAGAATAATCACGGCGAATGATAATCACGGCGAATGATTTGAAATGAAAGAACAGGCATCGCAGGAGCAGGCCGAGGCCCCGCTTAAACTCAAAACCGCCCGCACACTCAAGTGGAACACCATCGACAGGCTCGCCTCGCAGGTGCTCTACGGAGTTGTGGGCGTGGTGCTTGCCAATGTGGTGTCGCAGGAAGAGTTCGGACTTGTCGGTGCTCTGATTGTGTTTCAGTCGTTTGCCATAATATTTGCCGACAGTGGGTTCGGGGCTGCGCTGCTTCAGCGCAAAGACCCCACCGACGAGGATTATTCCACAGTGTTCTGGTTTAACCTCGTTGTGAGCGTGTCGATTTATTGGACACTGTGGCTGTGCGCCCCCCTTATCGCCGACATTTTTCAAGGTGACCGGCGCCTGATTCCGCTTTCAAAGGTGATGTTTCTCACCTTCGTGTTTAATGCGCTGGCCATCGTTCAGACCAACAGGCTCATGAAGCGCATGGACGTGAAGATGATAGCCGTGTCAAACGTCATAGCGCAGGTGGCCGGGGGCGCTCTCGGCATAGGGCTGGCCCTTGCCGGCTACGGCGCGTGGGCACTTGTGTGGCAGTCTGTGGCGCTTGCCGGCATAAAGACCGGCATCCTTTGGGCCACAGGGCGCTGGCTGCCTACGTGCTGGATAAAAAAGAGCTCTCTCGCGAAGGTGTGGCGCATAGGGCTGAGCGTGTTCTGCTCCTCGATGCTCAACACTGTTTTCCTTTCGATATACTCTTTTGTGATAGGCGCGTTCTATTCGCTTCGCGCCTTGGGAGTCTACACCCAGGCCGACAAATGGAGCAAGATGGGCTGCGCGTCGCTCTCGCAGGTGCTCACGGCCTCGTTTGTGCCGTTGATGTCCCGTGTTCAGGACAGTGCGGAAGACTTCCGCAGATATGTGCGTAAAATCAACCGTTTCACGGCGTTCATACTCTTTCCGGCCATGCTCGGGCTTGCCGTGGTGGGTGAGCCGCTTTTCCACACGCTCTTTGGTCATAAATGGGACTCCGCCATAACCCTTTTCCGCATACTCGCCGTGAGGGGGGTGTTTGTGGTGCTTGTGTCGCTCTATGGCAATTATATGCTTGCCAAGGGTTTCGGGCGGCGGCTGTTTGTGATAGAGGTTGTGAAGGATGTTGCGATAGCAGTTGCCATCGTCTGCACAGTGGGGTTCGGTGATGTGGCCCTGCTTGTGTGGGGTCAGCTTTTTGCTTCTTTAGTTACATACTGCGTGGTTGTGGTTATGACCGCTCGGTCGTTGGGTTATCCTGTGGCAAGGATGACAGGCGACCTTGTACCCTTTCTGCTTGCCTCGCTGGCAATGTGCGGCGTGTGCCATTTTGCGGGTATGATGCCGCTTCCGTCGATGCTCCGGCTATGTGTGGAGATAATAAGCGGCGGCGCGGCATATGTAATTATAATGAAGATTTGCGGTTTCCCGGAGTTGCCTGAGGCAGCAGGCTACCTTTTCGGTCGTTTCCGCAAGCGTCGTTGAGAGTCTGAATAACAAGCGTCGTTGAGAGTTTGAAAGAGAAGCGACAGGCTCTGCCGATATGCCCTTGACAATTTCTATAATAAAAACTTGATAATTTCTATAATAAAAATAGGCAGGCGCCTCATGAATCACTTCATAAGACGCCGTGCAGACAGAATAATTTCCAATTAATTAAAGCGCATATATTACTACTTACTGCTTACTTACTACATAAAATTATACGTAGTTTGAGAATACTTCTGCCTGTTGCCTGTGTCATTCACCAAATGTTTTGAGCCTGCGAAAGCTTGGCAGTTGCCCGCCAAGCTTTCGCAACAATATACTGATGATGCTATTATCTTATTGCACGCATCTGATGAACACCGCGTCGCTTGTGTTCTCTGCCGTGCCCATGAAATTCGCACGGGATATCGGGAAAAAGTCAAACGTGAAATAGTTGAAGTCCCATCCCATGATGTCGCCGGGCTCAAGATCGCTTTTACTGGATTTTTCAAGCCAATAAATCGCGCCGGGACGACGGAACAGGTCAAAGAATAGCGGGCAGTCTGAGACTCCGTCAGGGTATGTGTACCCCGTCTTATCATTGCCGTTTTCGTCTTTGTATGTGAACGGCCCAATCTGGCCGTCCGGGAAATATCCCCAGCGTGCGGCACATGAATATCTCAGCAGTCCGTGATATTCAGTGTCTGAGCCATCTTTGATACTGTTCTTGCGGTGGCCGTAGCCGGATGCCCCTATTGGGAAGAAGAGGTTCTTCCCGGTCTTGTAATTATATACAAAACATCCCCTCATCCCTTTTGCGCTTGCAGCTTCTCCTGTATGGCCATATACGTCGTCTAATGATTCAGCCGTTTCCTTTGCCCCATCGCCGTAAAGCACACCGAAACCTTGTTCAATATCAGGGTTGGAGTATAAAGCTTCATAATCGGCATACCCGGCGACTCTCATACCTGCCGGCCTCTCGAAGCCGACAGCGTCGTTATACACCTTTGAGGTGATGTCAGTCCATTTTTTGTCGCCCCCTCCGGCAAGAGTGAGAAGAGACTCACCTGCGGCGTTCTTCTTAAAATCGTCAGGAGCCACCGAAGTCCAGGGCGATTTCCCGTTTTTGTTGTTGGATGCCGCTATCGCGTCGTCCCAGTTGCCGAACTTGAACATGGAGCCTTCGTCAAGCGGATTTCCGGTAAGCCGGTCTTTTGTGACATTGTTCTGAGTGAACCATCGAGTCCCCCCTTCGATAAGATCGTCGGGGCCGTATCCTTGACGGACGAAAATCAGGTGATAGCATGAATAGTTGTTATATTCTACCCTTATGATGGCATAGTTGGGATTGTCATCGCTCGTGGTGCCGTTGAATTTGATATGGAAATCTATATTGGAGCCGTTTTTACCTTCGATCGTCTGGTATGTGCCTGTCACTCCGTTTTTGTCAGTCACTGTGATTTGGCCGGTATCTGTATTTTCGCTTCCTGAAAGAGATATGCATCCGTCTTGGCCTGAGTCGCCTCTCTTACTGTCGCGCATGACATATGCCCTCCAAGGCCCGTCGGAAGGAAGAGGCTCAAATTCAGTGGCTTCTTCGTTGGGGAGAATCTTCAGCACGACATGGAACGGAGCACTTTCACCTCCGCTTCGCCACACACCTTTGGGGTTGACAACACGTCTCACCTGACGTATTGAGATAGGCTCCTCATTTATGTCCTCCCCGTCAGTCCGGATGCCGGTGGTGAGGGTTTTCCCGTCGCTCAGGGTAATTGTTATTTTTACCTTGGCTTCCCTCATATATGCCACATACGGGTTGTTGCCGGTATATGCCGTCTGTTTTATGAGCTGCTTTGCGCGTGTCCACATCGGGATGTGGACGTCATATACATTATAGCCCTCTTTTTTGCCATGCGATATGTGTGGTTTCCCGGCACGCAGAGCGTCCTCTATTGAAAAGTCCTCAGAGCTTACCGCCACGTCGGCTCCCTCGTATGTCACGTTGCCACGGTTATGGGAATCATAGTAAGATTGGTTACTGCTCATTGTGAACGGTTTTTCTGCAGTGATTACGATGTCCTTGGTGGGACGCAAAGAGAGAAAACCGTTGTAGCGATGTGCTTTCGAGTCGGTCACGCCATTTCCGGCCCAGAACAGGCTGTACTGATTGTTCCCCGGAATTGATGTCGCGGAAGGAGAGCCGTCCAGCGGGCTCCATCCGTTCTCCAGAATCTCGGCCTCAATCTTGGTGATGGTTGCAGTTCCGGTGTTGACTTGCAGCGGCATCATCATGCTGTGGTTGTAGAGATAGGATATGTAGTAAGGGTTCGGGTTCTGGATTTCGCGGGTTTCCTTCCTGTAGTCGATATGCCAGTCCACATCGTTTGCATATCCGTTGAAGCACAGAGTCAGTTTGTAGTGGTAATTACGTTGGGCGTTATAGTCGAGTTCGATATCCTTTCCGAGCATGAACCTGTAGGTTATTTCCCCGCGAGTGTAGTCGCCGGGATTTGTGGATATGTAGTATGCTTTCACCTCGATATAAGTCCCGTATTTCTTTGCGTCCTTCCAAGCCTTGTTGTCCGGTTTGGTGCCGTCGGGATAAGAGGTCACACCGTTCTCTTTGTCTTCCGGCTTCACCTGCTGACGTTTGTCGGATTCGGTGCCTTCGATTCCCGTGCCCTGCATATTCTCGAAGAAATAGAAAGCCTGGGTGTCGGCTTGATGCTGGGCCGACAGTTTTTCGTCGAAAGTTTTGGATGAGTCGTCGAGAATTTCCGTGTTGGCTCCGTATACAGGGTTCCCGCTTGAGATATGCGCCTCCCAATTGTCGTCGTAGTTTTCTCCTTTCCCATATATGAACTCCTGTGTCTGAGGTGCGAAACTAATCTCCGAGTCAGGTTTCCCGGGATTTGTTGCGCCTAAGAAACATTCATCGGGAATGTCTATGATTTTTGCCGACTTGAGGTAGATGTTGACGTTTTCTTTCAGGTTGCGCCCGTCGAATGCAATTGTCACCTTAGACACGGCACGCTTTATCCAGGAATGTACTGTCACCGTCTTCTCTTTTACAATGACATTCTCCGGGCCGAACCCTTCGGATTTCTCTTTGCCGGTGTTGGTGAAATATCCGAACATCTGGTTGTTGGCGGCGATATGTTCCGAGTCCCATTTCAGGATAATTTTTTTAAGGCTCTCCTCAGTCTGGTAATCTTTGCCTGAGAGGTCGCCCATATTGGCCACCGCGTACATATGGTATATCCCATATGGAAGCGTCTCTTCAGGGTTTCCCAAAGAGAACGTCACCCTGACGGTGCTTGTCTGTGCCTGATGCTCCTTGTCGCCGTTTACAGCATCAGAAGGAGATGTCTGTTCTACAGTTTCCGATTTGTAGTCAGAAAACTCGTTCACTCCGTCATGTCTGGAATATTTTTTTATGAAATTCCCTTTGGAGTTGTAGACAAGCACACATAAAGATTTGATATCTTCGATGTTATCCCCGGGCATGCCCCCTTCGACACCCCTCGTTGCAAGGCTGACCGGGATGTCGGAAAAGGTGACAGAGGCGGAAATGCGTCCCTCTCCCTCTCCAAAATAATATTCGTTGAATAGGGTGTCATCCTTGCATCCCGGAAGGAGAAGGATGAGCGCGGATATGGCAGCGTATAATATGTTGATTTTGCTCATGATGCGGATTTTCATAATTATCTGTCTATCCCGAATATCGGGTTCAGGAATACGCCGGTATATGGCAACAGGTCGACCCGGCATTTGATTGCCGCCCGACTTAATGTGAAAGATAGTTTCACCACAGTGTTGCGTGGCAGGGCCGGGAGGTTCGGTAAAGACAGGTTCTCATATTTTATGATTGTGTGGTCTTTGTCGTTGCATTCCAGCTCAAGGTCGATGGCATATGTGTCGTTGTCGCCGTTGTTTGTGAGGTCGGTCTCACAGAAATATATCTGAGGCAGATAGGAGGCTTTATACTCAGGTTCATCTTTCCCGGAGCCTGATATCCCGAAATTGTCGGGAGAGAAACGGAATGGCCGCAGTTGGTTGCCGGCCATGCCGGGAGTGACGAACGATGTGACCACCCGTTCATTGGAAGAGTCCACAGAGCCGTCGTCTCTATATTTAGCCGGCTTGTAGAATAGGTTGTTAGGCATCAGGAACTCCTTCTGCATCAACTTGCTGAAGGTTATGCCCTTCACTTTGATGCTTTCGTAAGGCACGTAGCTGTCTTTGCTGAACTCGAACACGAATTTCACAAGATTGCGTGTGATGAATAGAGTTTCCTCCTGCACAGTGACGGCATCTGGCGCTTCTCTGTCGCGAGAGACAGTCACATCGAAGTATTCCGTCATAGGCACATATCGTTTCTCCTCTTCGTCTGCATTCTCGTTGTCGATATACGGGGATGCGTAGTCGGTCTTTCCTTCAATGTTGCCTGAAGACCAAGGCCGGTATGCGGTCAGGGAGGCCATCTCTTCAGGAGTAAGGGTGGCTCCGACAGCGAAATTCCCGTTTGTGAAGTCGATGGCCGGAATGATAGACTTCTCGTTCGCGATTAGGTAAATGCGTTTTATCTCGCTGTTGACGGTTTCGTTGTCACCGATTTTTACCTTGAAAAGGAAGTCGCCGTATAGCTCTCCCGGTTGGGGATTTAGGTCAGAAAATGTCTCGATACGGTTATGTTCTACAGAATTGTCGGGGCGCACGATTATTATCCTCAGAGAGCTGATGTTCTCATACCGGGATGATGGCGCCACAAAGCCGAAAGGATAGCCGTCCGGCTCTTCGCCGGCTGCGCGTGTGGACATGGATGCCCCGGAATTGTTGACGGCGACTTTGATAGCCAGTCTTACACCGGGGGTCGTGTCCGCCGCCGGCGCGGGGTCGTTGCCGCAACCTCCTGTCAGCGACAACGCGGCTATGGCCGTCAGCATAACAAAAATCGAAAACCATCTTCTCATAGGTCAGTGTTGTTAAGGCGTACCACCCAGTCGTTGATTACAATCTGGGTTTTTATCCACATGAGGTTGCGGTCGAGGAAGAAAATCATGTTCCAGCGGCTCTCGCGGTCGAGATATTCCTGTGCCCCCATCTTGAAGTATTGCTCGCTCTTGAGGAGGAGAAGGTAGTTGTTGAGAGGTATGTCTATGACAGTGTCACCGCCGTCGCGACGTGTGACCGTCAGGTGAGGGTCGTTCCTGGTGACGAGTCTCGGAAAACTCATTTCGGCGAAGCATACCTGTGATATGCCGCCGTCCGGAAGTTCCCCCGGAGATGCGTTCCCTCTTGTCCATGGAAGATATTCCACCGGTGTGCGGGGAATTATGTCGTTGTCATATGCGAACAGGGTGTTGTTGTCGGTCACTTTGAAGTCGAAGAGTTCATTGTCGAGCGGTTCTCCGTCGACCTGCTGTAGCACCACGCGGAGGTTGTTGGTGTCTTTCATCATCTTCACGGTGGCCTCGCGATAGTCGGTGTCGGTTTCCTCGACAGCTACGGAGATGTTGCCGTAGAAGAGCGGGTGGAGGCTGGTGCCCACAGGCGAGGTCAGCGCCGACTGACTGAGGGCCACCTCGATGTCGCGATACGTAATCGAGGCCGGGTCTGCAACGAAATGGAACGAAGACTGTTCGCATTCCATTCCTCCGTATGCTATGATCTGATATTCGTCAGGTTCCAGGTCGATAGTCATGCGCCAATTCTCGTCGGCGAGGTCGGAAGTGTCGTTTGTCCGAGTGGTGACATATTTCCCGTCGGAGTCATAGAAAAGAACAGTAAGGCATTCCACTTGAGAAGGGAACGCGTTGGCGAACTCCATGTTGTAGTCATAGACGAATCTGAGCCTCAGTCCTTGCGGACATGGGTCGAGGTCTTCATATATGCTCTCGCACGACGAGAAAAGCGAGGCGCCCGCCATAAAGGCAGTAGTCGCCAGGCTCCCTGTGAGTCTTGAGAAAAATTTAGGTGTCATGTCATATTCTGTTTTTATTGGTGGGCACAGGGGCCGTCAGGCCCCTGCGTCCTTATAAGTCCGGGAGGGTCGCAACGCTCCCGGACATTTGGCGCAAGTCATTTGTCAGAAATGCGATGAAGGAGAGGGAAGAAGGAGAGAGGAGAAGCCGGTGTCGAATCAGAGAATAATGTTGTTCACGCGAACCACCCAGTCGAGCACCTGCACAGAGACCTTGAAATAGATTTCCGGAGTCTCGTCGTCTGTTGGCGGCGGAGGAGGCACATCGCCCGGCAGACCGAACTGCAACACGTTGTCGACTTTGATTTTATATATGTTGTTGCGCACTGTGGCGAACTCCATAGTGCCCATTATGGCGGGGTCGTCATTGTCGTTGTGACGGTTGTAGTAGTAATAATATATATAGTAGTGAAGCTTGCCGGTCTTATCTTTTGTAGGATTGTAGACAGTGAAGTTGAAGTTGTTGTCGTCCACATATTCCGACATATTATTCGCGATCATGCCTTTTGCATTTGCGACGTTCGAGCCGAAAATCACGTCAATGTAGTTCTCTACAGATTCATCGACCTTGATTTCAGTGCCGTTGCCGTCAAAAATCGAGAAGTAGCCTGCAAGAACAGCGTCGACAAACTGAGAACGTATTACGGAAGTGTTGTGGGTCTTGGCATACTTCCACACATCATAAGCGCTGCCCAACATTATGGCAGTCTGGTTGACAGTGCCGAGTTCGGCCTCGGAATAAGAGTAGAGAGGTTCGCCTGCGGCCATCGCGTCGGCAATGATTTTTGCCGGGTGATAGTCTGTGCCGCTGCCGGTTTGGTCTGACGCCGGTTTGATTTCGCCTCTGAAGACAATGCCGGTGGTGATGCCATATTTCTGTGCGGCGGCTCCGGGCATGGTGTTCTCAGTTGCATAGCGCCACACCTTATATAGTGTGCCGCGACCGTTTTTCCATTCTTCGTTGTCATCGACATTGAGAGAGCTGATTTCTGTGAAATTATAGTTCTCAGGTAATGTGTTGAGGTTGAAGAAATAATTATTGGCAATATCACTATATGCGCCACCGTTTGCAAAAGCGGTTTTTTTATCGGCGTTGGGGCTTACCACCCAGTTGGTGGTGAGTTCGCGGCCACAGATTTCTGCTTTCGTTTCGGTGCCGTCGGCCGACACTCGCGGAAGGAAGTAATACTCCTTTGCCTCGTTGAAAAGAGAGAGAGCCTGGATTTCAATCACGGCCGCCTCAAGACCTGACTCGCTGTCCTTGATTGTATAGTTATTGTCGATTTCTTCACCGTCATATTTTGACTGGAAGTCGAAACGGCAGGCCACGCGCTCCACGCTGACAGTTCCGAGATTGAAGGCTGTGGCGGTTGTGCTGTGGTTGCGGACGAGCGTCTCAAGAGTAGGGAGCTTGACCTCTGTGGGAAGAGCGTTTGACATCAGGAAATTTTTCTCGGTGGCGATGTCAATGTTGTCGCCGTCCGTTATTTCCCCGATCTTATCTGTGAAAGACCTGTCGCTATTACTCTCTGCCCCCAGTTCGTTGAGGCTTGCAATCAAAGCGGGAGTGGGGTTGCAGTATGCGAATACGTAGGCAGATTTGCCCTCATAGTTTTCAATGCCGGCCACATCGCTGTTCTTGTCGACATATTTGCTGAGTTCTTCTGAATTGAACTGCACGGTATAGGTCGGTTTGCTTGAAGACTGGCTCAGTATCGAGTTTGACAGGCTTTTCGACACATATAGATACTCTCCGGATTCGGTCTTCTCCGCAAGTATCACATAAATCTGGTTCACATTGTTCTCATAATCCTTGCCCGGTTCGAAACCGTCGTTGGATTCGGCGGGGTTTTCTCCCGGGTTTTCTCCCGGATCGACGGTCTCAGACCTGGTGCTTGTGGGGAGTGCGAGGGTGAGGTTTGTGAACACGTCGCCCTCAGAGGAATTCGCGCCTCCTCCGGGGACAGGCTCCTGTGATGAGCAAGCCCACAGGCCGAGCGCGAGGGCGCCGGTTATGAATTTAGCTAAGTGCTTCATAAAATTAATGTTATTGTTATAAATTATGTAGTTATTTGAGTTTATTGCCATAAGGAAGATAAGTGACGCCGTTTGCAGAACGCTCCATGGCTGTGCGTGTCTGCTCGATAGCGTCGGCTGCGTCTTTTATGCCGAGCTTCTGCGCTTCCTCGAAGAGGGGAAGAGCCTCGCCATATTTTTTCTGAAGGGCTTTGAGGATGCCGCGTCCGTAGACAGCCTGCGGCGAGTTTCCGGCGTTGGCAAGATACTTCTCCGCCATCTTGTAGTCTCCACGGTTCATGGCAGAGTTGGCGGCGTTGAGGTTGGCGGTCTCGCTCTCAGGGAACATTCTCACAGCCATGTCGAACACCTCGTCATATTCCGGGCTGCCATGCGGATAGCTGTTGGCAAGGAGGAAGAACTCATTCTGGCTCAGGTTCTGAGGACGGGTCTTCATCACCTCGCGGATTTCGTCGACGTTGAGATATTTGCGTATGGTGTAGGTTATCCGATAGTCGGTGTGGCGCAACGGCGGGTAGACGTTGGTCAGGATGAAGTTATAGTCCTGCGGGAAACGTGAGCGGAAGCGGTCGTTTCTCACCGGGGCCGGGATGGAAGTGTCGTCGATAAAGGCAAGCATCTCCTCTTTTGCCGCCAGGGAGCTTCCGGCCACCCATTCGCGCAGCCCCTCCCAGTCTTCAGGCACATAGTCGGTGTGGTAGACAGAGGCCGGGAAGGAAGAGTTTTTTCTCACATACTCCTTCACCACCTCGGTTCTCCCTTTTGCAAGACGCACATTGTTGTCGTAAGGGCCTTCGGGCGACGCGAAACCCTTGAGCCATATTGACTCCACGGTAGCGTCGGGGTTATCCTTCACGGCGTTGACGGTCTTCAGGATAGAGTCGAGCTCAACATAGTTGTTGGCATAGTTCCAGTCGATGTTTGTTTTGTTGACTATGAATCGCACGTTGGCGCGGCCGCTGAGGTTGAAACGCTTCTCGGCAGTGTCAAGCGGCACGATATAGTCAAACCGTGGGTTGAAGAGGCGCGGGCGAAGGTCGATGATGGCCACAGGCACGGTGTCTTGGGCGTTTATGGCCCCGCAGCAGCCGCTTTGCGTCTGTTTGAAAGCGAGAGTGGATAGCTCCATCCAGTCTTCATAAGGGAGCGACACGCTGTAGCTGAACGGCTCCCCCTTGCCGGCGCGATAAAGATTCATGGTAGAGTCGTTGTCGCGCAGGTCGTAATAATACATGTTTTTTCCGGCCACTGTCACGGAAGGGAACTCAACAGAGCGGGAGCTGTCGGCAGCCCACAGCACCGGCTTGATTTCCAGTCGGCTGTTGATTTTCTGATGAATCTCCTTAGGGTTGACGGTCATGTTTACAAACATTCGCGAGCCGTCGCGCCCGGTCGAGAGGTCGTAGATTTTATTGCTGTCATCATTCTGAGCTCCGGCAGACATGGCCGCCAGGGCGAGAACGGCTGTAAATAGATGTTTCATGTAGGAATCAGAAGAGATATTCAATGTTTATAGCCACTTTGGTAGGCCCCACATAATTGTGCGGGCGGTTCACGTCGATTTTTGTGCCACACTCCGCGCAGGGGTATGAGTCGAAACGGGTGTAGATCCATCCGAATCCGAATTCAGCCTCGATGTTCCAGTGTTTTGCTACAGGCCAGGCATAGCCGTAGGCGATTCCGGCACCCGCGCCCCATCCCTGATATCGCTTGTCGCGCAGGTTGGAGAAGTCAGTGCCGAGGAATGAGAAGTTAGTTCCGATGTTTCCGATGTTGTATTGGCCCGCGATTGCGTGCACACCGAAGAAATGGCCTGCGAATCTCTGGCAGAGCCAGTATCTTGCCTCAGGGCGCACAAACCAGTGTTTCCATTTGTGGTCGTCGACAGTCCAGGCGTTGACTTCCCCGGTGACGTCTATGGTCCATCTCGGCGCAAGCCCGACCTCTACGCCTAAGTTGGGGCTTAGAAGAGCGTCGCCTATAATGTTGGTTTTTACGGCCACGTCCTGAGCCGTTGCAAGCCCTGATGAACCCGAGGCAAGAGCCATAAAGAGCAATCCAACTGATAATTTATTCATTATTATTAATGTTCGGTCAGCAGATAACTGAATGTTTTATATTACAAGTTCGATAGTCAATTAATCGAGAGGCAAACCGGCGGATATGGCTAATCTTGTCATAGTATAAAAGTGCGGCCGCTTTTGTCGTGGTCGATTATTGAGGAATGAATATCATGTTGAATTACAAGAGGATATAAATCGTTGATAACACTCGGATTTTAAACACTCTATATAAGAGATATTAATGATATGCTATTGACTGACAATCAATGACATAACAAAATCCAGTTTTAACACATTTTGTAACATGTTTTAAAACTGAACTTTTTCTTTGTAATTTTAACGCTCAAAAGTTTCTGAATATAAGAATTTTAATTAATTTTGCACTGCGAATGAATATCTCTTATATAGAGTGTGTGAAAAATAATAAAGTCGCAGATATATTGTTAAAACAAGCAGGGCGCCTTTCCTAATGCGGGAAGGCGCCCTGCTTATAAGTGTTTTTAAGTTTATTTTATGTGATGTAGTTTGCCGAGGGGGTATGCGCACGCCCCGGAGATTGTAGGGTTCGGCAAACTGTAAGAATCCAGTAATTATTTTTTGAGATTGAGGATGCAGTCAGTCACATGTCCTTCGATGCGGGCAGCGAGGTCGGCACCCTCCGCCTTCACGAATTTACGTCCTGTGATATGCTCGTAAAGCTCGATGTAGCGGTCAGACACGCTTTCCACAAACTCGGGAGTCATCTGAGGCATAACTTGTCCCTCTTTCCCCATGAAGTCATGGTCGATGAGCCACTGGCGCACAAACTCCTTGCTGAGCTGGCGCTGCGCCTCGCCTTTCTCGAAACGCTCCTGATAACCTTCGGCATAGAAATAGCGAGAAGAGTCGGGGGTGTGAATCTCGTCGATGAGTATCACCTTGCCGTCGCGTTTGCCGAACTCATATTTTGTATCGACGAGTATCAGCCCTTTCTCCTGAGCCATCTTGGAGCCGAGGGCGAAGAGCTTGCGGGTGTAGTCTTCCACCACCTTGTAGTCTTCCTCGCTCACGAGTCCCTGTGCGATGATTTCCTCGCGGGAGATGTTTTCGTCATGGCCTTCAGCCGCCTTTGTGGTGGGGGTGATGATAGGCTCCGGGAAACGCTCGTTCTCGCGCATGCCGTCGGGGAGCTTCACTCCGCAGATTTCGCGGCATCCGTTCTTATATTCGCGCCATGCGCTGCCTGTGAGGTAGCCGCGTATGATCATTTCCACAGGGAAAGACTCCGCCTTGAGGCCCACAGTCACCATAGGGTCGGGCACGGCGAGTTTCCAGTTTGGCACGATTTCGGCGGAAGCGTCGAGGAAGTATGCGGCAATCTGGTTGAGCACCTGGCCCTTGTAGGGGATTCCTTCGGGAAGGATAACGTCGAAAGCCGAGATGCGGTCGGTGGCGATCATTACCATGATGTCGTTGTTGATGGTGTAGACGTCGCGCACTTTGCCGTGGTAGACGGCAGTCTGACCGGGAAATTCAAAGTCTGTCTTGACCAATGTAGTAGCCATTGCTTATGAAATTGAAGAGTTATGAGGCTTGGCAAGAGAGGGTGTGTCAAAATGAAGGTTTTGTCGCACCCTCCATCTTCCGTCGGCCTGAAGTGATAGTTTTTGCAAAATTACTCATTTCTGACGAATAATTAATCCTTTTCGCAACGAAAACTTATAGAAAATGGTTTTAGAGATTGTCAAAATTTTATTGATTAAAAATTTTATGGCAGCGAAATCAATCATTTCTTCCGCTGATTCATTTGATATTTCATGATTTCGAGCGAGTCTGCGGCAAGAATCAAGCCATGCGAAAGTCCTCTCAACCACCCATCTGAGCGGCTTTGGCAGGAATCCCTTAACTCCATTGGGGGTATTGGATGCCTCAAGCTCGATGCCGAAGTCTTTTTCAATGTCTTTGTCCACGTCTCCCTGATACCCTCGGTCGGACAATGCCTTGCGCAGGTCTTTTGTCGGGGAAGCGAGGAGTCAGGGGAGATAGATCATCTTGCGGGTCATGCCGCCGTCTACAACTATGTCTGCTCCATTTATGAAGTCGTTGCCGGGCAGGGAGAGGAAGATGCAGACCCGGGCAATGTCTTGGGGTGTGCCCACCCTTCTTGATGGGTGCTGCAGATGGTCAGTCTCGCTGACCTCTTCGGGGCTTCCTGTGTGGATCCAGCCGGGGGATATGCAGTTGACGGTGATTCCGAATTCAGAAAGCGACATCATGAGGGAGTGGGTGAGAGACGCCACCCCTCCTTTGCTTGCCGAGTATGCCTCGGTGCCTGTCTCGCTCTGGATGTGGCGCGAGGAGGAGATGCAGATCATGCGTCCGCCGAAGTCGGATGGGAAGGGGTGAGACTTGCGATGTGCCGCCCAGAGGCGTGCAAGGATGAAAGCCGGGCGCAGGTTGGAGTTTATCACTTTGTCGAATCCGGCCACGGTTTCTTCTGTGAGCGGTGAGAATGTGCTTATTCCGGCGTTGCTTATGATTATGTCGATGTCGCGCCAGGCTTTCAGAAGATTTGTGAACGCGTCTTCAATTTTGGCGGGGTCGGTGATGTCGGTGTGATAGAATCTGGCGCCTTCGTCGTGGGCGAGCTTTTCGCCGGCTTCCTTGTCGATGTCGAACACAGCCACTTTGCATCCTGCCTTGAGGAAGGAGCGGGCTATGGCGAGCCCGATTCCGTTGGCTCCCCCTGTGACCAGCACTCGCCGCGAGGGGAATGCCACCCGGATATGCCCTTTTCCGGTCCCTGATGGCGAGGTGGCCGGCGCTGACGGGCGCAGGCGCCCGGATTTGAGGTCTTCCATTCTTTGCTCAAGATAGTTGTCTGCCATGGCTTTTCGGGGTTTTATTCGGGCGATGCCCGGGCTGCAAATTTTTTCAGGAGAGGAGGCGGCGGAAGCGGGAGAGGGGTAGACGCGGGAGGAGGCGCATGTTGAGGCTCACGAGCCAGCCTACGGAGATCCTAATGTGAGGAAGGAGTTTAGACTCATGACGTAGGCGAGGCTTGAGATGGGTGATGTGCCTAAGGAGGAGCGCACAATCATTACGACTCCGAGTGTGATGAGATAAAGGCCCAAGATAAAGACAAAGTACCTGAGAATCCAATTCTTCATAACGGTTCATGCAATAATTATGCTGCAAAATTACAAAATTTTTGTGGCTTTGTCAATAGCCGGCTTTAGAGAACGGGCGGGGCGAGATGTGCGGAAGGAGCGCGAGATTAGGTGATTATCTGCGCTTGAAGATCACCCAGAGCACGATGGGCGCCCCTATCACGGGAGTGACGGCATTGATGGGGATTACTGAATTGGACGGCAGCACGCAGAGCAGGCAGCACCCGAGGGCCACGGCCGCCCCTGCAAGGAATGTGGCCGGCATGAGAATGATGTGGCGGTCTGTGTGGAATATCATGCGGGCTATGTGCGGAACCACAAGCCCTATGAACGACACAGGCCCGCAATATGCCGTGATGACGGCAGTGAGGATGCCGGTGGAGAGGAGCAGGAGATTGCGCACGCGAAGCAGGTTGACTCCTAAGTTGCGGGCGTAGGAGTCGCCGAGGAGAATAAGGTCGAGGGGCTTCATGAGGGAGAATGCGATTATGATTCCGGCCATTGTTATGCCGCAGAAAAGTGGCAGCTGCCCTGAGGAGACCCCGTTGAAGGAGCTCATGCCCCACATCACGTAGCTCTGCACCCCGTCGGCGGTAGACATGAAGTTGAGAAGCATTATGACCGACGACACAAGGTAGCCGATGATGATGCCGGTTATGAGCAGCATTAGGTCGTTTTTCAGTATGGAGGAAAGCAGCAGGAGCACGCCGGTGACGAGTATGCTCCCGGCGAAAGCGCCGGTGACCACGGCGGCATATCCTCCAAGAGAGATTGTGCCGGCCGAGATTGTGCCTCCCAAAAAGAGCATCACCACAGCCACACCCAAGCTTGCCCCGGAGTTGATTCCTAAAATCGAGGGGCCGGCGAGGGGGTTGCGGAATGTGGTCTGCAGGAGCAGACCCGACACTGCCAGCCCCGCCCCGGCGAAAAAGGCGGTTATGGCCATGGGCAGCCTGCTGCCCATCACGATGAACCGCTCAGGCCCGCTGCCTCCCCCTGCCAGTATGTCGGCCACGTCGGCCGCAGGAATGTTGACAGAGCCGAAGAAAAGCGTGAGAACAAACAGCACGACAACAGTTATCGACAGGAGGAAGAATCGCATGGTGGAATCAGGGTTGCATTAATGTGAAATAATTGTGAGACGCGTCGCGGCCTGACTCTATTTCGGGATGAAAAATCGCTATCAGGTCGGCAAGGAGCCAGTGAGGATGGAAAGGGACTTCTTCATAGAAGAACACTTTGGAGGTGTTGCAGCCATAGACGTTCCCGTTTTTCAGGGCTTTGACCTGGGAATAGACCGGGTTGTCGGTGGCGAGCTCGCTGAGGGTCTTGTCGGATGTCTGCGAATAACGCACAATCCAGATGTCGGCGTCGCCGGCCTGATGCAGCACCTTCTCCGCGTTTAAACCAACGCTTCCGCTCCCTTTATTATTGTCGAAAGGGTTCTTGCCGCCTGCGTTCTCAATGAAAATTCCCATTGTTGACTCCGCGGCCGGCACATTCCATGCCTGCCCGTAGAGGCGGTCGACCAGCACTCGCGGGCGGAATGACACAGAGTCGGTGAGCGAGCACAGCTCTTTATATTCGCTCTCTGTGCGAGAGAACATGTCGGAAGCCTCTCGTTCCCTGCCATATAGCAGGCCGTAGAATTTCATCCATTCTGCGCGCCCCAGGGGTGATGTCTCCATATAGTCTGCGCATTCTATTATGGGGATTCCGAGCTGGCCGAGCTTTCCGTAGGAACCGGAATTCTCAAACGGGGAAAGGAGGATTCCGTCGGGGTTTATCTTGATGATTTTCTCAATGTTGGGGGCCATGCTGTTGCCGCAGTCTTCCACGGTGGCATCGGCAATGCGCCTTGCAAGGTCCGGCTGATGAATGTATTGTGCGTCGCACACACCCTTTATTGCCTCAATGGCCCCGAGTTCGCTTATAAGACTGTTGTGGACAGACGAATACACAAGGCATTTCTTCAGAGGCGTGCGCACCACAGTGCCTTGCGGGAGATCGTCGGGGAGCTGCAGCGAATCGGGCACGAGGATGTAGGTGTGTAGAGCCTTTGTGGTGTCCCACGGGTTGCGTATGTCGGCCTTGACATATTCCGGGAATTGAGTGAGAGTTAGATTCTCCGCATATTGCAGGGGAATCTCTTCGCCGTGTTTTCCGGCAGGCTTATTATTAGTGCCGCCGCTCCCGCAGCAAGCGAGGAGCGGCAACACGACAGCCATTATCAATGACAATCTAAGCATGGTCAGTCGGCATCGATAAAGACAAATTTGCTGGGGTTTTGTCCGCCGCAGTTGGCAAAATCATAAAGCATGGAACCGTCTTTCTTGAAACGGAAGAATGATCCGTTTGAAGTCGTGTAGTTGGTGAGGCCAATGTAGATGTCGCCGTTTTCATCGTTCACTCCGATTGAGAAGATGGAGGCGTTTTCAAGCTGCTTTAGCGGATCGTTGATGAATGATGAGTTCACCATCTTTCCGGCCTTGATGTCATAATAAGAGAAGGTGTTGGTGGTGACGCGGGTTGTCCAGTCGGTAAGGGCATAAACGAGGTAGACCTTATCGTTGCCGACTCCCATCTTGGAGGCCACGCCAAGAGAAGTGACCTTATTGTTCTGCTTGGGGTCGATCATCTGGAACTCATATCCCTGGTCATTATAGTTGCCCCATGATATGAGGAAGATTTTGCCGTCTTCGGCAAGCACCTGGTTGGGATTGGCCGCCACGGTAAGAGTCTCTGAAAGTTCAAACTTGCTGAGGTCAATCACGCGAAGGTCGGTCAAGTAGTTGAAGACGTTTTTGTCCGTTTCAGGGTCAAAGGTCTGCTCGTAGGCGTTTGCCACATAAAGCATGTGGTTTTCGATTGCCACGCCTTCAAGGTTTGCGCCGAGACCCGTGATTTTCTTCTCCACGCGGAGCGATGTGGCATTGATTTTGGCAACGACACCTCCATGGAAGGAGGCATAAAGGTAGCCGTCTTCAGCAGCAAGGTAGCGCACGCCGCCCTGAAGGTCGGGGTCGGATGCGAACGACACTCTCTGCTGTTCCACGCCGGCGGCGTTGAGGCGGGCGATATAGTTTGATTTATATACCGACACATAGATATAGTCGTTATATTCAATCATGTCCTGGGCCACATCGCCGAGTCGCATTTCGTTCTGTTCGTAGAACACGTCTTCAATGATAGTTTTGGAATCAGGGTCGAACAGGGAGATGTTGGCATTGTTCTGCCCTATAGAGCCTTCGTTGAGAATAAACACGCGGCTGGCGGGAAGCTCGATTTTAGAGCCGTTGTCATCGATCTTGGGTTCGTCGTTGTCGCTGCAGGAAGAGAATCCTCCGCAGATTGTGAGCGAGGCGCAAAGCCCCCATGTGATTTTTTTGAAATCCATTGTTTAAAGTTTAGATTTTATTGTGAATAATTGAATGATTCAGAAATTGAATGTGGCAGAAAGCCTCCATGAGCGACCCGGCATCGGGTAGAACTTGATCACGTCGTATTGCTTGTCGGTGAGGTTCAGGATTTCGCCGCGAAGCGTGAGGCTGCATTTCCTGAAATCAAGAGTGCGCGACAGAGTGAGCGTGTGGTCGTCATATCCGGCAATCTCGTTGGCCGGAATGTTTTGCGAAAGATAGTATCTTTTACCGACCGCGACGACCGAATATCCGATGTTTAGCCACGGGGTCTCGAGGATGGCAGATGCGTTGCCGCTATGCTCCGGTGTGTAAGGGAGCTGGTTGCGGTAGGTCTTTGAGCTCTTGTCGCTGAGGTCTATGGCCTTGTTCCATGTGTAGCCGCCCGACAGGGCCAGATTCATGCCCAGGGGCAGGGAGAAAGATGTGGCGAGAGTGACGTCGAGCCCGGTGACATGCACTTTTCCGAAGTTCACCATGCGCCAGGCGTAGGTGGTGGGGAATGCCACGATTTTGTCGGTGACATCGTTGTAATAGGCATCGAGGGTGACAGAAAGGTAGTCCATTGCCGGGAACAGGGAGTGTCCCCAGGTGAGGCCGATGTCGAATTCGTCGGCTTTCTCCGGACGGAGTGTGCGGCTTCCGAGTCGGTAGTAATAGAGGTCGTTGAATGTGGGGACACGGAACGTGCTCTTATACATGAGGCGGACGTATAACTGGCGGTCGGCCCACGGCTTCACACTCATCGACAGAGAGGGATTAATTTTGCTGATGTCGTCGGGACGGTCGCCGGTCTCCACGGTTTCTGTGATATATGTGCCGGTGAGTGTGCCGGAAAGTGTGAAGTGCGGAGTGTTCCATCTTGCGCTAAGGGCTGTCAGTGACGAATAGCGTGTGGGGTTCGGGCACTCGGTCATGGTGCTGTTGAGGGTGTTGACCACTCCGTCCTGTGCGAGTGCGATCGTGACGTTTTGCGCCGGGCGGTATAGCCCTGTGGCCGACAGGAACCATTCGTCCTGATGATGTGTGGCGCAGTATACGCCCCCTGTGAACTGCGGGCCGAACTCCTGATCCTTGTTCCAGGCGTAGTTGTATTTGGCCAGGGCCTGCAGGCTCCATTTCGGAGAGAACGTCTTTTTGAAACGAGCCTGCACAAAGGCGTTCTCATCCCAGAGGGTTTCGGTGGATATGGGGTTGTAGAGAGTGATTGCTCCCGGCAGCCCTCGCTTTGACCGGAAGTAATAACCTTTCACCTGCAGTTCGCTGCTGCCGGGGAAGGCGGCATACACATTCCCTTCGGCATGCCAGGAGTCGATGGCCGAATTGTTGCGGCGTTCGCGGGTGACGTATTTGCCGTTCTCAAGAGTGAAGGGGTAGTTGCCATCGGCACGAAGGAAGGTGGCGTCGAGCGATGTGGTGACGTTATTGCTTATTTTCTGCCACCATCTCACGGAGGGGGACACATATCCGAAAGAGCCCCCTTTCATCTGAACTCGCGTGGAAAAATTCTTCCCCTGCCCGAAGTGGGGCTTTTCGGTGGATATTCCGAGCACTGCGGCCGAGGTGTAGAGTTTAGCGCTCTGGAGCATGTCGTCGGAGTGGCCGACGGCAAGCGAGAGCATCCCCACGTTGTCGAGAGAGAAGCGGCCTATGTCGATCTGTCCGGCCTGGCAGTTGCTCACGGGGGCGCCGTCGTAGCTAACGGCAGTGTGGGCCGCGCCCATGTTTCTGACCGACACTGTTTTCAGTCCGCCGATTCCTCCATAGTCTTTCACATTGGTGCCGGCAAAGCGTCGCACGGCGTCGGCCATGTCGCGGATTCCGAGGTCGGCAATGTCGGCCGACGACAGTGTCTGCACCGGCATGGGAGTGGCAATCTTGTTTGGGGAGCGCCGTGAAGTGACCACAAGCTCCTCTACCTGATGCACCGTGTCGGCTTTTTCTGCCGTGTTCCGGGCGCAGATGTCGGCACACAAAAAAGCCGCACCCATTGAGGCCAGGGCGCAACGAAGGAGCGTGTGTGAATTAATATTTTTTAGAATATGTTCTCTCATCCTCGAAAGAAAAACATTAATTGTTATGGCTGGCAGGTCTTCGGACTTATCTCAGCCTCTGTTTCCGTGTCTCCTTCCCATGCCGGTTTGTTCGGCACAGTGGAATTCTCATTACGGAGGGCTTGAAGAATGTTGCACAAGCATGATTCTTCGGAGAATTACCGCAGCGGGACTGTCCGGGATTCGCACCCGTGTTCCCTTTTAATCGCCGAGAAGGCGAACCAACTATGGCGCAAAGTTACAATTTTTATTTCAAATTGCAAAGAGGCGACGAGTCAAAAGAGAGAAACGGGGGTTGGAGCCTTACTTATTGCAAGAATTATAAATGGCTGAGGTGTGCCAAGAAAATAAATGCATAGGCCCGGAGAAGTCCGGGCCTATGCAAGAGATTGAATACAAGGTGTGTTATTCGAGGCAGGCATCGAGGGCTGCGGTAATCGCCTCGCGGTCGAGTCTCTGGCCGATGAACACGAGTTTCTGCATACGGTCGCCATATTCGGGGTCCCAGTCGCGTTTTAGCCCCGGCTCTGTGGCGAGCATCCTTTCGAGCTCTTCTTCAGGGGCTGTGGCATACCATTGCCCTGCTTCGGTGAGCCGTTTCTGCACTCCGGCCTGTTCGAAGAGATAAGACATGTCGGTGTTGTCGGAGAAATAGCATATCCCCTTTGCGCGGATAATGTTTTTAGGCCATTTCTTCGCAACGAACCAGTCGAATTTATTGATGTCGAAAGGCTTGCGGCGATAATACACGAATGTGCCTATGCCGTATTCCTCAGCCTCACCCTCGCCGTGATGGTGGTGATGGTGATGGCAGTGGCACACGCCGTGGTCATGGTCGCAGTGAGAATGATCTTCCTCATCATGCTCATGATGCCTGTCGTGGTCGTGCTCATGCTCGTCATGATGATGCTCATGCCCGTCATGCCCGTCATGGCCGTGGAGATGGCCGTGGTCGTCGTGGTAGTGATGGCAGTGCTCCTCTTCCTCGATGTCGGAGAGGGGTTTCTCAATTTCTTGAATCCATGTGGCGGATGTCACTGTCTTCTCAAAGTTGAAGAGGCGGGTGTTGAGAAGCTTGTCGAAGTCGATGTCGCAATAGTCGCATTCCAGAATCTCGGCCTTAGGCTGAAGCGCGCGCACAACTTCGCGGATGTGGCGCACATCTTCAGGTGCCACTTCCGAGACTTTGTTGAGCACAATTATATTGCAAAATTCAATCTGTTGAATCACGAGGCTCTCGATGTCTTCTTCCCCGATGTTTTTTGATGTGAGGGAGTCGCCGGAAGCAAACTCGCTTTTAAGACGCAACGCGTCGACCACCGTGGCTATGCAGTCGAGCACCGGCACCCCGTGGCGCGTGAGGTTGGGGGCGATGGCCGGCATGGAGCAGATGGTCTGGGCAATAGGCTCCGGCTCGCAGATTCCGCTTGCCTCGATCACGATATAGTCGAACCCGCCTTGCACGAGGTCGGAGAGCTGCTGCATGAGGTCGGTTTTGAGTGTGCAGCATATGCAACCGTTCTGAAGGGCCACGAGGCTGTCGTCGCCGCCACCCACCATGCCACCTTTGGCAATGAGGTCGGCATCGATGTTGACTTCGCCGATGTCGTTTACAATCACGGCGAAACGAATGCCCTTGCGGTTGTTGAGAATTCGGTTGAGAAGAGTGGTTTTGCCGCTTCCGAGATAGCCGGTGAGCAGCAAGACAGGTGTTATTTTGGTACTCATATTATAGAGCGTTTTTTAGATTCTGTCTGTCAGAGAGACTTTAGATAATCTTTGATTTCGGGGAGGCTTGACTCTGCCTGAGAGGCCGGCACCGGGAGCTTGACCATCTCCGACACTCTTGCACCGGGGATGACAGCGGCTTTAAGCTCTTGGGGAGAAGGGGTGTTCTGAAGTTTGCGGTATTCATCAAAAGTGTAGCGAGTGAACACCGAATTTGCGCTTATCCCCTGACGGTTGAGCCACCAGCCGCCGCCGAGGTCGAGCGGCCTTGAATTGTCGGTGATGTCGGTGGGTGCCGGATAATAAGTGATATTCCCTTGGCCGTCGATAGTGATCGCCACATTGTCGGAGTAGTCGCCGGTCATGCGGAAAGCGGAAGCCTTCAGCACCATGCCAAGAGGTTTTGACGCAATCGGCTCCACCTGAACCGGTGATATTGTGGCGGAATCGGCCCCGGAGGAGGGCGCCGCGGGTTTTGCTACTTTATGGGAACATGCCATCATCATGCCTGCAAGCGGGATGAGGAATAAGGATTTGTTCATATTTTCTTGTCTTGATGTTTCAAATGCAAATATAGCATTTCAGAGTTGAACTCACAAATCAAACAAGGAATAAAGGACAGATTATTGGTCAGAAACTCACCTGAAGCATTGCCTCGAAGCGTTTGTCGTGTGCTTTTTGGCCGTTGAAGTCTACCCGTTTGCCATATTTTGAGTTGAATTTTACCATGTTTTTCAACATTGTTCTATTACACAGAATCACTAATGTATATCAGGAACTTATGGCTATTCACTCATGATTTTTGATTCAAAAATGAGAACATAGAACTGAACACCCTATTTGATTGCTAAAACAATGAGGTTTTGTGGAGGCGAAGTGCCGCGAAGGTTTCTTAAACCGTAACTATGTGATGAATAAATAAGAAAATAAGAAAAGAGGGAATTTTGATTGATTAGATTCCCTCTTTATTTGACAGTGTGTTGTAGGATTTGTGATTTGTCAGTATGATTCTTCTTTGGAGGGGAAGTCGCCGCTTTTCACGTCGGATATGTAATTATGCACGGCGTCGGTCATTATTCCGGCGAGGTCGGCATATCTGCGAAGGAATCTCGGGGAGAACCCCTGATTGATTCCAAGCATGTCGTGCATGACGAGCACCTGGCCGTCGACTCCGCCACCGGCGCCGATGCCGATTATAGGTATGCTGACCTCTTTGGCCACTCTCGCGGCAAGCTCTGCCGGCACCTTCTCGATCACGATTCCGAAGCAGCCTATTTCTTCAAGCATTTTGGCGTCTTCAATAAGCTTGCTGGCCTCGGCTTCCTCGCGCGCCCTCACATTGTAAGTGCCAAATTTGTTGATGCTCTGGGGCGTGAGGCCAAGATGCCCCATGACGGGAATCCCGGCGCAGAGTATTCTTTCAACCGACTCTCGAATTTCGGATCCACCCTCCATTTTCACGGCTTCGGCATGGCTCTCTTTCATGATTCTGACGGCAGATGCAAGCGCCTCTTTTGAATTGCCCTGATAAGATCCGAAGGGAAGGTCTACAACCACGAGGGCCCTTCTTGTGGCTTTCATCACGGATTTTGCATGATATATCATCTGGTCGAGCGTGATAGGGAGCGTGGTGATGTTTCCCGCCATCACGTTGGAGGCTGAGTCGCCCACGAGGATTACGTCGATTCCGGCTTCATCGAGGATTTTTGCGGAAGAATAGTCGTAGGCGGTGAGCATGGATATTTTCTCGCCGCGCTGTTTCATCTCCCCGAGCCGCCTGGTGGTGACTTTGCGGGTGTTGTCTGTTGTGTTGGTCGACATGATGGGTGTCTGTTATATGTCTTTTCTTGTTTTGGTTTGCAGAAGAGCGGGATTGCCCTCCGCGAAATATGGTGCAAAGTTAAGTATTTATTCAGATAAACCAAAAAATAGGAGCTGTTCAGTGGCAAATGCTTCCCGAATCGTGGAAGCCGGGTGCGGAAACGGGCCAATCCGGCATGGAATCCGTGCATAATGAGATAAAGTGGATAAAGATTGAAGCCACTTGTTTTGAGGAATATGCGGAATTTGTTAACTTTGCGTTCTATTTAAAGCAAACGGAGGCATCATCTTGTTTTATTCCTCCGTTGATTATTGAAGAAATAACAATAACATACCGTATATGGAATATAACCATCGCGAAATCGAACAACGCTGGCAGCAGTATTGGCGCGACAACGAGATTTATCGTGCCAAGGAAAAGCCCGGGACGAAAAAGTTTTATGTGCTCGACATGTTCCCCTATCCTTCGGGAGCGGGTCTTCATGTAGGCCATCCCCTGGGGTATATAGCAAGCGACATCTACTCCCGCTTCAAGCGTCAGCAGGGGTTCAATGTGCTTCACCCTATGGGTTATGACGCATATGGGCTTCCGGCAGAGCAATATGCCATCCAGACGGGTCAGCATCCCGAGAAGACCACTCTCACCAACATTGCACGCTATCGCGAGCAGCTCGACAAAATAGGATTCTCGTTTGACTGGAGCAGGGAAATACGCACTTGCGACCCTGAATATTACCGCTGGACGCAGTGGGCGTTTATCAAGATGTTTAATTCATATTATGACCTCGATGCCGCCAAGGCCATGCCGATAGAGAGGCTTGTGGAGCGCTTTTCAGCCACCGGCACCGAGGGGATTCATGCCGCGTGCTCCAAGGAGCTCTCTTTCACGGCTGATGAATGGAACGGATTCAGCGAGAAGGAGAAGGCCGAGACGCTGATGAACTACAGGATTGCATATCAGGGGGAGACCATGGTGAACTGGTGTGAGGCTCTCGGCACTGTGCTTGCCAACGACGAGGTGAGCGAGGGCGTGAGCGTGCGCGGCGGACACCCGGTGGAGCAGAAGGTGATGAACCAGTGGTGTCTGCGAGTGTCGGCATACGCGCCGCGTCTTCTTGACGACCTTGCAAGCCTTGAATGGAGCGATTCTCTTAAAGAGACCCAGCGCAACTGGATAGGCAGGAGCGAGGGCGCTGAAATGCGCTTTCCGGTTGTGGGCAAGGATTTCAGCCTTGAAATATTCACAACCCGCGCAGACACGGCTTTCGGCGTGACCTTCATGGTGCTTGCCCCGGAATCGAAATATGTGGAGATGCTTGTCACTCCGGAGCGGAAAGAGGCCGTTGGCGCATATCTCGCCGAGGTCAGCCACAAGACTGAGCGTGAACGCCAGATAGACAAACGTGTGTCGGGTGTTTTCACCGGAAGTTATGCCCTCAACCCGATTTCCGGGAAGGAGATACCAATCTGGGTGAGCGACTATGTGCTCGCCGGATATGGCACCGGCGCCATTATGGCCGTTCCTGCCCATGACTCGCGCGACTATGCGTTTGCCCGCCATTTCAATCTTCCGGTGGTGCCGCTTATAGAGGGCGCTGACGTGAGCGAGGAGAGTTTTGACGCCAAGGAGGGGAAGATGATTAATTCCGCCAACGACAAACTCAACCTGAATGGCCTCGAGGTGAAGGAGGCAATAGCCAGGACTAAGGAATTTATAGAGGCTGAGGGGATAGGGCGCGTGAAGGTGAACTACCGTCTGCGCGACGCTATTTTCTCGCGCCAGAGATATTGGGGCGAGCCGTTCCCGGTGTATTATAAGGACGGCGTGGCTCATATCATGGATGAAAGCGTGCTGCCCCTTATGCTTCCGGAGGTGGATTCTTATCTGCCTACCGCCACAGGGGAGCCTCCGCTGGGTAGAGCCAAAAACTGGGTGACTCCGGAGGGGTATCCCATAGAACTCTGCACAATGCCGGGATTTGCCGGCTCAAGCGCATATTATCTGCGTTATATGGACCCGCGCAACGATAAGGCTCTTGTGGGGAAAGAGGCTGATGAATATTGGCGCAATGTAGACCTTTATGTGGGAGGCGCGGAGCATGCCACAGGGCACCTGATCTATTCGCGTTTCTGGAACAAGTTCCTTTATGACCTTGGCCTTGTGGTCGAGCCGGAGCCGTTCAAGAAACTCGTGAACCAGGGAATGATTCAGGGACGAAGCAATTTCGTTTACCGCATAAAAGACACCAACACTTTTGTGAGCAAGGGGCTGAAGGGTGATTATGACGTGACTCCTATTCGCGTTGACATCAGCCTTGTCAACAATGATGTGCTCAATCTTGAAGGGTTCAAGGGATGGCGCCCGGAATTTGCCGATGCCGAGTTCCTGCTCGAAGACGGCAAGTATGTGTGTGGATATGCCGTGGAGAAAATGTCGAAGTCGATGTTTAATGTGGTCAATCCCGACGACATTGTTGAGCGTTACGGAGCCGACACATTGCGTCTTTATGAGATGTTCCTCGGCCCGCTTGAGCAGTCTAAGCCTTGGGACACAAACGGCATAGACGGCGCCAACCGCTTCCTTAAAAAACTTTGGGGGCATTTTGGCAAAATCGATCCCTCTAAGCGTGAGCCTATGACCAAGGAGGAGTTGAAGACCATGCACAAGCTCATAAAGAAAGTTACTTATGACATTGAGCATTTCTCGTTTAACACTTCTGTGTCGGCTTTCATGGTGGCTCTGAATGAACTTTCATCGCAGAAGTCGACTAACGCTGAGGCAATGGAGATTTTCACTCGCCTGATTGCCCCGTTTGCACCCCACATAGCCGAAGAGTTCTGGCATGGCCTCGGCCATGAAGGCTCGGTGGTGGATGCCGAGTGGCCTGAATATAACGAGGAGTACCTCAAGGAGGATATGGTTAAATACCCGGTCAGCTTCAACGGCAAGACGCGCTTCATGCTTGAAGTGGCGGCCGACGCCTCGAAGGCAGATGTGGAGGCTGCGGCGCTTGCCGCCCCCGAAGCCGGGAAATGGCTCGACGGAAAGGCCCCCAAGAAGGTGATAGTCGTGCCCGGACGTATCGTGAACATCGTGCTGTAATTAATATCATGCTTAAATATGCACTCGCTTTCCTGCGCCGGCGGGGAGGCGAGTGTTTTATTAGATTGAAATTATGGAAGTCAACCCGTTGGTGTCGAAGGCATTCGGCAATATGCGTTTCCCGTTGATATTGGGAGTTGTGTTGATTCATAGCAACATACTGTCGTTTCTTCCTGCTGATGACGCCATGCCTGTGTTCAGAAAGTTTATGACTTGCTGGAGGTATGTGCTGAATCTGTGTGTGCCTGCTTTCTATTTTATTTCCGGATATCTCTTTTTCCGGTCAGGATTCTTAAATCTTCATGCATATTCCGATAAGCTGCGCAGGAGATGGCACACGCTTGCAGTGCCTTATCTGCTGTGGAATCTTATAGCCTTTCTGACCACATGTGTCAAGGTGCATCCGGCATTGACGGATTATTTTCCGCAGTATAAGACCCTGTTTGACTCATGGCAAAATGTGGCGGTGGGTTTTGTTGACCTTGGCGGCACCTCATATCCCTATGACATGCCGCTGTGGTTTATAAGAAATCTAATTATCGCTGTACTGATATCGCCGGTGTTGTCTTTGATGTTTAAATATCTGAGATGGTTTTCGCTGGTGATATTATGCTGCATGATAGAGTTTCTGGATTTGCCGTGGAGCCTGGCATCCACAGTGTTTTTCTTTGCACTTGGCGGATGCTTCCCGTTGTTGCGGTTTCCGGTTGAGAAAGCGGCGTCGGCATTATGGATCTGGCTTCCTCTTTTTGTCATGACATCTTGGGCAAACAGTGCCGGCGTGGAGTGTTTCCCGTTGTGGATAAGTATGACGGCAGGAGTTATGATGCTTGTCTCATTAAGCCTTCTTGCGACAAAGAGCGGATTTAAGACAGCTTCAATATTGGATAAATCAACGTTTTTCGTGTACGCATCTCATGGACTTTACGCATCAGTGGTGCCAAAATTTGTATTGGCATTGTTTCCTCCGGACGGCAATTCTGAGATAGGATTTGCTGATTATATTATCAGTTTTTTGCTTCTTGCCGGAGTCTCGTTCATGCTATATGTAATTTGCGTCAGGCTTACCCCCGCTCTTGCCAATGTGCTTTGCGGGTCAAGAACATGAATGAAAGACATGCCTGAGCAGCTTGCCGCGTTTTCAGTATGGAGACACGCTCTACAATAAAAGGCATATGACAAGCGTTTTTTTTATGATGAATAAAGAGCTTCCCAATATAGTGTTTGCCACCAATAACCTCCATAAACTGGAGGAGGCGCGGGCGTTATCGTCCGGAATAATTAACATCCTTTCTCTTTCGGACATCGATTGTCATGACGACATACCCGAAACAGCCGACACCCTTGAGGGGAATGCCCTCATAAAAGCACGTTGGGTGAAGGAAAAATATGGTTATGACTGTTTTGCCGACGACACGGGGCTTATGGTAGATGCGCTTGACGGCAAGCCCGGTGTCTATAGTGCGCGTTTTGCAGGCCCGCAGTGCAACTCGGCCGACAATATGGCTTTACTCCTTTCGGAACTTGAAGGAGTGGCAGAGGCAGACCGCACTGCTCGTTTTGAAACTGTCATAGCACTTGTGCGCGGAGAGGAAGAGAAACTGTTCAAAGGGTGTGTGACAGGAAAAATATCTACCGAGCCTCACGGTTCTGCCGGATTCGGGTATGACCCCGTATTTGTGGCCGACGAGTCGGGACTGGCTTTTGCCGAAATGACGGCAGAGGCAAAAAACAGCATCTCTCATCGCGGACGCGCCATGAGGCATTTCATCGAGTATCTCACAAAATAATCATGCGGCGACACTCTTGTCAGATTTAATATTACTTGCAACAAAATTATGAAACGGATATTACCTCTTTCCTTCGCATTGGCAGTGGCGGCAACAGCCTCCGCCGATTCTAACTGGAGAATGCACCCCACTTTCGACGAGGAGGTCGGAAGGGTGGTTGAAACTCCTGAATACACATATTTCACAAGCCGCACGATGCCGTTAAAGACCGGCCGAGTCGATGCCAAATCATTGTTCAGATACGACAAGGAGGGGGATGAACTCCAGACTTTGTCGACCGATAATCTTCTTTCATTCAACAATGTGTTGGATATTCAGTATTGCCCGCAGAAAGGTTATCTCGTTGTAGTGTACACAAACTATGACATGGATTTCATTTTTGACAACGGCGATGTGGTGAATTGCCCGGCTTACAGGCTTGCGACGATAAATCAGTCAAAGAATGTGAACGGGATTACTGTGAATCCTGAGTTTGACAGAGTGTATATTGCCACAGATTTCGGATATGTGGCGCTCAATGACGAGAAATTCGAGATTTCGGAAAGCCGGATATATGGAGAGCCATTGAAGTCGATGGCGCGAATCGGCGATACTATAGTGGCAATACATGGCAATGACATAATCGCAGCGCCGGCTTCAGACCGCCGTATGTCGCTTTCCGATTATGAAAAGGTTGCAAGTCTTGAAAAACCATATATTCTTGCGCCGTTGTCAGCCGACATGTGTCTGGTGGCTGCCTATAAGAATAAAGCAAGAGAGGTCAGCTCCATATCTTTGCAAAATGGCAAAATAGCAGTCACTCCCATTTTGACAAGCTCTACACTTTATAACACCGAGAACAATAAGAACGGAGTGACAATGGCATCGGCAAAACGGCTTTATCAGTTCACTCCGGATGGCAAATTTTCCGCAACCGATTTTCCTGAAGAGCAGACCGGAATATCAGCCGGGTCTTATGACATGTCGGAGGTGTGGCAAGGGATGGCCAGAAAAGGAATAAGAAGTGGCAAGCCAGGTGCAGACGGGACTTCCTGGACAATGACCCGCGACTATATGCTGCCGGATGCTCCGGCTCCTTTCATTTCAACACACATGCTCGTGCATCCATCGAAAGGGCTTATGCTTGTGAACTATGGCTATGACTATAACTTTAATGACAGTTACAGCCATTCGTCGCCTGCATTGCTCAGTGCATACCGCGATAGCCGCTGGAGCAACCTGTCGCCGGCATACACAAATCCGGAACAGACAAAAATGATGCGCTCTCCTAACGGTTTTGCAATTGATCCCGACAATCCGGATTTAATATATATGACGTCGGTGTACAACGGATTGGCTCGAATTAACCTTTCCGACCCTTCCGACGTGATACATCTTTCTCGTCCGTCTGACACGGGAAGCAAACTTCCGGGTTTTGTGGAGTTTGTGCCTGATCAGACAGGAAAAAACAAGTGGGGATGCCAGTTCACCGCTCCTGAGTTTGATTATTATGGCAATCTATGGACGATGTATATAGACCTTGACAATCAGAACCCAGAAAGGCTATATCTTTATTGCTGGACTCCGGAAGACCGCAAAGCAACGTCGTCTGCCACGTCGCTGGTCGCGCCGAAGGTTTTGGAGGTAAAAGGTTTCTTGCCCAACAATATCGACAAATTGTTGCCGCTGCGGCATTCGTCAAACCG
This sequence comes from Muribaculaceae bacterium, assembly GCA_009775365.1. Taxonomy (GTDB): domain Bacteria; phylum Bacteroidota; class Bacteroidia; order Bacteroidales; family Muribaculaceae; genus Lepagella. Next base: position 41,616 of record VSPM01000009.1, read on the forward strand.
GAATTATCTTGTCTACACCACAGGCCAGTATGACAGCCCGTTGGTGGTGATTGACACTAATGGCACTCCTCTCGATTCATCGGATGACACTGTTGGAGTGATAAAAAAAACCGAATTTGTAGATCAGGAAGGGAGCTCGATATCTCCCACCCATATCAGGTGTATGTGGGAAGATCCTGCAACCGGCAATGTGTGGATAGGTCATGACGGCGGTGTGTTTTATCTTGACCCTGAACAGGCATTTTCATCATCTCCGAGAGTCACCAGAATTAAGATTGCCAGAAATGACGGAACTAACCTTGCAGACTATCTGCTCGACGGAGTGTCTGTAAATAAAATAACCAGTGACGGAAATGGCAGAAAATGGTTTGCCACATTAGGCGGCGTGTTATGCACATCATCAGACGGTCGCGAGATTGTAGGAGAGTTTAACAGTTCAAACAGCCCTATGCCGGATGATGCCACATATGGGCTTGAGTATATTCCTGCGAATAATTCCATGATGATTTCCACGGGTATGGGTCTTGTGGAGTATTTTCTTTCAGGGAGCTCTTCGGCGGGAAGTGAAGAGTCGGTAAAGGTGTACCCGAATCCTGTTCGCCCCGATTATCTGGGATATGTCACGATTGAGGGGGCGCCTTCCGGAGGAATTGTGAAGATTGTAGACGCGTCAGGCAATATTGTCAAAGAACTCGGGCGTGCCAACGGTTCGGAAGTGAAGTGGGATGTGACCAACCATCAGTTCAAGAGGGTGTCGAGCGGTGTCTATTATGTGCTTGTGTCGTCGGGGAAAAACGACACGGAGTTTGCTGCCGCAGGGAAGATACTTGTGGTGAACTGACAGACGAGAGCTTCAAAATTATATGAAACTACCAAACCGACAAAATTATATGAACCTTAAATGCTTCGCCGCAGTGACAGCCGTTCCGTTATTGGGAATGACGCTCCATGCCGCTGAAATAGAAATCACTCCGGGCAGCCTGGCCGCAAGTATGCGCGGCATTCCGGCGGAAGACAGCGCGCTTGTGATCAAGGGGGAGGCTGACGCGAGGGATTTCCCGGCTCTTATGTCGCTTCCCGGCCACATATCGCGTCTTGACATGAGCGGGCTGAGGATTGTGGAATGCACAATGCCGTCGTTCAGACCCGGGGAGCGTTCATATTATGCTGACGGTGAACTGAAGGATTACATATTCTTTGGCTCGGCTCTGAAGTATGTGGCTCTGCCATCGAATGTGGAGGTTATTCCTGAAGGAGCTTTTGCCTCGTCTATGATTGAAGAGGTGGCTTTGCCGGAAGGGCTGCATACGGTGTCGGCGTATGCCTTCTACGGATGCACGAAACTTGCGGCGTTTCACGGGCCGGCCGCACTCCTGTCGGTGGGTGATTGTGCATTTGCCAAATGCACTTCGCTTAAAGATGTAACGTTGCCGAAAGGCGTGGCCATAGATGGGGCTGAGGTGTTTTCCGGTTCTGCTCTTGCATCGATAGATGCCTCCGGGGCCGTAAGTTATGGCGACTACTCCTTGTCAGGAATCAAAAGCATGAGAAAGGCTATTGTCAACCCGGGTGCGACATTTGGCGATGGTGTGCTTATGTCGAATTCGTTGCTTGCTCAAGTGGAAGGGACGCCGCAGGAAGTGCCAACATTGTATGCGGCTTCATCGAAGGTGTTAAAGATTAGCGAGATAATGGAAAAGGCAACTGAGGTGGGTGATTACGCGTTTTCATCGTCTTATCTTTCGCATATAGTCTTTTCAAGTTCTCTGAACCACATAGGAGAAGGCGCTTTTGCGAGATGCACAGGGCTTCAGTCCATAGATGCCAACCTGTTAGGCGCGTCGTTGCCGACTGTGGCGGATGATGCGTTTGAGGGTATTTCTACAAAGGATGTTTTTCTCTACGTCTCGCCTGATTCATACGACATCTGGGCTTCTGACCCATTGTGGAGCCGCTTTGAAATAATAGCCGGCCCGTCTAAGATTGAAGGTGTTGAGGCCGACAGCGAAATTATCATTTATCCTCATAAAGACGTGATTGTTGTCGAATGGCCGACAACAGGGGGAGAAGTATGGATTTACGGAGTCAATGGTAACGTTGTTCATTCCGGCTCTTATTCAGGAGACAGGGTTGAAATCGACATGTCGGGCATAGGCGACAAGATTTTAATTGTGAAGGCAAGCACAGAGGGTTCTTTGCGTACCGCCACAGTGATGATGCCCTGACACCGGAAGCCTTGCCGGAGGTTTTAATTACTGTTGTGTGAGGCGTTATTCAAAACTGACACTATAGACTGATACGACATAAACTATGGGAAAAAATAAGTTAAAAAAATTTGCTGACATGTCCACGTTCCGGTGTGCGCTTCAATATCCCAGGGAGGTGCTGCTGTCGGAAGGATTCCCGTATGTGGGAAAATGGAATGAAGCTTTTTTTCAGAATGAAGGGCCTATAACGCTCGAATTAGGGTGTGGCAAGGGTGAATATACTGTTGCCCTTGCCAAGTCGAATCCACAGCGCAACTATATAGGCGTCGACATCAAGGGGGCGAGAATGTGGAGCGGCGCCAGGGAAGTGGAGGAGAACTCCATTGCCAACGCTGCGTTTCTGCGTGCGGAAATCGAGAATATCGACAAGTTTTTCGCGCCCGCAGAGGTGGAAGAGATCTGGATCACTTTCCCCGACCCACAGATGCAGAAAGCCAGAAAGCGGCTCACGTCTACACGTTTCCTCACTATGTATGGCAAATTTTTGAAGCCCGGAGGAATCATCAACCTTAAAACGGATTCGCCGTTCCTTTTTGAATATACACGGCGTCTTGCCGAACTCAACGGGTTTGAAATTGTTGCTATTACAGACGACCTATATGGGAGCGGGATGGCCGACCCGGTGAGTTCTATCAAGACCTATTACGAAAGCCAATGGCTTTCAAGGGGCAAGAAGATAAAACTAATATCGATGCGTCCGCATTCGTTTGATAATCTTATGGAGCCGAATTCCGACGACATAGAAAAGGATGACTATCGCGCCTATCCTCGCCACACCCCCATGAAGGAGTGTCAATGAGAGAAACAGATTTGTGGATTTGATTGCCGGCTGATTGCGGCAGTAAAATATATAACCCTATGACTCTATACCCTAATCTTATTCTTGATGCGCTCAAGAATGTGAAATATCCCGGCAATGGCAAGAGCCTTGCCGAGAATGACATGATAGAGGATGACATCCGCATAGATGGCAATAAGGTGTCGTTCTCACTGATATTCGACAAGCCTACCGACCCGTTTATACGCAGTGTGGTTCGTTCGGCAGAGGCAGCCATCAACGCCTATATCTCCCCCGATGTAGAGATTAAAGACAACATCGCTGTGAAGTATCGCAAGCCTGTGGCTGAAAAGCCGGCAAATCCTTTGCCCGGGGTGAAAAACATTATTGGAATCTCTTCCGGCAAAGGTGGCGTGGGAAAATCAACGGTGGCCGCCAATGTAGCTATCGCGCTTGCCGCCAAAGGATATAAGGTGGGCCTTCTTGATGCTGATATTTTCGGCCCGTCGATGCCGAAGATGTTTGGAGTGGAGGATGAGCCGCTTTACATGGTGAATCATGATGGCCGCGACTGGATAGAGCCGGTAGAGAAATATGGAGTGAAAATGCTCAGTATCGGCTTTGTGGTAGATAAAGACAGCCCTGTCTTGTGGCGAGGAGGAATGGCAAGCAATGCGCTCAAACAGCTGATCAGCGACGCATGGTGGGGCGAGCTCGATTACTTCCTCATTGACATGCCTCCCGGCACAAGTGACATTCATCTGACTCTTGTGCAGACTCTCCCTATTACAGGCGTTGTGGTTGTGTCTACACCTCAGGAGGTGGCGCTCGCCGATGCACGGAAGGGGATTGCCATGTTCAAGAGCGACAAGGTGAATGTGCCTATTCTCGGCATGGTAGAGAATATGGCATGGTTTACCCCTATGTCTCATCCTGATGAAAAATATTACATCTTTGGCAATGGAGGAGCAGTTAGATTGGCCGAAAAACTTGGAGTCAGACTGCTTGTGCAGATTCCGTTAGTGGCCGATATCTGTGAAAAGACGGATATTGGAGCACCTACTACTTCTGCCTTGATGGCTGACTCTCTCACAGGCACTCCGGAATCTCTTAATCCGGAAGCTGTTGCATTCTCGGTTCTTGCTGATGCCATAGTTGAGGAATGCGATAAACGCAACCGCGATCTTCCACCAACTGTTAAAGTGGAGACTCATTGACATAGATTCCGGCATAACATAATATGAAAAGCAAGCAGGCGGCACATTGTGCCGCCTGCTTGCTTTTCAGTGTTTTGTGGAAATTATTGACAGTTTGGGCCGGAATTGTCAATAACTTTTTTCAGTCGAATGTGAAGTTCTTGCGTCTGCGCTGACGAGTCGGGCGTGACAGCCAGTTGGCTACAGGATGCCACAACAGGAAGATGGGTAGCGACCACCACAGGCATACTGATCCGAGTGCGCGGGCGGCCTTGCGATAGATAAGAATCTCTGTTATGTTGAAAATCAGGATTATGCCAAGCGCCACAGCGGCGGGGAGGAGATCGGGAAGTTCGATCACAGCCCCTGTCACAGCCGATGCCACACACACCCATTGCATCAATGACCCGGCACCCGCTTTGAGGAAAGGCGCTTTGGGTAGGAGCCGGGATGTAAAGCGATAACGATCTTTAAGTTCAGAATGCACCCTGTTGCCTGATTCTCCCCAGTCGTAGGTGAGGATTGCGTCGCGAGAAATCATCACGTCGGTATTTGTGCTGGTTGCTATCTCATTTATGAACAGGTCGTCGTCGCCGTTCTTTAGATGAAGGGTCTTGGAATATCCTTTCTGTTCGAAGAACAGTCGCTTTCTGAAAGCCAGATTAAAACCGTCGCCACGGTAGGGGTGATGGTTGACAGCCGCTCCTATCCATTGGCATGCGGTGAGAGTGGAGTCAAATTCCTTATACCATTTTCCTATGCCGTGAAGGTTATCGAATTCGATATGTGAATAGCCAAGCACTATGTCGGTGTCAGAATTTGCGCCAAATGGCTGCATCATGAGCGATAGCCATGAATTTGAGGGGATTATGCAATTAGAACTGGTTGTCAGCACTATCTCTCCTTTTGCCGCCTTCATTCCCACTGTCTGAGCGAGTTTTCGCCGGCTGAGATTGTGTGATTCCGGTGGGATAAAAGTGACATAAAGGCGCTCGGGGTATAGCTGCTGAAGTCTTTCAGCCAATGAGGCAGTCACTTCGTAGCCCCCTTCGTTCACGAGAATCACTTCATAGTCTGGGTAATCCTGATTCATTATCTTGTCAAGATATTCGAGCAGGATGTCTTCGGTGGAAATTGTGTAGACAATCACTGACACCATTGGAACGTTTTTTGCGTTTTCGAACGATAAGAAGTCGGATTCCGGGTCTTGTGCCTTGGCAACACGCGCAGTTTTCCAGATTGGTATGAACCGCGTGAGGAGAGCGATAACGGCTGCGGCTACCGATATGGCAAGGCATATCCAGGCCGGTGTTGAGATATAGTTTCCGAAAATGGGGACAAAGTGTTCTGCCATGTTTGCCGGTGTCATTAAAATTCAGAGAAGAATTTGGGTTTAAAGATTATTCCGACACGAAGACGTGAATGGAACTGGTTGTAGTCTAGGAGGTTCTCTCCGTAGCCGTTGTAATACTGGGCGAAGAGATTAAGGTTTGATTTCTCATGCACCCTCCAGCTGAAATCAAATATGGTGTTGAAATTCAGATTCCAGCCCTTGCGTTTCACGCCGGTTATTCCAAACGAGAATTTCTTGTTGGGGGTTGTTATGACCACTCCATGCTGATATATTCCGCAATAGTCAAGTATGTCCTTATTGTTCATTCCGTCAATGACAGGAATCCAGAACTTTGCGTGCACCATCAGCCATTCGTCGATTATAGTAGAACCGTATATAGAGATTCTGTTCCAGCTTCGCGATTCGTCGCCGTCGCGTCCGTTGCTTTCATGCTCCACAAGGAGCGTGAGTTTACCAACATAACGGTCTTTGCTGAAAAAAGGTTTTGACCAGCCGATTCCCGGGTTGAAATTAAGGTCGCGCATCGGCATTGAATTTTGAAAGACATTCCAAAGGGTCTTTTGTGTGTACATAAGAAACACAAAAGAATCCCACGGCAGCACAGTATCGGTCAGTCGTATTGCAAGCGAAATTTGAAATTTTACATCAGAATTCATTGCTGTCGGCTTCCTGAAAGGGGCAGTGCCCACGGTGAAATAATTGTCTTTGTAAAGCCCGAAATAGGGGCCGTAGTCAAGTTCTTTTTTCAGTGAGTCAACAAACTCCTTTTGGTCTTCTACAGGAATTAATTGCGCAGACAGAGTGGAATAGAGCCCTGACAATAGAAAAAAGAGCGAGATAATGATTAGTCGGAATCGCATAGCAGATGGTTTAATCATGCAAAGTTAATAAAAGTTATCCTAATTCTTTCAAGACACAGGGGCAAAACCTAAAACAGAGTAGAAACGTTGATTTGGTAGAGGGTGGGAAAATTAGTAACTTTGCATCTCCGACACTGTGTGCCGGCTGTGTGAGAATTATGCCTCTTCCGGGCATGGCGCATAATTTTATAATATTCCAATAAACTATATATGGCTACGGCAATAACAGGCAACGCCGACAGATTAAAAGAACTGGGCACCGCAAGCATATGGCGCATGCTGCTCAAATATAGCCTACCGGCAGTGGTTGGCACTGTCGTGATGTCTATCTATAATATCATCGACTCAATTGTAATCGGTCATGCGATCGACGACCCGAATGTGGTGAGCGGAATTGCAGTGACATTCCCTGTCATGAATCTTGCCACGGCTCTCGGTATGCTTATAGGTGCAGGCTCGGCCACAAGGGTGAGCATCGTTATGGGGCAGGACGACAAGCGAATGGCAGAGGTCATTCTTGGCAACTCCGTGCAGCTCACGGTGTTGATAGGTCTGGCCTATATAACTGTGTTTGCCGTGTTTCTGACTCCGATATTGAAAATGTTCGGGGCTTCGCCAAACTCTCTGCCGTATGCGCGGGAGTTCCTGATGTGGGTTCTGCCCGGAATGGTGTTGATGAACCTGACATTCTCCTACAACAATGTGATGCGCGCCACGGGGTATCCCGGAAAAGCCATGTACACAAATCTAATAGGAGCAGGGCTCAACATGATTCTGGCCCCGTTGTTTCTGTTCGGATTCAAATGGGGAATAAAGGGTGCTGCCATAGCCACCGATATATCTATGCTTGTGACGGCATTTTTTGTCATGAGCCATTTCTTCAAGAAGGAGAGCGAGCTTCATTTCGTGAGAGGCACATTTAAGTTCAATTGGCCGGTGATTAAGTCTATTCTATACATAGGCATGGCCCCGTTTCTCATAAATGTGGCAGGCTCGATGATTAATGCCATTGTCAACAACTCATTGCTGAAGTATGGAGGCGACAATGCCATAGCCTCAGTTGTGGTGTTCAATCGATTTGTCACTATTTTTGTGATGGTCGTGATCGGCATATGCCAGGGGATGCAGCCTATTCTTGGCTATAACTATGGCTCCGGCCGTTTCGACAGGCTTTTCAAGACTCTCTGGCTCGCGGCCGGAAGCGCGGTGGTTGTCACCACTATAGGCAGTCTTCTCGGCGCGTTCAATCCGCGTGTGATTGCAAGCATGTTTATGCAGGACGAGACTCAGATACAGTGTGCCGTGAACTGCATCAGAATCACCACAGTGACGTTCTGGATGGTTGGCTTCCAGATTGTCGGCACAAACTTTTTTCAGTCGCTCGGCATGGCCGGCAAGGCTGTGTTTCTCTCGCTCACACGTCAGATAATTTTTATGATACCGCTTCTCCTTATCCTCCCTCCGCATTTTGGCCTTGACGGCGTGTGGTGCTGTTATCCGATAAGCGACCTTGCTGCGACCTTGGTGACTACATCAATGCTTATATGGCAGATAAGAAAGATTAAATCACAGAAATTCCACGTTCAGAGATGAAAATAGATTTCACTCCCATAGTGAGACCCGGTTTTGTGAAACTTGCGGAACGCACAGACTCCTGGAGAAGCGACTCCGATTCGCTTCAGGCCGGCGTGTTGCGCAGGCTCCTTGAGCGTGCCGCTCACACTGAATATGGCAAGACTTACGATTTCTCTTCTATAAAGAGCAGCGGCAACGTCTATGGCGCCTACGCGTCGTGTGTGCCGTTGATAAGTTATGAAGATGTGCGCCCCCTTGTGATGAGAATGATAAGGGGGGAGAAGGATGTGCTTTGGCGAGGAGTGTGCAGGGATTTCGCCCAGTCGTCGGGCACGTCAGGAGGCAAGTCGAAATATATACCTGTAACCCGCGACTCGCTCAACGAGAATCATTATAGAGGTGGAGCCGACACTGTGGCCCACTATTTGCGTCTTGTGCCCGGGAGCCGTATGTTTGCCGGGAAAGGGTTCATATTGGGTGGCTCTTTCTCCAACACATTGGGAATAGGCCCCGGCAAGGTGCATATAGGCGACCTTAGCGCCACTCTTATCAACCGCATAAACCCGTTTGCAAATTTTGTAAGGATTCCCGACAAGAAGACTGCCCTCATGCCCGACTGGGAGACAAAGCTTCCGGCGCTTGTGAGGTCGGCATGTAACAGGGATGTCACCAACATATCAGGAGTGCCGTCGTGGTTTCTGACAGTGATAAGGAGAATAATGGAGGCCAAGGGTGTAGACAATATATCGGAAGTATGGCCGAATCTTGAGGTGTTTTTTCATGGCGGCATATCATTTGAGCCATACCGGGACGAATACCGTCGCATCACCGATCCCGCGAAGATGCATTTCCTTGAGACTTACAATGCTTCGGAAGGCTTTTTTGCAGTGCAGAATGATTTTTCCGACGGGTCGATGCTGCTGATTGTAGACAGGGACATATTCTATGAGTTTATCCCGGTAGAGGGTGATGACAAGCGACCTCGCCCTATATGGGAGCTTGAGAAGGGTGTGGTCTATGAGATGATTATAAGCGCAAGCAACGGCCTGTGGCGTTATCATCTCGGCGACACGGTGAGAGTGACGCAGACATCTCCCATGAAGATTCGTATAGCAGGGCGCACAAAGAGCTTTATCAATGCGTTCGGCGAGGAGCTTATAGAAGATAATGCAGAAAGGGGCATGGCTGCGGCATGCGATCGTTGCGGTGCGTCAATATTGAATTATACTGCGGCGCCTGTCTTTGCGTCAGACGGAAAGAAGGGGCGTCACCAGTGGCTTATAGAATGGGAGAAGGCTCCTGAAGACAATAATAAATTTGCGATGATTCTCGATGAGGAGCTTCGTAAGCTGAATTCTGACTATGATGCAAAACGCAGCCACACGATATTTCTTGACCCTCCCGAGGTGCTGACGGCGCCTTCCGGCCTTTTTGACAAATGGCTGAAAAGCGCCGGAAGCCATAAACTCGGCGGCCAGCGCAAGGTGCCGCGCCTGAGCAATAATCGAGATCTGATGGAGCGTCTTTTAGAACTTATATCAAGATGAAAAATTTGACAGGATTCAGAACAGGATATAGAATCGTGTTCAAAGTATTATCAGTGTTGGCGTTTATGCTATTTTCATCGGCTTTGGCAGAGGCGGGCGATAAGAGAATTGTGGGTTATGTCACCTCTTGGAGTGAAGATATGCCTAATCCGAAGTCGCTCACCAATATTAATTATGCGTTCGGCCATGTAAATAACTCATTCGACGGTATAAGGATTGACAATCCTTCAAGGCTCAGAGATGTCGCGGCATTGAAAAAGAGAAACAAAAATCTGGAGGTGCAGCTTTCGGTAGGAGGCTGGGGAAGCGGCAATTTCAGTGAGATGGCGGCAGGCGCAGAAAAGCGTAAGGCGTTTGCAAAAGATTGCAAACGAGTGATAGATGAGTTTGGCTTGGATGGGGTTGATATCGACTGGGAGTATCCCGGAAGCAGTGTGGCCGGCATTTCAAGCTCGCCTGAAGACAAGGACAACTATATATTGCTAATGCGTGACATACGCGAGGCAATAGGCGCAGACAAACTGCTGACTCTTGCATCGCCTGCAACCGTGAGTTTCTATGAGTTTAAGCCCATGATGCAATATGTGGACTTTGTGAATGTGATGGCCTATGACCTTAACCGTCCTCCGAGCCATCATTCAGCGTTATATCGCTCGCCGCTTAGTGGTGATATGACTGCAGACGAAGGGATAAGGGCTCATATGGAATCAGGTGTGCCGGCATCGAAACTGGTGCTCGGAGTCCCTTTTTACGGTCATGGCAAGGCAGGCGTGTTCCCTGATTTTATAGACTATGACGAAATTAAGAAAATAAAGGGGTATCGCGTTGTCTTTGACGATGTGGCTAAAGTGCCATATGTGGCAGACGATAACGGAGAGATGGTGATATGCTATGACAATCCTGAATCGTTGGCTCAGAAATGCAGATATGTTAACGAAAATGGCCTCGGGGGGATTATGTTTTGGGACTATTCCGGCGATACTCCGGACGGAGAGCTCCTAAAGACAATCCGAAAGAATCTTAAATGACCGATGTCTCAAGATTGATTGTTTGAGGGGTGTTGCTCTTTGATTAGATCTTCGCGGCTTTTGCTTCGGGTCACAAGAAAGACGCCGGAGAACACAAGCAGTATGGCGATGGCTGTTGTGAAAGAGAATACGCCAAGGCCGGCGGCTACTGCCACTATTGATGCCACAATAGGCTGGAGGTAATTATACATCGCTGTCACTGTGGGCCTGAGGTTGCGTTGCCCGAGAGAGAGCAGAAGATAGCTTAGAAAAGTTGGTCCCACCACAACTCCGAGTGTTCCCCAGATGGCGTATGCCGACAGCGATTCGAGTTTCAGAGACGTAAACTCAGTGTATGTGAATGGAATGATGCAAATAGATGCGTAAGTGAACATCCATTTCATAAGAGTGATAGGGGAGTATTTCGATATCAGTCCTTTGAACATCACGAGGTAGAGGGTGAAACTTAGTTGAGCGCAGATCACGAGTATGTCGCCTGCGGGTGATCCCGAAGATTCGTTGCTGTGGCCGCCAAAGATGAGAATCAGGGCTCCGACCGCCCCTAAGAAAACCCCGCTAACTTTTAGTTTTGTGATAGGCTCTCTGAGCACAATAGCGGCGAGCACCATTGTTAGAATTGGAAGCGATGTGGTTATAATCGATGCGTTGATCGGGGAAGTGAGGCTAAGCCCCCATATGAAGCAGGATTGGTTGATTACAATGCCGAAGAGTGAGGCGAAAAACATCTTGAGAAGATCGTTCGGCGACACTTTCTCATTTTTTACGAAAAGAGATATAATACAGAACAGAATGGCGGCCCCGATCATTCGGCAGTCTGTGAGTAAGAGAGGCGACACTCCGGCCATGAGCACACCCTTGCCAAGCGGTGCGCTTACGCCCCATAGCACCTCAGCGCCCGTCATGGCTGCATGTCCTTTGAATTTATTGCTATCCATAAATCAGAAAAAATTTGGACTGCAAAATTAATATAAACAATGGATATATAGAGGTTTGAGGAGAATAAAAAATAAAAAGTTGTAAAAAAAACAAGAAAAAGTTGCAAGAATAAAAAAAAGGTTGTAACTTTGCACTCGCAAACGGATAGGAACGGCGCGAAGCCGATACTTGAAGCGAGCATGGAGAGGTGGCAGAGTGGTCGATTGCGGCGGTCTTGAAAACCGTTGAGGGTAACACCTCCGGGGGTTCGAATCCCTCTCTCTCCGCAATAAACGCTGAAAATCAGCAAATTGCAAAGCAAACACCCAATTTTACACCCAAGAATGTAAAATTGGGTGTTTTTGTATTCTTTAAGATTGATAGTATGGGAAGGTAAGTGGAAAACCTCCCTTTTAACGTGCAAACCACTTGTTTTTTCTTGGATATAACGGGGAATTTACGGATTAATCTCAACT
>VSPM01000090.1 GCA_009775365.1 Muribaculaceae bacterium
ATATAAAAGGAATTGTAAATTCTTACTTGACGATCCAGATCTTGTTTTAACCACCCCATTGGACCACCCATATTAAAACAGTCCTATAAAGCAAGACATCAACCGTTTACATAATGTTGTAATCTTTTCTTTATAATATATTTCGGCACAAAAAAGAACATGAAATACATGTATGCCCTTATTTTATTCCACTTCAATACATCCGTATAAACAGCTATATTATATTTTACCAGACCGAGTTTGTTATTGGACAATGACCCGGATGTATGACGGTAAATGGACAATGGTTCCTTCATTCCGTAAGCGACATCGCATATATTCAGTATTATCAACTTATACGCCCAATCTTGCCTTTTTCTTAAGTCAGGCATAAATGGTTTGCATCCTATTTTCGAAACATCATACATTACCGTAAGAAAACCCATTTTGTCATCGCCGAGCATAGTCTTTAAGGTTTCCTTTTTACGGCATACAATGATTCCCGTAATATTACTGGATTCATCACATGTCAGATATGAGGTATGAGATAATGCGCATCCCATGCCATTCATAAAGTCCAATTGTTTTTCAAGCTTTCCCGGTAGCCATAGATCATCGCTATCGCAGAACGCAATATAACGGCCACTTGCATTCTCAATCGCTTTGTTTCTTGCGACTCCGGCACCAGAGTTCTGTTCCAGCACGAACAGCCTGATCCGCGAATCATTTACGGCATATTTTTCTACAATAGAGCGAGTTTCATCAGTAGAGCAGTCATCGGCAATCAGCAATTCCCAATGTTTGTAGGTCTGAGCCTGTATTGATTCGATTGTTTCTCCAATAAATTTGCTACTGTTATAGCTTGGAGTGATAATAGATACCAATCCATAATCTTTCATAACGATATATATTGCAAGGTTCGATCCAAAAATTATTTACGCAACTACCTTTCAGTAACAGGCGAAGAGATCGCGCGCATACACCCGTTGCTCTGCATCCGTCAGACCCTCACATACCGCAGAAACCGCCATCACCATCAGCCACCACATTATTATATTACGCTGAGCCAAAAGAGTAGACATATTCAGACCGGCATAGCCCGTACCTGCCACCGCCAATCCGATATATTTTCATGTCAACTTTTGATAATCGCCACGATTCTAGTCATAAATAACACTATGCTATAAGCAGGATATCCATTGATGTATATCCCTATATAGCGTCCTATCAAACTGATTTTTCTTCTGATTCGTGTTAGCAGTGGTTCCTTACTGCGAGTTGCAGAACCCATCCGCAGTCGTCGGTAATATATCGCATTATCCGAAGCTGGCATTATACTTGTAATCCTGTCGGATATTGATGCCATGAACAGAGAATCTTCACCGATCCTGACCTCAGGATTAAACCGTCGTTGGCCAATTATTGACATTGGAATCAGTTTGCAACAACTTGATGACAAAAACCTTCGGCGACTAAACATTGACGATTTGCCACCCGATGCCACGGCCTTGTTATAAGCACGCGAAATGTAATCTGAACCGAAATTGCCTTTTTCATCAAATGTACGCACATCACTACATGCGACAGTACCTTCAGGATTATCATTTATGCACTCAAACAGTGATTTAAGATAATCAGGCGAAACATAGTCATCATCATCAATGAAAGCTACAAAAGGAGTCGAAACCTTGTCGAGGGCGATATTTCGCGCATTAGACACCCCTTTGGTTTGAGTATATATCAACTCATATCGCAACGCTTTGCTTTCACACCAATTATTAATCATTGACCAGAATGGATCTCGGTCACCGTTTAGCACTATTATCACCCTGAAATAATCTTTTGCCAACGTTTGCAAGTCAAGCGAATCCAAACATTGAGCTAAATAATCTTCAGGTCTGTAAGTCGGAATTATTACTGTAACTGATTCCAATGAAAGAAAATTGAGTCGAAATTGTACTCCCCTGTTTTCATTACAAGTACCTTGAAGGCATAGGGCACAAATAAATAAAGCAGCAGAAGAAGAAAATATGGCCTTAACCGAGCCTTTTTATACAAATATATAAGCAGATAGACTATCGGTAGACCTCCGATAATCTCCAGATAAAGTCCAATGCGAGACACTATGGCCATAGACATCACCCCCAACTTTATCGCAAAGCCATATATTCCAAAAACATAAAGACATCTATGGAAAAGATCTAGTCGATAGTCTGGATACTTACATATCGACCAAATTATCAGAGGGATATAGATATATTTTGTTGCTTTTTGAGCAAATCCGTAAGACTCGATCCTCTCAGACGAAAGATAATGACTGTATAAATCGAAATACGGTACCACAAGCTTTATTATCTCATTATTAAGAATTATACTTAAAGCTATTCCTATCAGTATCACTGTCAGTAAAGTTGTCCTGGAGTCTTTTTTACGCAATAAATAGATCAATACGATTACCGGCAGGATTATCATACTGCTTTTATGTATAAAGCAAGTTACGATCGCTAAAACAAATGCCCTCCACCAATTCTTCTTGCACAGCCAAATCACAATCACCGAAATCATATAAATCGCTAAATATTGGCGAATACCATTCATCTGATTATGAAATGTTCCACAAAAACAGACAAAGGTGAAAAAAAACAAGAAAACAAATCTTAGCCTGACACATTTATGCATGATATAACACAACAGAAGTGCTTCCATCAATGCTATTATCACAAATCCCCATTGTGGTGGTAAGGATAAAAATAATACTATGTTTACAATAGCGGAAAAAACATATTCCCCTCTTATACCAGAAACATATTCCATGTTATGGCCTTGAAATATATCTGTATAACTAAAATAGTCCGTTCCGATACCATATTGCCCCCCGACGATCAGACACCATAATAATATTACAGGGAAACAAAAAACCACGAACTTGCCATAGCTGCCATAGCCATATCGTCCGAGAAGAGACAAATAACACATTGACAATAGCAGAAACAAAATATATACCATGGTAATTATACCCAAATTACCGCCTAAACTTATACAATAGCCCTTTTATTTGTAAAACCAGACAAGGTGGTAATATTTTTTTTATGGCGTGGCTTGATTTATCTTTAATCAGTTTTACTTGCCATGGTAATTTCAACAACCAATTATGTTCAATCCCCCAGATTCTGAATTTTTCAGCCATTATTTCCGATAAACAATCCTTAGAAACCCCTTCTGTAGAATCATAAACAGATAAAGCCTCTGGGATATATTGGAAACATAATCCTCGCTTATAACAGCTATAAAAGAAATCGTAATCTCCCAGAATACGGTAAGATGTATCAAACTGTCGATCACGCAATAATCCTGTCTTCACGATCACACTCTGATGACAAAATGGCAGACATTCAGATAAATGATCTAACCATAATGGTTTTCGGTATTGAAATCGACTGTGATATTTAATAATTACATCACCATATATAATTTCACTCTCTGGTTTTATAACATCTACATAAGTATCTATTGATGACTGATCCCTGAAAGTATCCCCCGCGTTCATGAAATTGATGTAGTCGCCGGTGGCGACGGCTATGCCTTTGTTCATGGCGTCGTAGATACCTTTGTCAGGTTCGGATATCCAGTAGGCCAGCCGACCGGTGTATTTTTTTATTATATCGACTGTGCCGTCGGTTGATCCGCCATCGATAATGATATATTCGATATCAGGGTATGTCTGACCGAGCACCGACAGCATCGTATCCTCGATGCAATCGACTGCGTTATAACAAACCGTAACAACAGAGATTCTACACCCCATAAGCTTTATAATCTTTAACCGATAAAAACAACGCCCGATTCTGTCTTAACCATGCGATGTCCTTATCCCACCATTTGCTATTCATAAACATGTCTATATCATCCTTTTCATAACGGAATCTAAGAACTTTTGCCGGTACACCACCGACTATCGCATAAGGCGGTATATCCTTGGTCACAACCGCACCTGCCAAAACCACTGCCCCGTCACCAACTGTCACACCATTGACAATCGTCACGGACGCACCGATCCACACATCATTTCCTATGACGATATAATGTCCGGCATCATCGGCATATTTGAATTCATCGAACACCGACCGTTCATACAGCCTGTGACCATTCTGTTTCAATGCCGACACAAAATAAGGCGACGTCGACACATATGGATATGTATATGGATGAACACCCGTTACCGTTACACAGAAAGGACCGATAGAACTAAACCGTCCAACCTTTCCGGCAATCGTGCTGTTGTTTGCAATATATGATCCCCGCCCCATATCACCTGAAAACTCTGAAGCATGACCTATTACATTCATTCCTTCAAACGTGGACCTGAATCCAATTTTCGCAGACAAGCCAAAGCGCGCCTTCCCGCGCCACCTCCACTTAAGAATGAAATATTTTATCAATCTACGTATCACCGATTACGCAACCTCTTTAAGATTTTTCCAAACAGAATCTTTGAGCTCTTTTTAATGCCTAAAAAATCATTATACAAATACTGCTCAAAACCAAATGGACTATGTTTTATCCGATTGGGAGAAGACTCGCTCACATCATACAGAAACACATCGGTTCCGGATACTTCATTAAATATATTTTGCTCAACTGGTTTGAGTCTGAGTCCGTAACTATGTAGAATCCGATAATCTGCAATCTTGCGCGTCAACCAATATCTGCGCTCTTGCCTGTCATCTTTTTCGCCGTATATATCCACGCATAATTCCTCCGGATCTGCAAACCCTAAAAAATCTGCCAGATTGACATTCTCAAAAAAAGAGTCATAACATACACTCGGCGACAATCTGTAATCCCTTTTCACCCCATGCAATAAAGGCACTTGCACCATTGTTGACGCCCCGGCCGTGTGCTCCCCTTCGTCACTGAAACAAGTCGAAAGAGACACATAAGGATACACAAAAAATTTGTCCCTTTCAATACAATATCTGGTATGATATTTCAACCATGACTTCTTCCAACTGCATATAGACTTGGGCAGATGAGGCATCTCATGGAAATCTCCATTATTATTTCCATACCAATCAATAAATTCCGACCATTGCTTTGTCATCCATACCTGCCCCCACGACTGGGCATTCTGCATAAGATAAACATCACTCTCTGACCGCAACGGCACAAATGGAAGCATATTATGATAATTAACACCAAACGAGTAAAGACTCACACCCGCTATACGGTCATCACTGCTATACTTCTCTACGCAAGCCCTTGCATAAAGATAGAATGATGGAGCGACAAACACATCGTCTTCCAACACGATCAGACCATCATATTCCTTGGTAAACTCACCACATTTAAGCACATGGGAGCGGAGTCCTAGATTATGTCGATAGGCCACAATCCGTTTGTCGCCATGACTCCATACCAGCTGGTCAGCCACATTCCTGACATCATCCCTACCGCTGTAATCAATACTGACAATGAGATCCACCTTATCGCCATCATAACAGCCACGCTCTATCGAACCGAACACTCTACGCAACGAGTCAGGTCTGTTATAGCATATTATGCATATCGCTATCGACATAAAATCAACAGTCTGTATGAAATATCAATTTCCTCCACATAAAGCTAATAAATTCGCTTTTGTGCATTCTATTCCCCCAAAACATCAGTAAGGATGAACATGTAATAATGTAATTCGATACGACACTACCTGTTTGTCTCTATCTGTTTACAATCATGCGGATGTAAACGTTTCACAATTTGAGCAATAAGTGTTTGCCTCTGACATTTAGAAATACCTATAAACCATATTGACACAGCCGCAATAATTAAATCCATGATCAAACGAGCGGCAAAAATCCAAAACGATTGGCCAATTAGAATATAAGACACCCCTGTCCCTGCAACCATGCAAAGCAATACTATCACTAAACAAGGTAATAACACACTCCTGAAAACCGATCTGATAGAGAATACACCTTTAATCTTCAGATAGACAACATCATAAACAATACATGCCACTATAGCGAATAGATCCAGGACAAAAGCCCAGTAAGGAGGATAACCATTTTTGAATAAAACCCACGCAAAAAAAACCTCCAGAATTAGAAAACCGCCTGTTATTATGCTTGGAAACTTCATTCTCCCATGAGCCATTTGAGAAGTGATCAACGGACGTTCGAATACCTTAAGAAAGCATCGAAAAATCACCAATTGAGTAAACACTATCGTATATTCTGGAACTTCACCAAGCCAATACCATAATACGTCCTTGGTGTTGAACAGGATCGGAAAACCAGCCACCCACATCATAAAAAAATTCCATTTGAAATTATCGTTAAGCAGTTCCCTCATTTGTGAAATCCGTCCGGTGGAATATAATTGAATCAACTGCGGATTCATCGCTACCTGTATATTATTTATCAGATTATCTAACTGTGAGCTTATTTGGACGGCAATGCCTCTTGCAGCATTAACCACTGTCCCGAAAAAAATATTAAGAATGATATTTACTCCCTGTACAGAAAAGATGTTCGCACTTGACCCGACAAAACTCCATCCGGAGAAAGACAAAAGATCCTTATAAATTTGGGTATTTCTGACTCTCCTTATCTGACACGTCCTGTATTTTTTCCGACAATATGCAATGTAACAAAGCAGAATAAACATAGAAGATCCGCAGATCAAAACCGCATAAAGCATTAGTCGATCATCTGTCGCCAGACACAGAGAATAGGCTATCAGCAACTTCATCGCGACCTCGACAATAGAAACATATGCATAGACCTGCATATCTTCATTCGCGATTATGGTCGATGTGAACGGAGTTTGAAAAAGAGAGATGATTGAGGCCAAAAGTGAGAAATGGAATACCCATCGGGCATCCGACATACTTTGATACGGAATATTGAAATAATTATCCAAAAACCACATGCCCACCGTTTCCCCAAAAAGTATAATAATGGCAGACAGAACAAATAAAATAAGTAATGAAGCCGAGAACACCTCTATAACAGCGTCATCATCCTCTTTAGCCTTGAAAAAATTTATAAACCGTTGAATACCATGGATAAAACTGGTTTGGATAAAAGCCATAAGAGCTACAAATCCTCCTACCACATTGTACACTCCAAAATCAGACACACCAAGCTGTTGGAGAACAATCCTCGAAGTAAACAGGCTGACAATCACAGTTATGCCCGTCCGTATGAAGAGCATCACACTGTTGTTTGCAATTTTTTTTCGATTTTGCTCTACCACAATACCGATACGTGACGGTTGATAATGCCTTTAGCTATTTTTTTAATATGATGCTTGGCATACTGAAGCAGCGACGGCCTTATAACCGCCTCCGCGACAAGCGGATTTAACATCGCATAAAACATATACCTCTCTTTGTTTGGTTGGTTTGACCATTTTTGCCACGGCTTGTCACTCCCGGTATAATGAATGATTACAGGACTTTTTTTCGCCTCCTCAAGTTCATCAAAAAATACTTTGGGAATAATCGGCACATCAAGATAGAACAGTGCCTGGACATTATATTTCAGCGGCAATAGCACCTTCTCATTGCGAAGCACATAATTCAAACCATCCTGATCATGATATTTGCAAATATCAGGGTTTTCAGAGATAAAGTCTATGACTCGTTTCGAAACATTATTCTTTCTCCAGTAATCAAGATTTATCATAAGCACACCTGAATTAAAATATCCTGAACAAAAATCAAGATTCAGACGATTGTAATGTCTTATATCTCCTCCTGTCTGATTATAAACAGCGCCAACAGCTTTTCCGGTTAGATCAAAGTCAAACAACGGGGATATTGAACCATCAACGACAATATCGCAATCTAGATACAACACCTTTTTTACGTCAGCCGGCAGAATCTCCGGTAATTGCAGACGAAAATATGACGCAACAGTTATATGTTCAGCCCTTCTGACGGGACAATCCTTGAAATCAGACAAATTCACCGTATATAGACTGAGTTTTTTACCATAGTAAGATACAACCGTTTGGATTCTTTCATGTGCTTCAGAAGAGACACCGCCAGTCACCACATGGAACTCCAGATTATCATCTGTATTGTTTTCGCATATTGACTTTATCAACACACTACAATATGGCATATATTGTTCATCAGAGCATATAGCTATATGCTTAACAGAATCTTTCATCTTCAACAGTGGTGATTATTGTTAACGCGCTTGGCGTCTTGCAAAATACAATTTATTTGCATAACCATATCTTTTGTCGCTTGCATTCTGTCACACCTGAGATCAGTCCCTCGCAAATATATCGCGCGTATACACCCGCGACTCCACGTCATTAAGATCCTCGCTCATCCTGTTGGCCAGAATCGCACAGCTACGCCGCTTGAACTCGGCGAGGTCGTTGACCACACGAGAGCCGAAGAAAGTGGAGCCATCCTCAAGCGTAGGCTCATAGATGATCACCGTAGCACCCTTCGCTTTGATCCGCTTCATCACACCCTGTATCGACGACTGCCTGAAATTATCGCTGTTCGACTTCATCGTCAGACGATACACTCCGATGACACACTCCCCCTCCGGCGCCCGACCATAAGTATTCACAGCAGTATAGTCATACCATCCCGCCTTGCGCAACACCTGGTCGGCTATGAAATCCTTTCGCGTACGATTACTCTCCACGATCGCCGACATCATGTTCTGGGGCACATCACGATAATTGGCCAGCAACTGCTTCGTATCCTTCGGCAGACAGTAGCCGCCATAGCCGAACGATGGATTATTATAATGAGTCCCGATCCGCGGATCCAATCCCACACCCTCTATGATCGCACGCGAATCGAGCCCTTTGACCTCAGCATAAGTGTCAAGCTCATTGAAATAGCTCACTCGCAGCGCCAGATAAGTATTCGCAAACAACTTCACAGCCTCAGCCTCCTTCATCCCCATATACAGCACCGCCACATCATCCTTCAGAGCACCCCCGCGCAACAACCCCGCAAACACATGCGCCGCACGATCCATCGCATCGATATCACACACCGACCCGATAGCCTCATTCTCCACCTCAAACCCCTCAGCATCGATGATCTTCGGAACCCCCGCAATGATACGCGAAGGATACAGATTGTCATACAACGCCTTGCTCTCGCGCAAAAACTCCGGGAAGAAAAGCAGATTCAACCGCCTCACACCCTTAGCCGCATACTTCACATATAGACTCCGGCAATAACCCACCGGAATCGTCGACTTGATCACCATCACAGCATCCGGATTCACCTCCAACACCAGATCGATCACATCCTCAATGCAATGCGTATCAAAATTATTCAGCGCCGGATCATAATTCGTCGGAGCAGCGATCACCACAAAATCCGCATCCCTGTATGCCGCACGCCCATCCAGCGTAGCCCGCAGATCCAGATCCACCTCCGCAAGATACCGCTCTATATAATCATCCTGAATCGGCGAAACACCACGATTGATCATCTCAACCTTCTCAGCCACCACATCCACAGCCGTCACACGATTATGCTGCGCCAGCAAAACAGCCATGCTCATACCCACATAGCCCGTACCCGCCACCGCAATCCGATACCTCTTATCACACTCCATCATTTCCAATATTTAATATTAACAAACACCATCACACACCCTCCAGATCCAACTCAGAAATCTCCACACAAGCACACCCCAGAGCATCCACCCTCACCAGCAA
>VSPM01000091.1 GCA_009775365.1 Muribaculaceae bacterium
AAGACTTTAAATGCTAAACTTGTCAAAGAACTCTTTGGCTTGACGGTTGATGCCGCTTAGCCTATGAATAATTTTTAACGAACTATTGTATCTGTTTAAAACATATTTATTTTGACATGACGTTTATTTCCTTTAATTTTGCATTCAATAGCCCCTTATAACGCAGTTTGCAAATCAAAGGCTATGCTTAACTGAAAAATTCAAACTAAAACCGGATTTTATGAAAAAAATCTTTTCTGCCCTCGGCATGATCGGTGCCCTCCTTTTCTCCGCCTGCGGAGGGAAAGGGAATGTGGCCAAAGAAACCTCCGAAGAACGCGACTCCACATTCACCACTGTGAAACACCCCGAATGGAGCCGCAATGCGGTTATCTACGAAGTGAACCTGCGTCAGTATTCCGACTCCGGCACCGTGACCGCCTTTGCCGAGCAGCTGCCGCGACTCAAAGACCTTGGCGTAGACATCCTCTGGATGATGCCTGTCCATCCAATCAGCAAGAAAGACCGCAAAGGCACTCTCGGCAGCTACTATGCCGTGGCCGACTACAAGGCTTTCAACCCCGAGTTCGGCACTATCGACCAGTTCAAAGAGATGGTGAAGAAGGCACACGCCCAGGGAATGAAAGTGATTCTCGACTGGGTGCCCAACCATTCCGGCCGCGACAACAAATGGATAACCGAACACCCCGACTGGTATGAGAAAGACTCTCTCGGCAACATGGTCGGCGTCTACGACTGGACAGACGTGTATGTGTTCGACTATTCAAACCCGGAGATGCGCAAAGGGATGATCGACGCCATGAAATTCTGGCTCACAGACGTGGATGTAGACGGATTCCGATGCGATGTGGCCGGAGAAGTGCCCACCGATTTCTGGGACGAGGCCCGTCCGCAGCTTGAGGCCGCAAAAGCCGACGTGTTCATGCTCGCGGAGGCAAGCAAGCCGGAGCTCCATAAAAACGGCTTCGACATGGGCTACAACTGGCCTATGAAAGACCTCTTCAGCGAAATTGCTGCCACTTCAGGGCAATACACTTTCAAAGACAAAGAGGGCAACATCAGAGAATTCCCTGAGAAACATGCCGCCGACATCGACAAGCTTCTCGCCGAGCAGGCTGCCGAATATCCTAAAGACACCTACCTGATGAACATGGTCACCAACCATGACCTAAATTCCTGGGAGGGCACAGAATTCGAGCGTCTTGGCAACCTCACCGACGCTTTCGCGGTTCTTTCATACACACTCCCCGGAATGCCGATGATCTACACCGGCCAGGAAACAGGCATGAACCGTGCGTTCGAGTTCTTCGAGAAAGACAAAGCCCCGCAATGGGAGCCGCGCAACGAATATTTCACATTTTATCAGAAACTCAACAACCTCAAGCATAACCAGAAGGCACTTGCCGCAGGCCTTGAGGGCGGCGACCTTGTGAGCTACGCCACACAAAGCCCCGACCTCTACATCTTCTCTCGCGAGAAAGACGGCTCAAAAGTTGTGGTGCTCACCAACCTTGGCAAAGCCGACACAGCCATTGAGTTCACAGGCGAGAAACCCGAAGTGACCGGCATGCAGAACTTCTTCACAGGAGAAGAAGCCGCCATCCCCGCATCGCTCGCCCCGGGACAGTATCTCGTGTTCGTCAATAAATAAACACTATGCGGCTCCACTCCCCGAGTGCGCCTTTTCTGAAAATTCAACAAATCGACAAATTCCCAATATGTGTTAAATTATCATTACAAATATGGTTTTTAACATTTAAATTTATAATTTTGCAGACGGGTGAGGATATATCCCCTCACCCGTCTTCCTATTTTGGACTCAAAACCTCGACATCATATACCAGCTTTCGCAGCGTGGCTCTTATCTTTGACACTCCTCATCCTCGCCCTCCCTTTGCACATGGCAGCTGCCGACGATTTAAGCGCAAAAGGGGAGCAACTCTTTATGGAGTGTGAAAAAGCCACATCTTCCCGTCAATATAACTTACTCAAAAAAAAGGCGGAAGAACTCAGGCGCATAGGGCAGTCACAAAACAACCGCAATGAAGAAATCGTGGGGGAGGCTTTGCGCCTGCACGCGCTCATAAGCGTGCGCGACACCACTGAATTTGCCCTCTCCATCGAAGCCTTGATCAAAGACGCGCCAACTATCAAAAAGAGCAGCCCGAGACTATATGCCGCTGTAGCGCGCACAATCTCATCTTATTATCAGCGAATCATAAACGACTATTCTCAGGCGCTCCATTATGCCACAGAATATCTCGACGCCACCCGTCAGGCAGGCGACCGGAATCTCGAAGCTGCAGCTCTTTCGTCAATAGCGAGCATCTACTTCCAGAAGCAAGACAATTCCGGATGGTCGTATGCCGTAGAGAGCTATGAACTCGCTAAAAAATCCGGCGACCTGTCAACACGCTACATCACAAGCTGCAACATGGCCAACTTCCTTTTCAACACAGCAAAATTTGAAGAGGCCATGACCCATCTCAAAGAGGCTGAAGACTTTGCCCGGCGTGCCGGGTTCGATGCGGAGTCAAGCTACATAAACTCTTTCTTCGGCGACATCTACGACCAGCTGGGCAACACCGCAGAGGCCGAAAAATATTACAAACTCAGCCTCGAAGCAACACCCGAGACATCAAACTACGACATAATCTACTCACGCGTGTGCTACGCCATGTTCCTTCTTAACCACGACAGGCTCAACGAGGCACTGGCTCAGCTGCAAGACACCGACAAGCTCGCACGCGAAAAGAAAGTGACAATCTTCAATAAGGAGATATTCTTCTTTATGTCAAAGATTTATGAAAAGCAGGGGAACTACGCCAAAAGTCTTGAATTCTACATAAAATATGCCGACGCCAAGCTCGAACTTTTCTCCGAGCAGAAAGAGAGAGAGTTTGCCATACTCGACTTGCGCAACAAAGTGTCGGAAGAGGAGCGCAAGAACGCCAGTCAAAGCCTGGAGCTAATGAAACGCGGGCGAACAATCATTATTCTCTCAGCCGTGGGCACTATTTTTCTGATTATATGCGTGGCCGGACTCTTCTATCATCGCAACAAAATGAATGACTATAAGCAGATTGTGGCCCGTTATCTTGCCAATGCAGAATCCGAGAGGCATCTTCGCGAGCAGCTTGAGGCGGCAAAGGCCACAAATGCCGAGGCGAAGACCGGAGCGGTGCTAAACGACGAGAAATCGCAAAACCTTTTCGAACAGCTCGAAAAGATGATGAAAGACGATAGGACATATCGCGACGCGTCGCTCTCGCTCGACAAGACCGCCACCCTCCTCTCCACCAACCGCACATATCTCTCGCATGTAGTTAACGAAAAAGCCGGAAAATCTTTTTCCAACTACGTCAACGAATATCGCCTCAACGAGGCTGTGGAGATTCTTTCCGACCCCGACAACGACGAGCCTCTTAAAAATATCAGCGCAAGCGTGGGGTTCACATCCCCTTCAAACTTCTATATGCTTTTCCGGCAGAAAGTCGGGGTTTCCCCATCCATATTCAGGACTAATGTCAAAAATATAAAAAAGACAATCTGAATCATCAAAATGACAATCTAAATTAACAATTTACGATTTAGACGGTCTGTAATTTGCCAAAAACTATATTAATCCATAAATTTGAAACCGGATAGCGAACCTTTCCGCAAGGTTCCGATTCAACGGTTTTGAGTAAAATCTCCTTTATTAATAAACTTTTTAATACTAACCATTATGAGAAAATCCTCCCTGATTCTCGCCGGCATGATCGGCTTCTCATCCTGGGCGTTCGCCACAGAGCCCGAGGTGATTCAGCTCCCGGAGAATTTCGACGCATGGAATCTCAATTTCAAGTACCCGCTTGAAAAACTTGGGAAACCTGCCAACTTTTTTGCAGTGCCCAAACAGGCGCCCTCTCCTTTAAAAGAAGCATTCAAGGCTCCCGCCAAGGCTGCAGAGGCAAAAGAATATTTCGCGGTTGCACAGAAATATCACGCGGGCTACCAGTTCGTATATGAAGGTGGCGACTTCTTCGCCTATCCTATTGATGTCACCGTCGACGGCGACCGGGTGACTATAAGCCGCCTCTTCAACCTCGCGGCACAGTCTACAGAATGGTCGATAGGTGTTGACATCGATGTTGTCGGCACATATGACGCTACCGCCGGCACAATCACAATCCCCACCCCCTCCGACTTCAGCAACGGCACAGTGGCAGGCACAATCGGAGACGACTACACTGAGATACTGGTGTCGGGCGAAGTCACTACCGACGGCAAGATGTCCCCGGCCAACGAGCTCGTGCTTAAGGTGGTCGGCGATTTTGAAGCCATCACAACCGACATGGACTTCGGCATCATGAACGTGATGGGCGGATCCGCTATGGGCACTCAGGCCCTCTATCGCGGATTCTATGCCACTCTCCCTTCCGACGAGCCCAAACTCATCTGCTTCAACGAGATGTATGACCTCGGCGAGACATTCCCCAACCAGCCCGCTTCAAACACATTCACTGTGGCCAACGTGAGCGACGCAGATGTGGATTTCGCTGTCGAGGCTGAATCCGACAATGACGCACTCACCGTAGACCCCATGGACGGTGTTATCCCGGCAAGATCGGTGCAGACCTACAACGTGAGCCTTAATCCGACTGAGGTTGGCGACTATGAAGGGATGCTGACCATCGAATATGACGGCAACGAGTCTACTCCCGAACCGATTATCGTGTTCTATCAGGCTGTTGCAATCCCAACTCCCGACTTCTCCGAGATTGTCAAGTGCGGCGACTTCACTTTCACAACCAACATCAACGCCCCGTTTGAAATGGACACTCTTTCCGACGGCACACGCGTAGCACGCTCCGGCACACACGGCCAGGCTACTTCTTCAAAACTCAACGTTGAGTTTGAAGTGCCCGAAGGATCTATCGGCGTGTTCTCCTGGAAAGGCGTTTCTACCAACATTTCCCAGTGGTATCAGAACGCCGGCGGATACTTTATCGACAACGCTGACGCTGCCGCCAAGTCTATCACAGGCACAGAGGATTTCTCCGACGCCATCGAATTTGCCCCCGGCAAGCACTCAGTGCGCTTCCAGTATGATGGCATATACTACACAGGTCTCGACGACAACAACCTCTATGTCTATGACCTCGAGCTTGCAAACACTCCCGCCGAGGGCGATGTAGTTGTGCTTGAGACCCCAGAAATCGATCTTGGCAACTTCATGCTCAAAGACGAAACTCCCGTTGCCTCTCAAGGCACTATCGTAATCCGCAGCAAGGGTCTTAATAATCTCTCAGTGAAGGAGGTTTCTTCCGACAACAAGGCGTTCACAGCAACCAAGCCTAACACTACAGCCGGAATCCTTGAGACTATTGAAATCCCCGTTACATTTGAGTCTGCCGAGGTTGGCCTCCACGAAGGAGTAATCACTGTCGAGACATCTGCCGGAACCGTAACAGCAAACGTGAAAGCTCTCGTTCGCCGGATGGCCGACTTCTCAAGCGTGGTCACTGAAGGCTCAGACCTTGTGACAGGCTTCTCCACAAGCGAGCAGTATCCCTTCGAGGTTAAAGACGGCGTGGCTTACAACGCCAATGCAGGCGAAGCTGATGACGTGGCTACAGAGTCTTGGTTCCAGATCAGCTTCACAATCCCTGAGGGGAAAGCCGGCTACCTCACATGGGACGGCACTCTCAACGGACATTGCCCCGATCCGCAGTATAATTGGGCAGGCGACATGGGATATATCGAATATCAACATCCTATGGATTCAGGTTCTCTCACTATCAACCCCGACACCACTGACGCCAGCTCAGATTGTTTTGCAAACGACGATTTCTGGAAAGACAAACTCATTTGCGTGCCGGGCGATCACTTCATGAAATTCAGATATTATAAGAACGGCGACGGTCTTATCTCTGAGAGAGACATGCTTGAAATCTCTAACTTCCGTATCCGTCTCGAAGACTTCAACGAACGTGACGTTGCTGCCGACGTAACTGAAATTAACTTTGAAGATCCTATCTTCGTAGGCGACGGCCGCTACCTCACAGCTACTGTGAACATCAAGAACACCGGCAGCGCTCCTCTTGAGCTCATAGACGTTGAGGCCGACGCTCCTTTCTATGGCGTGATTCCCGAAAACCAGTATCCCGTACAATGGAACAATACAATCCCGGTAAGCGTATGGTTCTATCCTTCTGAAGAGGGTGAATTCGAAGGCACCGTAGTATTCAAGACAACAAGCGGCGATGTGGCTGTCACATGCCACGGCTCTACCAAGCCGGCTGAAGGCGTGCTCCTCATCGGCGACGTAGAGAACCATGCCGACGGACTCAACGCCCAGGGCTGGATGCTCCACGACGCTGACGGCGATGGCGAAGGCTGGAATATGGGCTACAACCTTTGGGAAGAATGGCCTGAATACGTACACTCCGGCCGCGATTGCTTCGGGTCTACCTCTTACAATCCTTACTCAGGTGCCGTCAAGCCAGACAACTGGCTCTTCTCTCCGGTTGTGTCTATCCCTGAAGACGGCGCAATGCTCCAATGGTTTGCAGCTTCTCACCACCACGAGCGCTATGCGGAGAACTACAGCGTGTATGTAGTCCAGGCTGAAATGATCAACGACAAGGAGAATCTCAATACATTCGAGCCTATATTCTCTGAGACACTCGAGCCTATCTCCGCCGATGAATGGCAGGAGCGTGTCATAAATCTTGAAGACTTCGCCGGTGAAGACGTGCGCGTGCTCTTCCGCCACCACGACTGCGACGGACAGTATGTGCTCAAGATTGACGACATCTTCGTGTTCACCAACGAAAAGTGGGGCACAATCACAGGTGTTGACACAATCAATCCTGACGCCGACGTGGTTTCTACTGAAATCTATGACGTAAACGGCCTCCGCACCACAGGTCTTGTGAAGGGCGTGAACATCGTTCGCACAACCCACAGCGACGGCACCGTCAAGACTACCAAGATTTTCGTGAAGTAAGTTCAAAAATTTGCTTAGATGAAAAGAATAATAATGTCAATCCTGGCATGCCTTGCCCTCTTCGGGCAAGGTTATGCCCAGGTTTCGGATGTGACCCTCGGATATTGCTCCGGACAGGTTCCGGGAACAGGGACAATTAAATACACAGAGCCTGAATCATGGGTGTCGGGAGCAATCTACATCCCGGCCGGAACTATCAACACTTATGCCGGCAACACAATCACCGGCGTTAAGGCTGGCCTGACCTCACGTCTAAACATGACGGAACTGAAAGTGTGGCTGCGCTCTTCGCTCGACGGCGAAAACCTTGTGGAGAAAACCATCACTAAAGAGACCGACCCGAAAATCGCAAAAGGTTGGAACGAGGTGCTTTTCGACACTCCCTGGGAGATTCCCGCTGACTCCGAGACAGGCATCTATATCGGATATTCATACTATCAGACTAAGGCGGTGATGGGCATGGGCGTGCTCTCCACTCCCACTCCCGGCGGCTTTTTCCTCCAGTTTGGCGACCAGCCCTGGGAAGACCGCAGCAATTACGGCACTCTCTGCGTGGAGGGCCTTGTAAGGGGCGACAAGCTTCCTAAGGTGAACCTCGCTCTGACTTCTCTCTCTGTGCCTGAAGTTTATATAATTGACCGTGGCACCCTTGAAATAGGCGGCACTGTCAAGAATCTCGCAACCTACACAATCACCGGATTCGACGTGAACGCGTTTGTCGATGGCGAGAAGGTTTCTACCGCTCATATCGACACCGAGATTCTCTATGGAGCCTCAGGAGAGTTTGTTGCAGAAATGCCTTTGGGCATCACATCTATGGGCGACGGCACAGGCTCTGTGACTGTGACTATCGACAACATCAACGAGGGTGCTGACGAAGACATGTCTGACAACACTCTTTCTGCCGATTTCGCAATCCTGCAGCACGACTTCAAGCGCCGCATCCTCGTGGAGGAGTTCACCACTGAAAAGTGTCCCAACTGCCCGCGCCTCGGCACATACATGCACGACGCTCTTGAGAAAGATGAGTTCAAAGACGACGTAATCGCCGTTTGCCACCACGCCGGCTATTACACCGACTGGCTCACAACTTCTTTCGATGCAAAATATCTCTGGCTCTTCAACGATGGCGGCTCTACTTACGCTCCGGCAATGGCAGTTGACCGCACAGCCTTCGACAGCCACACATCTGTGTCTTGCCCCGCAAGCGCTGGAGAAATGGAGAGCAGCTGGCGCCGCGCGCTCAAAGTTCCGGCGCTTGTGTCGCTCAACATCATGGCTGAATTCGATGAGGAGAACGAGAATCTTCTTCGCGTGAAAGTAACCGGCGCCAAGTCAAAAGAGGTTCTCTGCGACAACCCGACAATCACTGTGTTTATAGTGGAAGACAACATCTCTGCCGTTTCTCAGGCCGGCGCGGCAAACTGGACACACCAGCATGTGAACCGCGCTGTCAACTCGGCATGGGGCGACCCGGTGGTGTTTGACGGCGACAACTATGAGTATGAATGCGAGTTCGCACTCATGTCGGCTTGGAAACGCGAGGACATGCAGATTGTGGCCTTCATTGCCAATTTCAACGAAAATGACGCTGCCGACTGCGAAGTTCAGAACACTTCAAACCTTCTGTTCTCCAACATCTCCGGAATCACAGGCGTTGACGGCATCGAGGCTGACGAGAACGTTGAGAGCGAGATCTACTCAATCTCCGGCATGAAGATGAACGACTCAAATCTTGCACCCGGCCTCTACATCCGCAAGACCGGTAACAAGACAGAGAAATTCATGGTGAAATAACAACCCTTCACAATTATTCCACATAATCCAAGGGGGCTCGCATCTCAGCGAGCTCACCTTTTGTATAACTACCCCTAATTGTTACCGTTGCTACGGCATGGCAAAACAAGTGATGCCAAGTTTATCCTCAATATTGGCAATACTTTTGAGACTTAGGTTTTCAGTCCCGGAAAGCAGTTTGCTGACACATCCTCTTTACGCCAGTTTACTTCTTCAACAAAACGTGAAGGCGTATCGCTCAGGTTAGATTCTAAAAATGTAATTGCCTTGTTTTCCATAATCTTATTCATTTGCAAGTTCAACAAAACTATCTTGATCAAACACTCCGTTAGATCTCAAATAATCTCTACAACGGTTTAACTTTTGCAATTCAAGCGTTGTATGCTTCCGTTCCTGCATTGTGTGTGTAAGTTTAATCGCTCCTCTTGTTACAACATAAATATTAGGTTCGAGCCTGATAACGCGAGTTCGGGATAAGGAACACCATAAAAAGTTGAATCGGCAGCTTGAAAAAGTTGCCGATTCTTTTGGTAAT
>VSPM01000092.1 GCA_009775365.1 Muribaculaceae bacterium
TAAACTTGTCAAAGAACTCTTTGGCTTGACGGTTGATGCCGCTTAGCCTATGAATAATTTTTTAACGAACTATTGATGAAACTACTTCAGTCTAATACAAACAAAGGTTGCATCATCATCGGCTGTAATTACTGATTCTATCATCGCCCCCATTTCATTATGAAGATAGTATCCGTCAGTAGCGATATAGACTTCATCGCCACTGCTTATTGCCAACTCTCCGACCTCAGGGATATGGCGGAAATCCTTGCCGTTTATACAACTGGAGAGGAATGAGTGATTGCCTTCAATCGCTAAATGGTCTTTCGTCAGCAATTCTATTTTACCTTCGGTTGCAAGGTATATTCTCACATCTCCTAACCAAGTATAGTAACAGGCATTCCCCACAAATAAGGCTAGAGCAACTGATCCACCCATCTTTGATTTGAGACGGACACACTCCTTCGCCAACTCATCATTGGCGGAGAGTAAAGCATTTATTATGGATTGTTCCGGATTGTGAATACAGAGGTCTTGCCTCAGATAATTCTCGATGCTATGGACAATAATTTTTGACGCATCCGCGCCATAAGACAATCCACCCATCCCATCACAAACGACAAACAACGATATATCGGGTGCAATCTCCGTGTGTAAAACGTAATCCTCGTTATGTTTCCCGATACCGGCTTTCGAGAATACTTCAACATCAATCATCTGTCAATCTTTTTGAGAATACATCTGAAATGGTTTGTAAGACTTTAAGCACATCAGAGGAAGTGACAGACCTGTTCGTTTCAAGGATCTGAACCACAAGTCGGCTATCTTCCTCACGTTCTATCTCATTGCGGAGAATGTCTGCATAATAGGCAATCTGTTCCTGAGATAACAAATCGGCAATATCATGCGCCATCCAATAAGCTCCACCGACAGTGAGGTCAAAGTTGTCAACTTCATATACTTCCGGATGAATACCCCGTTCCTCATTGGCGAAATAGTAATTGTCCACTATGTACCACATATCTTCGGCATCCTTATTGGTGCCGATATTGCGGTCGAGCCAAGCATTGAGTTTCAATAAAAACAGCCCGTGTAATGAAGCAATCCTGATTTCAAACTCATTGTCTATGCTTACC
The DNA here is from genome assembly GCA_009775365.1 of Muribaculaceae bacterium. Lineage (GTDB taxonomy): Bacteria > Bacteroidota > Bacteroidia > Bacteroidales > Muribaculaceae > Lepagella. The sequence goes on from VSPM01000092.1 coordinate 1,116, forward strand.
ATGATTGCCTCGCTCAACACCTCGTCGAATCCTTTGACAGACATAGCTATCGTTTCTTCCGGCGGCCAATAGATATTGTCATCATCTCTCGCCACCGCGCCGTAAGGCACAATATCCACTTCATAATCGCCGAAGTAGAATCGTTGAGCTTGATGTGTGGACTTTTCAAGCCCGTCAGCTATCAATGCCTGACATATTTCATTATATTTGTCCCAGCCGGTTACAGCTATGGCAATATCAAGGTCTTTTGTCTTTCTCCTTGCCGATGTATTGGCAAGGACATGCAATATTATATCACGGGCAGTTGCGCCAATGACAAAGAAGTCGCTTCCGATTTTTGAAAAAGTCCGATTAAGCTGACGCAGCAACTCAATCAGCAGCGGATTGTCTATCTTTTCAGAGGAGATATTTAAGCTCATTTTCCTTTATCTTTTGTGCAGCCTCGATGCAACGACCATTCGCCGTATCCATCAAATCCGCGTATGTCAGTATTGCCGGAGTTACATTTGCAGCATCTTCTCCAGCCCAAAATTTGTCATATACGGTAATGTCTCCGTCTGTATCAGGAATAACTGCACCAGTTTTCATAAGGGTTGCAACAGGGACATCAGTATATATAGCAAACTCACCTGGAGTAAGAAATCCATCCGTAAGAGCAGCAGCCGGTTCTCCGCCCCATATCATCCCGTCAGGGAGCGTCATTTCCTTCCAGTTCTTACGTTTTTCTTCATTGCGGAATGCGAAACGTGTATGCAATAGTTTGGGTTTCAGAATCTGCCCATAATTAGTCGCCCATAGCATAAGCAACCTGTCAGCATTCGTAAGAAAGCGTTTGTTTCCTTCAATACGTGCGAACTGCTGATAGACCAATCCGTCGATAATATTCTTGACAGTTCCGATTGCCACACCAGTAGCATCCATTATGTCACGATAAGGACGACCAATATTTTTCTTGTCCAATAACAGATAGAAAATAACCTTCAACCCTTTCTCCAAAAATATCGGATAGGCTTTTGGTATATTTTCTTCAATCGGCTTTTCGCCTTTGTTGGCAAGCATCAGCACGACATTACCATTCTTCAGTTGGTACTGGATATTGAAATTCCCTGCGCAGTCCAATACATTAACATCAGGGAGCTTTGCAAGTTCCAGCATTTTTTGGGTGGCATTGATGGTAACATAAAGAATCCTCTCCTCCTTGTCGATAGGAATACATTTTTCAGTCATTTCCCCAAGCGTAAGATTTGGGTTTACGACACAACGGAAACGCTTGCCCATTAAGTTAAGGCAAGGAATATCTCCGTCGTAATCTACCGTGGCTTTCTCACGGTAAAGATTGCTATTCAAAGCAGCGACAGCCCTATTTAATATCTCTTGATTGCTCATTTGTTCAATTATCATAGCGTGTTCAATTTTATTGAACACCGCAAATTTAATGAACAATCCCGAAACGCACAAATGTTTTTGTTCAAAAATATAGTATTGTTCAATATAATTGAACGGGAGTATTGTATTGAACACATAAGCAGAGCGACAGGAAAAGTGGTAACAGCAGATTGGATTGTCGTCAAGACCGACAATAACGTCAGGAGTAAGCCATATGATATATTCGATAAATAGGCTCTAAACTCAGTTTTTTGTAAAAAATCGCGGTTATAATCGCATTTTTTTGTACCTTTGCATTCTCTTAATCGTGATTTTTGTATGGCAGTTAAAGTTGACACCCAAAAAGAGATTATATTCGGTTCTTCAGACCCGAATGTTTCCCGTGTACTCAGCAAGAAGGAGAAGGACGGTGAGCTGCGTAAGGTTGCGCCACGCATTTATACGACTAATCTTATAGACAGTCTGGATAATATCGTGCGTCGTAACCTGATGGATATTCTTGTGTATCGTTATCCGAATGCCCTAATCAGCCATCGAAGCGCGAAGGAGATGCGCCCGACTGCTACAGGCGGTTTCTTTCTTACCAATTCCACGACAAGACGAGTGACAGACCTGCCGGGTATCACACTTAACTTTGTCAAAGGTCCGAAAGCGACATCACGCGATATTCCATTTATGGGTATGCACATTTCCGGCGAATACCGCTATATGCTGGAGAATATGCAGGTGTCACGCAAATCCGGTGATGAGTCGCGTGTGTTGCCTATAAGTGTAATCGAAAACAAACTTGAACAAATACTACTGACAGGAGGTGAGGACCGACTGAACGAATACTGTGATGAATTGAGATCTGTTGCTGAGGAATTGGGTATGCAGACCGAATTTGCCAAGATAAATAATATCATCTCGTCACTGCTATCGACTCACGATGCTAAGGTGCTGTCAACCGACTCGGCGAAGACTCTTGCCGCAGGCAATCCTTTCGACAAAACAAGGGTTGAGTTGTTTGAGGTGTTGTTCGACGCTATCAAAGACCGTTATTTTGTCATTCGTAACAATCGCAACACCGATGAAGAATCCTTCCGCCTCTTCTCATTCTTCGAGAGTTATTTCTCAAACTATATCGAGGGAACAGAGTTTGAGATTGACGAGGCTAAGGCGATTGTTGACTCTGGTATCCCTATGCCGCGACGAGATGAGGATTCGCATGACATTCTCGGTACATTCAAGGTATTGTCAAGCCGTGCTGAGATGATGAAAACACCAACATCGCCCAAAGAGCTGTTTGCAATCTTGAGTCACCGCCACAGCATATTGCTCGAAGGACGACCGCATATGAATCCCGGTATCTTCAAAATGAAAAACAATCGTGCCGGTATGACGGAATTCGTGGATCATCAACTTGTGAAAGGCACGCTATCGCAGGGTTTCAAATATTATGCTGCATTGACCGACCCGTTTGCGCGTGCAATCTTCATGATGTTCATGATTAGCGAAGTGCATCCGTTCAACGATGGTAACGGTCGTATCGCCCGTGTGATGATGAACGCCGAACTTGTCCGTGCCGACCAGTCGCGTATCATAGTCCCTACGGTATTCCGAGAGGATTATATCCTTGCCTTACGAAAACTGACACGCCACAAGGACCCATTGGCATACATCAACGTAATGACCAAACTCCATCAGTTCAGCGATAACCTATATGGTACAGACTTCACGGAGTTAAAGAACTATCTTGCCGCCTGCAATGCCTACGAAGAACCCTCGCAAGCTAAGCTTCAAATAATAGACAGGGATATTCTGTAAATATTAATGGATATTAGTAAACGTATAAAAAACATGGAGAGTACAATATGTCTGACAATAGTCCTAAATCAAGACGTATTAAGTTGCAGATGCGGCAAAATAGTAGTATCTTTGCGGTTAATTGGGAGTATTGTATAGTCTATGTTGATACTTCGCAAATAGAATAAAAACGGACCTCGACTCAATGAAAACAGATATCAATCAGAGTAAGCAGAAGTTGGCTGAAACTTTTTTCCAACGTTTGGTAGACTCTTATGGGTATTTACCAGAACAAATGGAGTTTAATGTAAAAGTATCTCCAACTTCAGTTGCGGATATTGCAATATGGCGTAGTCCAGATGATAAGAAATCTGGACTTACCCCTGATATTTATGTTCTTGTTGCATGTAGGGCTGAGCATATAAAAATTAAAGCAGAAGATTATTTTGAGCAATATAAACAAGCGGTTTTAAATGATATGGCGTTTTATGTCGCTCATAATCTTAAGGAAACAAAAGTCTTTTATATTGACCGAAATGCCAGGCCTCTAAAAATAGAGCGTATTAGCGATTTCCCCACGGCACAAGATATTGTTTCTGACCAAAATCTAAATTTATTTGTAAATAAAGTACGAGGTTATTCAAAAGATAAATTTTTGAAAACCTTAACTCGTTGTCATAACATTATACGCAATGTTGATAAGCTATCACCAGAAGCTGCATTTGATGAGATAAGTAAAATCTTATTCATAAAGATGCTTTATGAACGTGATGCAAAAGATGAACTCGTATATAGTAAGGATAAATTCATAAAAGATGAACTATCATATACTGGCGAGGTAGATTATATTCAGTATCTATTTAATGAAGTTAAGAGAACATACTCAACAGACGGTCTTTTTGAAACAGAAGATAAAATAAGAATTCGCAGAGAAAGCTTCTTGCTCATATTAGAGGAATTAAGCAGTGTTGAGTTATATGACACTTCTGACGATATTAAGGGTATTGCATTTGAACTATTCTTAGGTAAAACATTCCGAGGAGAATTAGGACAGTTTTTTACTCCTAGGACTGTAGTAAATTATATGGTTGAAGTGCTTAATGTAAAGGAAGGTGATAAAGTGTGTGACCCATGCTGTGGAAGTGGAGGTTTTCTTATAAAAGCATTTGAACATGTACAGAATCAGATAGATCAAGATATCCACAAACAGATTACAGCGTTGATGGATAATCAGAATCTTTCAGAGCCAGAAAAACAATGTAAAATAAACAATTTGCTAAGTGAGTGTGATAAGACAAAAGAAGGTAGTCGTTATCACAAACTTTGTCATGACTATTTTTTTGGCGTGGATGCCAATGCTCGTATGGCACGTACTTCAAAAATGAATATGATTATGCATGGTGACGGGCATGTAGGAGTTTATCTGCACGATGGTCTCATTAATGTTGGAGGAGTTTATGACAATAACTTTGATGTGATTCTTATAAATCCGCCTTTCGGAGCTCATGTGGAAAAAGACATGCGTATTACCAATTCTGATATTCCCACTGATAGAGAAAAAACTTTATATGAGGAGTTATATGGGAATGAATACATTAGTAAAGTATACACTCCTATTATAAAATATGCACAAGAAATTGGAAAAGATAAGAAACTCGGAAAGCGTATATTAGAACTATATGAAATAAATAACAATAGCACAGAAATTTTATTCATTGAGCGTTGTATAAACCTGCTAAAGCCAGGAAAAAGAGCTGGTATTGTGTTACCTGAAGGAGTGTTGGATAACCCTGCATTGGATCGTGTTCGTAAGTTTATCGAATCTCGGGCTAAAATACTCAACATAACATCAATACCTGCCGATGTGTTCTTGTCATCTGGTGCTAACATAAAACCAAGCCTTGTCTTTATTGAGAAGTTCAAGGATGGCGAGATGCCAGAGAAGGACTATTTATTATCAGTTACAAAAGTAAATGACGCTGGAATTTCTTCTACAGGCTTACCTTCGAACAATGAAGAATTGCCGATAGCTGCTAAAGAAGTTTCCTCTTGGCTATGTGGAGAGGTTCAATCAAGCATGACATATACTAAAATTGTAAATCGTTCAGATTTATCTAATTGGAGTGTTAAGTCTGTTTTTGACACTACTAATATTAATTTTAATCCTTCATTTAGGAAAGTAAGGATTGGAAATATAGTATCATTGAGCAAAAATATTATATATGTTGAGCCTAATATTGAATACACTAGATTAACAGTAAAACTATTCAACAAAGGTATTCAAGAACGTGATACTATATTAGGTAATCTGATAGGTACCAAACGTCAAACCCGCGTAAAAGAAGGGCAATTCATTATTTCTAAAATAGACGGCAAAAGTGCAGCATTTGGCATTGTGGACTCATCTTTAGAAGGTGCTATTGTTACTCCAGATTTTCTAGTTTATGATATCGATACGACACAGATACTTCCGGAGTATTTAGAATTAGTACTAACGAATGAAGCTATTCTGAATCAATTCTCTAATTCTAGTAGTGGAACTACAGGAAGAAGAAGATTATCTCAAAAAGTATTTGAAAATACATTGATAGCTTTACCGTCAATTGAAGAGCAACGTAACCTTACTGCAAAGATTTTAGAGATTCGGAAAACTCAAAAGTCTTTAGAAGAACAGATGCAAAAAAATATAGAATATTTCAACAACATGATTTTCTCTTAATATGAAGCTCTTAACTTTGAAAATCACCTCTGAATTCAGAAACCTCAATGGACTAAATTTAAGTTTTAATTCGACCAATGATACATATGTGATTATTGGCAATAATGGCACAGGAAAGACGAATATATTAGAAGCTTTAAGCAGTGTTTTTTTCACGTTATTGAGACATTCTACAGATTTCATGTTTAGCTTTGTGCTACGTTATGAGATCAATGACATTACATATCGAATAAAGCATGATAAAGCGACTGCTACGACCGAATATAAAAAAAATAATATTGTGGTAACGGATGCGGATATGATTTATCCAAATCGAATAGTATGTAACTACAGCGGTGAAGACACTCGAATGTGGGATAACTACTATAAAAAAGCTAATGAAGAGTATTTAGAGAGTGTACGTACAGCTGAATCGCCCAACGTTTTATCTATGATATACATTGATAGAACTATGTGGAAATACATATTATTATGTATGCTAGCCACACGAGATGTTAATAATGCTTTTGATAAGTTTCTTGAAGAAAAATTAGGAATAGCTTCAACTTCTCTAGATTCAATTGAGCTAAAATTTAATATAGCAAAACTTAGTAAATGGCGAAAGGAGAATCAAATTACACTATTCATTCGCCAACTTCGTGCTTTATTTGGGGACAGTCCTAGCATATCTTCCAATGACATTTCCAAATTCAATCCTAATGATGATGATGCTCGTGTGCTATTTAATAAGTATATGGGTACTAGTCAAGTTATAGATACTTTAAACATTTCATTTAATGGTGGAATAGAGTCCGCGTTTTTAAGTGAGGGAGAAAAGAAGATGATGGTTATATTGTTCATCTTAGAGGCAATTTCAGATGAGCAAACTATAGTATTAATGGATGAACCTGACAGCCATATACACATATCAAGGAAGAGCGAGTTAAGGGAAATGTTTGATCACATGAGTCATCGCAGCAACGTAATAACTTCACATTCACCTACTCTAACAGCATCATTTGAAGAAAAGACAAAAGGTGCAATTGTCATGCTTGATAAGGATGAAAATGGTAATGCTAAGATTATAGATAAAGATATCGTTAACCTTGTTGAAAGATTAACAAGTGGTATTTGGACTTCTCAAAAGCAGAATCTTTTTCTTTCATCTCATGATGATATATTAATAGTAGAAGGTCCAACTGATGAAACATTCATATCTGCCGCACTCAAGTATTTCAAAAAAAGTGGGAGATACGCTAACTTGTCATTTGAATTCATTCCTTGTGGGGGAGCATCCAATGTGAAAGCATTTGCACAAAAATTTACGCCAAAAGATGGACAAACAGTTATTGCCTTATTTGATGGAGATGATGCCGGCGTAAAAAGTATGAACCAAGTTATTCCATGTTCGTTAGGTAAAAAAGCAAAATGGGATATCAAGAATTTTGGTAAGGCTCGCAAGAATCAACGTACGTGGTTCTCATTTTATCCTCCATACGCGCGTAGAAAAAATATCGAGAACTTTAATGTTGAGGACTATTTTACATGTAAATTGTTTCGTAAATATATTTTGTCATTTACCTCTCTTGATACAATAAAGAGTAAAGATGGCCTCAAAAGTAAATTGGAGGAAGATTGCAAAAAAAAGAAGATTGATGAAAAGTTTTATGAGAAGTTCAGCACCTTATTCGATCATATTGTAGCAATCAAAGAAGCAGAGAAACGAGGGAAAGTTGTTTTGTAAAGTAAAAAACGACTATGGAAATCACTGATAAAGAATCCCATAATTTTTAACAGTCTGAGGTATTGGCAATTGGAAAAGAATTAGTAAATTTGCAATACTGGATTTTGAAATTCGGTGAAGAACATTGAAGTATGAGCGTGATAGATAAGTGAGTCGGTTGGTGCTAACCGAGATAACTCATTGATACTCACTGTACAGCGTCGGAGCCACAGGGCTCCAGGCGGATCACTGAAGGGTCACAAATTCAATATGAGTTTGTGGCCCTTTTTCGTGTCTGCAAGCGACTGTCGCCCAACTGTTAGCAATTTTATAACTTTCATATTTAGAATGGTTTAGCACAAATCCAAGCTCCAGCCATTAGCCAAAGATAGCATTTGTTAGTTCCGATTTAGCACACTAACTTTGGCACAGTTGTTACGCCCTTATATATTATTGTTATACAAGAATATAACAGTGCGCAATGTGTACTAATAACGCGAGTTCGGGATAAGAACTTTATGTTTTTCAACCAAGCAAAAGACATAGAGTATTGGGCGGCCTTTCAA
>VSPM01000093.1 GCA_009775365.1 Muribaculaceae bacterium
CATCATCAGGACGGTCATTCTCCAGTGTCTTTCTACGAGCTTCCGCCAACTCTTCTTCTGTCGGTGGGGGCAATTCTACCATAAAGATATTGCATGGACGCTGCTTCATCCCGGCTTTATGGCGGAGCCAAAGATTTTCCATCAGGAGAGCGACTCCATCGGGAGATTGTATTGATTTCGTATTGTCCACAGTTTTTATATTTACACATTCATAGAACCTTCAGGCTTTGACCAGTCCAACTTTGTTACTTGTCGGTCAATCCAAATCATGCCGAGATTTTTCTCCTTTCGGAGTTCTGTTGCGGCTAACAACAAAGGAATAATGTAGGGGATACGCTCCTTTATTTCACTCCATGTTCCATCAAGGTAACAACTTGCAACGTATGCCATGCGGAGATAAAGCCTCACTTGAATCCTGTCCTCATGATAATATAGGGCAAAATCATTTTGCCAACCATATTCTTCTAATATGGTTGCAGCCTCAGCCATAAGGTCGTCACATTTGCGGCTTTCAGAATGGGCGAAATTGCCAATACAGAATATTTCATCCACATCTTCTGGTGATTCATATTCGTTTAAGGTATCATTTATTATGTTCGCTATGGACTTTATACTCATTTTGATGCCTTGAAGTTAAATATTGGACGTATGATTGTGTCGATGGTAACGGTATCGCCGATGTTGGCGATGATTTCTTCCGCGGGCTTATAGACCATCGGCGATTCATCGCGGGTAAAATCGTTTACTGACTCTGAGTAGATGCCTTGCATGGATGCCTCGAAGTCCTCCATCGTTATTTTCTCGTAAGCCTGAGTACGGCTCAGTACACGTCCGGCGCCATGCGGCGCAGAACAGTTCCAGTCGGGATTACCCTTGCCGGTGCAGAGCAACGAGCCGTCGCGCATATTCAGCGGTATGATGCAGCGCTCACCTACGGCGGCAGAGATGGATCCCTTGCGAATTATGTTGTCGTCGCTGATATAGTTGTGGACGGATTCAAACTCTTCCGAGATTTCTACTCCCGGGAAGAACCGCATGAGCAAAAGGGATATGAGCTTGCGGTTGAGCGCAGCCCAACGCTGGCACAAACGCATATCGTGGAGATACTGTTCCCGACCCTCGCCCTCGACATAGCAAAGGTCAGGCGGCAACGACGGCTCCGCTTCCTGATACTCCTTTCTCATCTTCTTTATGACGCTTTGCAATTCAGAACGACGTCCTGCGGCTTTGTATTCCTCTATGGTGCGCTTGATGGTCTCCTCAAACTCATCTGCCCCGTCGGCAAGATGCTTCACAGCTTTTGCCTGATAGATTTCGGCAACCTGCTTACCGAGATTGCGCGAACCCGTGTGGATAACGAGATATATGTTCCCTTCATCGTCTTTGTCAAGCTCGATGAAGTGGTTTCCGCCGCCGAGCGAACCGATTGCCTTGTTTATGCGGCCTGAATCTTTGATTTCGCGATAGCAATAAAGCTCCGTCACGAGCCGCTTCGCCTCGCGATAAATTTCCATTTCCTCGCCCACGAGCGGTTTGAATCCTCGCCTATCTTCGCGCACCCACATTCCCGAAGGCACATTGCTGCGAATATGCTCGTGGAATGCGTGATAATCAATGTCAGAGAGTTTGCCGAGTTTGAGTATGCGCATTCCGCACCCGATGTCCACACCCACTATATTGGGTATCACCTTGTCTCCGAGGTCGCCCGTGAACCCGATGACACAACCTGCCCCGGCGTGGACATCGGGCATTATGCGTATTTTCTTGTCGGAGAATACATCAATAGAGAGTAGCTCCTTGATCTGCTCCAATGCGTTCTCCTCGATGTTGTCCGTGAAAATCTTCACGTTATATCCTTCTATTATCTTCATATTTTGATGTTTTTATTATTTGATTGCAAAGTTAGAATGTCGTTGCGCAATCATTTTGCGCAGTGAAATTTTATCGCGACATTTTTTTATGAGCGCAAAATTACACCAAGGGTGGCGCATTTTACGGTACAGCATGAATTTTGCAATATGTTAAATAACCTTAACTCCTAATCGCCTGAGATATATGCAATACCTCGATTATACAAAGTGTAAAAACATAAAAATAAGACTGATTTTAACAGATGTTTACATTTGATTAAAATCCTTCATCGTATTAAATAAGAGTACCAACATTAAAAAAGTAGTATGAAATTAGCAATCGTTGGCACTCGAAATCCGGGTGTGACTTATCAGGAGTGGGAGAAACTCCTACTCAACAAAATCAATCCCGACGAGATTCAGATGGTAATCTCCGGTGGAGCAAAAGGAGTTGACACTTTCGCCAAATTATTCGCGGCTCGCCATCACAAGCCCTACATGGAGTTTGCTCCGCAGTATAACGTCTATGGACGATATGCGACACTGAAGCGAAATACTCAGATTGTCAAAGAGGCTACTACTGTAATCGCATTCCCATCCGCAGAGTCCAAAGGAACTTATCATTCCATCAAAGAGGCGCAACGACTCGGTCGGCGTGTCATAGTCGTAAATCTCTAAAAATTTTGTGGTGTCTCGAAAAATGGGACACCACATTATTAACTTTGCATCGTGATTATGGAAGAACAATATAGAAAAGAAATAACCTGGTGGTTTGCCGAGCTTGGATCAGAGAGCGAGGTTGACAACTATCTCGCATTGTTTCCGGAGCTTAATAGCCGATTGGCAAAATTTGCTATCGGCATATTGAAATGGAACATTGCGAGGCTTATCGACATCAACAACCCCGATGATGTGAGTCGTGTACGGCTTATTCTAAAGGTCATTGACCAGACACCCGGTTTTGACTTTTTCGACAACACTTTCAATGAGTGCGACCCTGAGACTGTATGCGAAATCTTAGGAATGTCACCAATGGCACCGGTTGAAGAACCGGAGATAAAATTTAACTATACGGTTGATCGTATCGGAAATTACGCTGACGCTCGACAATATCTTGATATGACATCTTGGTGTATCGTTATTTCAGAAGAGTCATTCAATGCTTATACCGCCAATGGCAACCGTTTCTACTTCTGTGGAAACAGCGAGTGGTGGGACACGCCTTGCGTTCCGGGCACAGGTTTCCCTCGCGACCGCTTTGGCTATTCTCTCATCGCCGTAGAGGTCAGCCCTGAAAACAAAATTGTTTCAATCACTTCAAGGTGGAACACCTGTGCCGGAGACACCGGCAACTTCATTACCGAAGATGAGCTAAAATCAATCCTCGGCATGGAGAATTACAACAAACTGTTTTGTAAACCCGCTGAAAATCACTAAATTTGTAATTATCAAACAATCTACGCTATAATATGAATGACAAACAAATTATAGAACACTTGAAGAAAATCTTGCCGTCGGCAAAACTCCCAACTCGAATATTATTCGAGACCGCAGACGATTGTCTCTATATCAAGTTATGCGGACGCGGGGTAGTTGCTAATATGCAGACTGACGAATCTGCTTTTGAAGGTTGGGCAATAATGTTAAAGTCAGCATTACCAAATATTCAGAAAGTTGTTCTTGATTGGGAAAATCCAGTATTTAATGCTGACAAAAAGACTGCTCAACAAGCCCATTATAACCGTTTTATAATGCGTGTGTCGAATTTCAAGCAGGCGTACTCGTGGTTTAATATCGCAGAAGACCGGATACCGGAAGTGAACAAAATGCAGAAACTGCTTGAAAGTAAAACCATCGTAGTTAATTTTCCGCAGAGAGACTGTAATCCCGTTACAGATCCGAATAAAAAGCCGGAAGCTGTGCTGGAAAGAAAGCTCGTTGAACTTTGGAAGAAGACTAGTCCAGTAACAGACGAGCAACTCCCTGTGGGGCTTTTCCGCAATGGAAAAGTCTCGAAAGAAAATACTTTGACTCCAAGAGGTGCAAGCCAAATTGACTTATGGCAACTTGACAACGACACGATGCGTATTTATGAGTTGAAGGTAAAAGGCAATGAAGCGATTGGGATAATCTCTGAACTTATGTTCTATGTTTGCACTATAAAAAACATAGTAGATGGACTAATTAAATACCCCGATGTTAGTAACGTTAAGTCGTACCGCCATTTTAAGGATTTTGTCAATGCTGTGACTAACAAGGATATCAAAAGTGTCATCGGTTATTTCACAGCCCCACGTCTACATCCGCTACTTGAATCCCCCATGTTGAATGATACTATTCTTGAAATACTAAATGCGAACAGCTTTGACATAAGGTTTGAAATTTACAACATATCACATCTGACAGAATGAAAATCACAGTTCATCGCGGCTCCAATCAGATAGGAGGATGCGTAACCGAATACGAGTCCAACGGGTGGAAACTGTTTGTCGATTACGGCGAACAGTTACCGGGCGCACCTATGTCTGACAAAAAGTTGGAGATAGATGGACTGACTTGTGGAGATATACGAAAAAGTGCTCTGCTGATTACCCACTATCACGGCGACCATATCGGCAAAATCACTGAATTGCCATCTGACCTTCCCATATATATGGGAAAAATTGCAAAAGAAATAGCATCGCAACTTGCCAATCATCTGAGTGTGGTGAGCGAAGAACATCAACTAATGTCAGAGCGACTTAAAAGTGTTTCTACCTTTAACGCCGGCGAGCTATTTTCTTTCGGTGAATTTAATATTTTGCCGATAGTAATCGACCACTCTGCATTTGATGCCTACGCTTTCAGTATTGAGGCAAAGGAACTGAAAGTTTTTCACACAGGAGATTTCCGGACACATGGTTTCCGTAGTGGGAAATTGCCGAAAGTAATTGATAAATATGTAGGCTGGGCTGACTATGTAGTCTGTGAAGCAACAAATATCAGCCGACCTGATGCCATACCGATGCCGGAGCATTTGCTACAACGTGGATTCAGTAAAGCTTTTACCGAAAATAAGTATAATGTAGTCTATGTATCTTCGACAAATATAGACCGCTTGTTCGGCCTGTATCATGCAGCACTGAGAGCACATCGTCCGTTCTATGTGGATGCCTATCAGAAACAGATAATGGATATTGTAGCCGGTAAAGATTCTATTTGGGGAAAATCAACTCTTTATAAGTACGAGAAAGGCAGAGAACCTAAGTCTCTTATACAAAGAGGTGCCGAATTTGTAGCCAATGACAAATTTATTGATTATGTTTCGGAACATGGATATGTGCTTGTCGCGCGTCAGGGTGAGCGGTTTGACAAACTTTTATCTAAACTGCCTGATTTCGGTCGGGTAAAATATCTTTCCATGTGGGATGGCTATCTTGATGAATCGAAAGCAGCATATAATCCTACTCTTGCCAAATCAGTTGGCACAGAATATAGGTATATGCACACCAGCGGTCATTGTGACATGAAAGGCCTCGATGAGTTGTTTTCTATGCTTGCCCCCAAAGCGATTATTCCTATTCACACAGACAATCCACAGGCTTTCGCAGATTTGTTCTGCGATAAATGGCCTGTGATTCTTCTTAACGACGGGGAGTATTTCGCGGCTATAAGAGATCCGTGGTTTGATATTACCGAAGCCAAAATTCTTGCTTACAAGCAACCGGACAAGTCACATAGAGTTATTGAAAATTCAGAAGGACTACGCTATTGGTCTCTTGATGAACGCAGCCTCGGCGAGTTTCAATGCTGGAAGGATGCCGAGTTTGCATTACATCATGTAGTGTATGCGCCAAATCGTGTTCTTGCATACTCTATTGAGACAGACGATGATATGGCTCCATCCTTATATGTAGTCTATACTCCAGACTTCGCTGAATACTCTGAATATTCAGAAGGTGAGCACGAGCCCGGCGGTAATAATTATCAAGAAAAATGTGCTTTTTCTCCTGGCGATAAAGTCTTGGCTATTATTGAAAATGAATTGCTTATGCCATGCACATTTGTCGGCCCAACATCTGATGAGTTCTTTAAGGAATGTCATAGAAAAGATGGAGTTACAGATGATAAAAAGATAGACGAATTTGTCTCTGACCTATGGGATTGGGACTGGGATTCTGTTGTGGTAAAGCCTCTTATCAAAATCGGAACCGGATTAAGAGAAGTGCCGTCTGAAACCACTGCTCAAAGAATCTACGTTTTCCCTTATAAAGAATTAGAACTATAAAATATACAAAGCATGAGTAAGACGATGATACTTGCAATCGGTGGCGCCGGTTGCAATATGGCTGAAACAATAATGCGCGTTGCCAATGCGCATTGGGTTAAGGAGGCTACATATCTTTTCGCTGATTCAGATATGGAACGCCTTTCAGAACTGGGTAAAAAGGGATTTGAAACGTTGAATCTCCTTCGTGATTCCGACTCATTCCCGACTGACAAACTTAAAGGTGTTGAAAAGCTCTACATCCTTGCCGGTTTCGGTGGTGTGACAGGCAGCAAATTCGCAGAGATTGCAGCGAAGTCAGCCAAATCAGATGGTGTTGGCAATGTTGCCTTAATTGTAACACTTCCCTTCGTATTCGAGGGAACAGGCAAAATGGCTAAAGCAAGCGAGGCACTTAAATCCCTCACAGATATACCAGTCAAGGTGCTCAATAACGAAGACCTTACGGAACGGTATCCGGACCTAAACTTCATAAATGCCTTTGAATATTCCGACAAGGAAGCACTCAACGCAATGGAATCAGGACTTATTTAATGAGAATACTCCATCTTTCTGACACTCACAACTGCCATCATCGGCTTCGGGATTTACCCGAGGCCGATGTGGTGGTACATTCCGGCGACTTCTGTATGGTAGGGACCGAACAGGAAGCCCTTGATTTCCTCAACTGGTTTTGTGACTTGCCATACAAACACAAAATCTTTATCTGTGGCAACCATGACGATTGCCTCTATGGAGCCAATATCGACGGACTACCTGATAACGTCCATTATCTCTGCAACTCAGGCGTTGAGATTGAGGGTGTGAAATTTTACGGTGTTCCGATGTTTATGGGCGATTGCATAACCGACCGCCAGAGCTGTAACTATGCCAAGATACCATCCGATACCGATGTCTTGATTACTCATTCTCCGGCTTACGGCATACTTGATTATGATGATGGCATTAACTACGGATCCGAAGAAATACTTACGAAGTTATCCGACCTTCATCTCAAAGCACATCTATTCGGCCATATCCATGCCCAGCACGGAATTCTGGAGCAAAACGGCATCACCTTCTCCAATGGTGCGATTGTGAACGCAGATTACACCATCCTCAGTACCCCTAACATAATCATAGTGGAAAATGCCTAAACGCAAACGACATCAACCGGGCAAATATAAGCCGAAGCCCGAGATTGGTCCGAATTTTACCGGCACCAAACCTCTGACTCTTTTCCAAGCCGACAATGGCCTATGGGGAGTGAAGGACGGCAATGGCAATGTTGAAATAGAACCCAAATATCAGAGAGCAGAGCAGACGGAAGATGACAAGGCGTTGGGAATTGTCAGGCTAATCGCCTATGATCATGTCCTTTCGGTCTCTCCCGATGATTGGGATTTGCTCGCTTTTTTCTCGCCGGACTAATCTTTATATCTCGCTGCGGCTATTCTGACGCTTTCGGCGATGCGGGCACGGAACTCCGGCGGGGCTATTACTTCGGCATGGCCACCGTAGCCGAGGATGAGACGCTCCAGTTCGTTGTTTATGACCACCTTTAGCGACAACTGGATTGAGCCGTCGCGGAAACGTTGCTCCACCTTCTGTGATTTGTGGAACGGTTTGGATTCAACGTAGGGCGCCTGCTGGCGGTCAATTTTAATAACTACACGCCGAGCTTTATCATGGATTCCCTTGGTCACTCCGATTGTGTCATCAAAGAAATGTTCCGGGTCAAAATCAACACATTTCCTAAACGGATGTTCTTTGTCAATCGCAACCGACTGTATGCGGTCGAGAGCAAAGATATTGACCTGAGGTACGCGATTGGAGGCTTTCTCACCGATTAGAAACCATCGGTTGCGATACTCCTTCAATAAATATGGATACACCACCAAAGCCTCGGATTGTCGAGCCTTGAACGACTGGTATTCAATAATGATAGTCTGCTGTTTGCGCACAGCGTCATATATGTCGCCTATAAATCTTGCTCCCTTATACCCTGCAACATGCTCCATATCCATAGCCGGAACCGACGTGCCAGTATGCCGCGAAATCTGCTCGTTGAGTTTGCTTATGGTGTCAATTGAAGATGCCAACTGCGGAAAGCCCTGCAACTGTCGCAATATGTCCAAAGCCGAGTTTAGAGCATCAAGATCTTCATCATTCAGCGGAAGATGCGTAATGCTGAAATCAGGGTCTTCATATTCATAATATTTATTTTCCCTGACAACTATCGGGGCATTATAGCCCAAGCGGTCGCTGCGCATCAGAGCAAGGTCGTTCTGAAACGTGCGGCGGCTCACAGGATTGCTACGCCCTTCAAATTCTGCCAACGCATCAGTGCAGGCATCTATCAGGTCGTTGATAGTCCAGCGGCGATAATGGTTCTGGAGACACTTGTCAATAGTGGATATTCGTATGAGAGTGGCGCGATTGATAGGCATAATCAGATATTTTTTACAAAAATAGCAATTTTTTAATAGTGCGCAAATCCATTGCGCACCGTCATCTCAACTTTGCGCTATGATTATAAACGGACAAACAACATCGGCTGAGATTTTCACCGATAATATAGAACAATCAGCTCTTGAGTGGATAACGGAACTCTGTAACCACCCGGCAATGGAGGGCGTGCCTATCGTGCAAATGCCCGACGTTCATGCCGGGAACTCATGTAATGTAGGCACAGCCTATCCAATCGGAATGTATGTCAATCCCGACCATGTCGGAGTTGACATCGGTTGCACGATTTCGATGCACCGACTTTCGTTTGCTGTCAACCCCACCGACTTTCCGTTGCTCGAACATCGTATCCGCGAGGCTATCCCGACAGGTACAGATATTTGCGCAAAGAACTCACTCAATGAAAAAGAATTGTTCCGCTTTCTGAACTCACAGTATCAGAAGGCCCGCTCCGC
>VSPM01000094.1 GCA_009775365.1 Muribaculaceae bacterium
TCCGTTACTTTATCAAAGTGCCGGAGCTTGCGGCATTCTACAACGAGATAACGGATTACCGCACGGCGGAGGATGTGGGCGTTGACCGTCCTGCTAAGAACGAGATACTGCATAACATCCCTCCCACACCGCAACAGGAGGCGTTCATCGAGAAACTGATGAAGTTTGCCGAGAGTGGCGATGCTACTATACTCGGCAGAGCACCACTTTCTGAAACGGAGGAAAAGGCGAAGATGCTTATTGCCACGGACTATGCCCGAAAAATGGCTCTTGACATGAGGCTTATCTCTGCTGCATACGATGACAATCCCGACAACAAAGCCTCGCACTGCGCCCGGATGATTGCCGAGTATTACCGCAAATACGATGAGCAGCGGGGTACTCAGTTTGTGTTCAGCGACCTCAGTACCTACAAGCCCGGCGAATGGAACATCTATTCCGAAATCAAGCGCAAACTGATTGAGGATTACGGTATTCCGGCGCATGAGATACGTTTCATTCAGGAGTGTAAAACCGAAAGGTCGAGGAAGGCTGTGATAGAGGCGATGAACAGCGGTGACGTGCGCGTGCTTTTCGGTTCGACGAGTATGCTCGGCACGGGAGTAAACGCCCAGCGCAGGGCTGTCGCCGTCCATGAACTGGAATGCCCGTGGCGTCCCAGCGACTTGGAACAACGCGAGGGTCGTGCAATCCGCGCCGGCAACGAGATTGCCAAACTCTATGCCGACAATAAGGTGGATGTCATCATCTATGCCGTGGAGAAATCGCTGGACTCCTACAAGTTCAACCTTCTCCACTGCAAGGCGACATTCATCCGCCAGCTCAAGCGTGGCGCGCTCGGAGCGAGAACAATCGACGAGGGTGCGATGGACGAGCAGAACGGCATGAACTTCTCGGAGTATATGGCTATCCTCAGCGGCAACACCGACCTTCTCGAAAAGGCGAAACTTGAAAAGCGCATAGCCTCGCTGGAGAGTGAACGCAAATCATTCGGCAATGGGCGCGCTGATTCCGAGTCAAAGTTGCAGATGATTACCCACGACATAGCCAACAACGAGTCTATCATATCTCAGATGAAAGCAGACTATGCCCGCTATGAGGAAGTGGTACAGCGTGACAAGGACGGCAACCCGATAAACAACCTCACCATCGACACCTGTCAGCTTACCGAAGAGAAGAACATGGGTATCCACCTGCAAGGACTGGCGCAGCGTAGCGACACACATGGTCAGTACCAGCGTGTCGGCGAGGTCTATGGTTTCCCCATCAGCATCATCTCGGAGCGTAATCTTGTTGACGGGAAGGAGACCGTTCAGAACCGCTTTGTGGTCGAAGGCAACCTGAAATACAAGTACAACAATGGCTTCATAGCCATGAGCGACACCCACGCCGCCTGCATGAACTTCGTAAACGCACTGGAGAAGATACCCGGTATCATCGCCCAGTATGAGGAACGAACCGCCAGACTCAAAGCCGACGTTCCCCAGCTCGAAGCCATCATCGCCAAGACATGGGGCAAGGAGGACGAGTTGAAGCAACTCAAATCCGAACTCGCCGCCCTCGACCGCAAAATCACAGCCGAACTGGCACCCAAAAAGGAGGAACAAGACGGCGAGGAAGTCAAACGAGATGAAGATCCACAGCAATCACAGAGAGTCGATAACCCGGCTCAATCCTCAGGCTCAAAGGAGTCGATGGTGGCGGAACCTCAATCGCTCTACAAACCCCATGTTTCGACTTTTCGCCCGGCTTATCGTCCTCCCGGATTATGACACCGAAAGACAGGCAACCCCGACATCACTACCGAGGTTGTCTGTCTTTGTTGTTCGCCCGACATGGGCATAATCTAACGGGTGTGAAAGATATGAGGGAGCACTACTTTCACTATCCTACACTTACGGAATATTACGAGAAACTGCATCCGCGTTAAGAACCGCCGTATGCCGAACGGCACGTACGGTGGTGTGAGAGGTCGGTAAACACGAAAGCAGGAGATAAACACCTGCGATTAGTAGTGTTTACCTCCTACTTGATTATGTAGGATTAAGCTGTTTTATTTTATAATCGGTTCATTTCATCTTCTCGCACTGCTTTACCTTTATACTTACCTTTGGCAGCATTAACTGTATATCGAATAGTAAGCGACACATATTGCGAAGCTCCTTTTATGTCTGATCTATAGTCTACTGTATTGGAATAAGTATCAAATTTTTGCTTACACGTTCCGAAGATGTCATTGGCTGACAGTGTAAAAGTCCAATTTCGATAACTTTTGTTTAGTGTCAATGCCATTTGCCATGTCCCGCGGGAATATGTGGTGGATGTATTGCCGGTTCCAAGATAAAACGCTGATAGATAGGCATAGATTCCCGCAGGCAAATCGAATCTGTTATTCAGGGATAACTGATAGAACGGTTTATTATATTTCCTGATTGGGTTACCGTATTTCAAATTTTGAAGCAATAAAACGCCTTGAATAGTCGGATGCCAGAACTTGATATTAAATCCTTGTGAAGCGACAATCTGCCATGTGTCATAGTCCGGTAGATTGACATTGGTTCTTACATTTGCATTAAGTCCGGCATCATATTGATATACGCTTCCGATTGCATTTTCAGAGCGTATATATGTCCCTTGAAAGATAAAACTTCGGTAGTATAATGAAACACCTATATTGTGGGTTCTTGAAGCAACTAATCCCGGGTTGCCTGTTTCCCACAGGGTTGGTGTGACGTATGCAAAATTGTTATCAAGCAATGAATATGACGGGCGGCTGACTTTAGCTCTGTAGTACATTGTTAAGTTAACAGGCGATTTGAACTGGATTCCTAAATTGGGAAGAAAATCATGGTATTTTCTTGAAAGATTATTGTCAAGAGTCTCATCTCTCCAATAACGCGAATCTGTGGTTTCATATCGGACACCTCCGTAAATGTTCCATTTTGGACTTATGCCCCAATCAAACGAAACAAAATATGCTTGCAGATTCTGACGGACTATATCAGATGAAGACATTGTAAACATATCAGATAGTCCGTGACTGGTAAAACTTTGGTCGTTTTTTGTATAGGCATATTCCGCTCCAGCCTCGACCTCGATGTCGCCGAGTTTTCTATCTATTCTCAGTTTGGCACCAAAATAATCGTGATTCGACTTATTACTGTTTGTTATGATTCTTTCGGTTTCTTCCTCCTTTGCATCCCAACATGATGTATTTTCTCCGAACATATAGTCAAAATCTGCGCGCAAACCGATAGACAGTGGCAGTTTGAAATCGCCAAAGGCATTGATATAATGGTCGAAAGTCTTAGCGTCAAGTGATGTTGTTGATGTAATGTCACTTATTGGCAGCACATCGGTCGAAGAATTACCCTCAGAGGTAAATTTACTTTTAGGTGTGCGGCTGAAGATATACTTTATGCCTGCGGAGTTTTTCCCGAAGTCATAGTTTAAGCCACCGTCTGCTGTCAACGACTGACTACGCTTCTTTGCCGTTTCATCAGAGAGTGTTGTAAGGGTTTCCTCTGCATCTGAGGTTCTTTTGAATATTTCTGCATAATGTCGCGTCTGCTTAAAGCCATCCCAGCCATAAGATATGTCACCGAAAACGGTCAAGCCCTTATCGTTATGATATTGTAGATTGGCACCGACTGATTCCGACCATTCTTCGGAAGCTGTCACATTTCCTTTGCCGGAAACATACAATCCGGCGAGTGGCTGTTTTGTTTTAATGAGGATTACAGCAGACACATCGGAGCCATATTCTGCGGCCGGATTAGTGATGATTTCCACTGATGCGAGGTCAGAAGATTTCAGAGTGTTCAATTCAAATGAACTCATCATTTTCCTCCCGTTGATATATATCAGGGGAGCACCTTTACCGAGAACAGAAATACTACCTGCCGAGCCGTCGATAAGAGGCATCTGCATAATTGCGTCAGTGGCGCTCCCGATTTTTGAAAGTGGGTTGCCTGACATAGACACTTTAAGTCCGCGAGTCGTAGGTTTGGTGAACTTTCTTTGGGCGGTTACAACAACCTCTTCGAGATCCCTCTGAGTAAGAAGGGAATCAAGAGAATCCTGTGCGTAGATGCCTATGGGCATTGCAAGCAGGAACGAGATAATCAGTATGATTCTTTCCATATATAAACGGTTTTTGTTTCTGCCGCAAAGTTAGTGCTGACAGCCATAACCGTCTATATATCAAGTCGGACAATAGTGTGACACAAGTCGAATGTCACGCTTTTGTCCCAAAAATGGCATCAAAAACAGCTTGAGGAAGCTTTTGTTTGATTCTGCTCTTGCGTCGGCGGAGTGCATCCTCGCTTGACCCGAAAGCCACAGATGCAACCTCTTTCGAGAATCCGACATAGATTATTGAGCAATACAACACATCGCCAGATGTCATGTCCGGATATAGTTGCCGGAGGTTTGAACATACATCTGCAAACTGCCCGATCACCCCTTCCAGAATCTCCTTGACTGTGGTTTTGTCTATTGCATCAGAATCCCGTTTCAGGTTCAGTTGTTTCAACCGACTATATACCGGCTTACGCATGAAAAGTTCTTTATTCAGTCTCAATTTTTTAATAATCTCGGGCTGAACATCGGCATTCACTTCGTTGGCAGGCGTGTCGCCTTCATTATGAGATTCTGTAAGCTGAGCTATTCTAAGATTTAGCTTTAATATTTGTTCGTTCAACTCAATCTGCTTCCTCATCATAAGCCTGCGCTTAACTCCTGCAAAAAGAAATGCCGATAATATAATGATGACACATAAGCCGATTATGACGGTAATCTCTCTATTCCTCTTCTCTTTATCAAGTTTAGATGTAAACTCCAGCTCTGTTTTTGAAAGTTTTTCATCAAAACTTATCGAGTCAATCTTGTTCTTTATTTCGTCAATCGAATCACGATATTCAAGAGCTGATTCATACCTTCCTTCCCCTATTTCAATGGCATATAAATTATGATATCGGGAAAGTCGGCCATATAAATTCAAATCTATTACACTCTGCTCTTCAAGCAGTTCCTTTGCCTTGTCAAAACTCTTATAGCCAATAAGATAATTCAATCTGGCGTTTGCCAATTCAATTTTTAGTACGCTATCACTGCCAACAGCACGATCCATATTGTCAAGTATCTCATGCGCTTCATCCATATTTCCGATCTGGATGTATGCACTTGCAAGATTAATTCCCGCCATGACTTCGGTATATCTTAATCCGGAGACATGGCTTATATCCTGACATTCCTTAAGATAAATCAAAATCGAATCATTGTCGGATATAGTCAGACACCTGTTCCACAACGCATAACTCTCATATTCCTTGCCACATTCACGTGCGACAGCCAATGCTTTCCTAAAATAGTCATCAGCCTTATCCTTTTTGAAGTCTGAATAATATATACTTCCGATACGAGATAACACCTTATATTTCAACGTGTCGGGCGTCGTTACATCGAGATTGTTCTCAAGTTCAAAAAGCTGTGTAAGCGCATCATCTTTTTTATTCTCTGAAATTAAATCTTCAGCCCTTTGTAGTCCACGATATATTTCAGCTTTATGGCTACCGTTACAAGCCACTAACAGCAAAAACATCGCTAATGCTGCTATAAATTTTTTATGGAAATTGTGCAATCCCATGCTTATCCAAAATGCAAGATTTATAATCGATGATATAGATGCTCTGATAAGACGAGTGCGAAAACGCCTCAGCCGAGCGGATATATTCATTCACACGGCTGTAATCAAGTTCCTCCGGGAGCCTGATCTCGTTATCGGGTATGAAGAAATCGTCTGCTCTGTATGTCATCATCTATCTCCGGTATTACAGCCGACAAAATTTTTACAAAGTTAATAAAATTATGGGACACATCTTGGCTTTAAGGGCGGTAAGTTGCGCTATGACTCAGTAAGTTTACCGGTGAGTTTACTGGTTAGTCAAAGAATATGCGTCGAAGTAGCAAAAACTGTTGTATGCACTATCGTTATTTGTAGTCCAGCTGGATACAGAGGTCTTATATCCATGCGCAGAGGGTCTTGGGGGCTATCTCAAGCTCTTTCGCGGCGCGGCGCTTGTTGCCGTTGTTGTTCTGGATAGCCAATTTCACTTTCCGCTGCTTGTCAGATTTGTTGTCTGTGTAATAATGTTTCTGCCTCGAAAGCCTCTAATGCCGAGAAAATTAGCTAACTTTGTAGCACTTATGGCAAAGTTCAACGCATTTGAAGAAGCTATTGATTTCTCGTTCATGAGAGAGTTATGCGAGAAACACGGGACGCCACGGCATTATCGCCGTGGTGAGTATTTCGCACGCACTGGCGAAGTCATAAAGAATGTCGGCTGGATTGTGTCTGGCGGTTTCAAACATTCTCTTATTGATAAAGCTGGAAATGCCAAAGCTGTGGGATTCGTTTTCGAGGGTTCCATACTTGCCAACTATCTCAGCGCGACACACGGCAAGCAGCTGCCTACCGATATAATTGCTTTGGAGGAATCGGACGTGCTCGTAATCCCCGCCTCAATGATCCGGGAGCGGCTGATGTCTGATCCGACTCTTTATATCAGATTTTTGGATGCCTTGTTTGAGCAGGCGTATGAACACATGCTGAATGATTACCGCTCGACGCCGGAGCAGCGTTACCGCCAGTTGCTTTCACGCTATCCCCGTCTGTTTGATGTCGTCTCTCTCGGTGAGATTGCCACTTACCTCAATATCTCGCGCCGCCAGCTTCATCGCATACGCGAAACCATAGCCGCCGAGACCGCCAAAGAGGACAAATCCAACGAATAATACCCCGAAAAAGCGATTTTTTCAGTCCGCTGTGACATTTGTCACAGCTTTTGTCGTTTATTATATGTTACTTTGTAAGATTTAACGGCTGACTGAATATGAATAACAAGGTCGACGATTTTTTCTTTGCCGGAAATGCGGTGAGCGGCGAACCCGATTACGGGCTTGCCGACACTTTCGTGCGCACTGCCGAGGCGTTTGCCAACGCCACCTACCAGAGTGTCTATATCATTGACTATTTCCGCAAGAATTTCCTGTATGTGTCGCCCAATTCGTTGTTTCTATGTGGTATGTCGCCCGAGGCTGTCAAGGAGTTGGGCTATCAATTCTACCTCGACCATGTGCCTACCGATGAAGTCGGTATGCTGTTAGAGATAAATCAGGCGGGCTTTTCGTTCATAAACAGGATACCGCCTGCCGAAAGGAAGAAATACACCATATCCTACGATTTCCACATAGTCAACGGTCACGAAAAACTCCTTATCAATCATAAACTGACCGGACTTGCCTATCAGCCCGACGGATCCGTGTGGCTCGGACTCTCGGTTGTGTCGCTGTCCACTCATTCCAATGCCGGACAAATCACCATGCACTGCCGCGACAGAGCCGGATATTGGGAATATGACCTCTCTTTACACCGATGGGAGGAACAGGCAGCTCCCGTCCTTAACGAAACGGAAAAAGCGATACTGACGCTTTCCATTCAAGGCTTGACAATCAATGCCATCGCCGAGAAAATACACCTCGCAGTTGACTCTGTGAAATCCGCCCGACGTAGATTGTTTGAGAAACTGGAGGTAAACAACATCTCAGAGGCGATTTCCTATGCTACCAATTACAAGCTCCTTTAATTAACATCGTTGACTATGGTCGAGAGATAGAACTTCGGATATGTCTTGACTTCGTTTCCGGCGGTGATTGCTACCAACAGATGTGCTGCCATTGCGGTCATGGTGTATTCGCCGACCGATGAACTGACTTCGGGCGATGCAATCCATTTCATTGCGCAGTCAACCCAGCCATTGCCGGGAACATTCCAGAACCGGCAGTATCCGCTCGTATAGTCAAGCATAGCCTTTACCGTGTCATCATCAGCTTTCGCCTCAACAAAATGCGGCAGTCGCCTTTCAGGCATTACGACCGTGACGCAACCGCCTATACCAAAGTTGAAAGCGCAAATCACTGGCACCGATATATTATAGCAATGAGCAATCACTTCCCGGCAGGCTTCCTTCTCTGTTGTGCAGGTGCATATTACTATATCACATAAGTCGAGCTTTGAGCAATCCGACATGACAACAATGTCCTCGAAGCCCAGCTTCCGTATTGCCTCGGCTATCAGGTCAACAGCCATACTGCCTATAACGGCAACTTTAGTACCACCGATTTTCTGTTTCAACTCGGTTGAAAGACCGCCTGATTTTTCCATAATCATTATTATTTGCAGCAAAATTAGGCGTTCAACACTGAATCTTATGCACACTTTTGTGTGCAAATGCCATCTCGAAGCCTCTGCGACCCTCAAATGCACACAAAAGTGTGCAGGCCATCTCACTCTGACATCTTAAATTTGCAACGATAATTATTATCACATTTTCGTAAAGAAACAGATGAAATTATGAAAGTTTCAGCTTTTGTTCTATTGCACAAGAAACATTCCATTGAGTCAGTCAGTGGGAATAATTATCGCATGATGAAAAGAGCACTTTTATATATTGTTATTTTAATGTGCTTCACAACATCAAGTGCTCAAATCATTGAAACAGGAGAATCCAATCCTGTATGGGGCGTTCGTGCGGCTTTTGATGTAAATCTGCCGGGAAAGATACACGGCAATGTAATAGATGACCGAATGTTCCGCAACGGTACAGGAGTAACTGTAGGCACCGTGTGTAATATCTTTCTTGGAAAGAAATTCTATCTTGAACCGGCTGTTTCATTGTTTTATGATACTTACTCCTATAAAGGAGTAACAATTACTGGTATTAATTATGAAGAAAGTGATCCGACTGTATATAAGTTTGGTATCCGTATTCCAGTTGTTGTGGGATATAGTATCTGTTTAACCGACCGAATTTCCATAGCTCCATTCACAGGGCCTGAAATGACTTATTCTTTTGCCGGGGCAATGAAAATACGAACTATATTAAAATCCAAATAAAATGAGGCAAAAATTACATCCACCTTAGATTATTTGAGAATAGTCATGC
>VSPM01000095.1 GCA_009775365.1 Muribaculaceae bacterium
CGACCTTGAAAGGCCGCCCAATACTCTATGTCTTTTGCTTGGTTGAAAATCATAAAGTTCTTATCCCGAACTCGCGTCTTTACCGGTTTGGAATCAATGCAGAATACATCTTCGGAGCCATCAATGGCTATGGCTACATCCTTGCGGATTTCTTCTGCAAGTCGAGCCGTCAGCTTGCGTCGGGCATTGAATTGTCTGCGACTGGTCAGGTTGGGCAAATCCTCCTTACACTCATTGTACAGACGATGAAAAAGAAGATTCTCGCTTTTTCAACATTGTTCTATTACACAGAATCACTAATGTATATCAGGAACTTATGGCTATCCACTCATGATTTTTGATTCAAAAATGAGAACATAGAACTGAACACCCTACTTAATTTATAAAAAATCGCATATGATTTTTGAGTTCGTTCCTTAAAATTTGGAGTGCGCTACAAGGGTGAAAAAAGGAGTAGCCGCCCCTAAAATATGTCTGATGGCTCAATCGGCTGTGACTCTCTCTTGCGATGCTTCGCGCGGCATACGAGTGTTGTAGATTAAATTTGCATCTTGCCGAATAATAGGGAGTCATAATGGCGACAGAGGTGCTCGGAAGAGGTTTTTTAGTGTCGTTTTTTGTAGAAATCACATTGTTTTTCACTAACTTTGCAATCGAAACCAATCATGTAGCCGAGGATGAAAGGAATAATCCGTAAACTCACGCCTGAAACCTATTTGCAGTCTTACCTGAGCCTGCTGCGACTTGGCGTGCCTGTTCTCGTGACTCAGCTGGGGGTGATTGTGGTGAGTTTTGCCGACACGATGATGGTGGGCGCCTACGGGCTCGACGAGCTGGCTGCCGCAGCTTTTGTCAACAGCCTTTTCCTTGTGGCCACAGTCATGCTCATGGGATTTGCCGGGGGCGTGACCCCTCTGATCGGGGCTCTCTATGGCAGGGGGGAGCATGAAGAGGGGGGAAGAATGCTTCGCGGGGCCTTGCAGGTGAATCTTATTGTGGCCTTATCGTTCACGGTGATTATGAGTGGATTGTATTTCTTTCTCGACAAGTTCGGGCAGGATCCCGACTTGCTTCCGCTCGCCAGAAAGTATTATCTGATAATACTCTGCACCATGGTGCCGATGGCCGTGTTCAACTGTTTTCAGCAGGCGGCGAACTGCACCACCGACACGGCCACTCCTATGTGGCTTATTCTCGGGGCCGATGTACTTAACATCTGCGGCAATTATCTGCTGATTTTCGGAAAGTTCGGCTTCCCGGAGCTCGGCCTTGCCGGGGCCGGGATAAGCACATTGATTGCCAGGACCCTGTGTGCTGTGGCAATAGTGGTGGTTTTTGCCATGCGCAAGCGCTACAGGGTGTATTGGAGATCAGTTGTGGGCAGCCATGCCGAGGGTCGCAGGCGTTATCGCGTGTGGGTGACGTCATATCCGTTGATGATCCAAAGCGGCGTGGAGTGCGGCCTTTGGTCGTTCGGGGCGGTTGTGAGCGGATGGTTCGGCAAGGTGCAGCTCGCAGCTTATCAAGTGATGAACACGATTGCCCAGCTGGGATATATGACATATATGGGATTCGGATGGGCCACGTCGATAAGGGTGGCTAACTTTACAGGGGTCGAAGACATCAACGGCATTCGCCGCATCACTTGCGCCGGCCTTCATATGGTGCTGGCTCTCGCCACGCTGGTGTCGGTTGTGTTCCTGTTCTTCACGGAGCCGCTTGTTCATCTGTTCACTCCCGACGCCAATGTGGCCGTGCAGGCGCTTCTTCTTGTGGTGCCGCTGATTCTTTATCAGTATTGCGATGCGGTGCAGCTCACATATGTCAACGCCCTTCGAGGCACTTCCGTGGTTAAGCCGCTGCTGTGGATTTCCATAGTCAGCTATCTTTTCGTCGGGATTCCGCTTCTGCTTTTTATGGCAGTGACGCTCGACATGGCAACGCAAGGCGTGTATTTCAGTTTCTCAGGTGCGCTTCTCACAGCGTCGGTGCTGCTTATTGTGGCATTTAATCGCGTATTGAGGCAAAAAGAAAGGGAAAAAGTTGAATAAAACAGCGCTGTTAAGACACTTTAATATTTAAAATTGTGAATTGTCAAAGAAAAATTATTACTTTGCATTCCAAATCAATATCATAAGATAGCAATGGGTAAAATCATAGCAATCGCCAATCAGAAAGGGGGTGTGGGAAAGACCACAACCGCCTTCAATCTGGGCTCATGTCTGGCCGCCGACGGGAAGAAGGTGCTTCTCGTTGATGCCGACCCTCAGGCGAATGCAACTTCGGGACTCGGCGTGGTGCCGGAAGAATCGCAACTTTCAATCTACGAATGCCTCGTAGACGGCGAGCCGGCTGCCACTGCGGTTATGCCTACATGTGTGGAAGGGCTTGAGATCATATGCTCGCGCATTGACCTTGTTGGCGCAGAAGTGGAGCTTATGAACCTGCGCGACCGTGAAAGGGCGCTTTCCAAGGTGCTTGAGCCGCTTCGAGACAATTATGACTTCATACTGATTGACTGCAGCCCCTCGCTCGGAATCATCACAGTCAATGCGTTGTCGGCGGCCGATTCGGTTATTATTCCCGTGCAGGCCGAGTATTTTGCTCTCGAAGGCATTTCGCAATTGCTCAACACTGTGCGCATAATAAAGAGCCGCCTGCGCCCGCAGCTGGAGATTGAGGGTTTCCTGCTCACGATGTATGACGCCCGCCTCCGCCTCGCAAACCAGATTTTTGAAGAGCTTAAAGGCCATTTCGGCGACATGGTGTTCACCACTGTGATTCCACGCAACATCAAACTGTCGGAGTCTCCGAGCCACGGCCTTCCCGTGATTCTCTACGACGCGGAAAGCCGGGGGGCAATCGCCTATGGGCAGCTTGCCAGGGAGCTTGTGGCCCGCAACCGCAGGAAAAAAACCTGACCGGCTATGCCGACAATCTAACCTAAACAGAACATATCGACATGTCTTTGAAAAGAAACGCATTGGGAAGGGGGCTTGACTCCCTGATCTCGATGAACGACATACAGACCGGAGGGTCTTCGGCCATAAATGAAATAGAGGTTGACCTCATTTCTCCGAATCCAGAGCAGCCTCGGCGCACATTTGACGAGGAGACTCTCGAAGAGCTTGCGACCTCTATCCGTGAACTTGGCATCATCCAGCCTCTGTCGCTGCGCGACGCGGGCGACGGCACATATCAGATCATAGCAGGAGAGCGTCGCTGGCGCGCCGCGAAACTCGCGGGGATTGCCACGGTGCCGGCATATGTGCGCACGGCTTCTGATTCCGAAGTGACCGAGATGGCCCTGATTGAGAATATTCAGCGTGAAGACCTCAACGCAATTGAGGTGGCTCTCGCTTTCAGGAAACTGATCGACACTTACGACCTTACACAAGACCGGCTTTCGGAGCGCCTTGGCAAAAAGCGTGCCACGGTGGCAAACCATCTCCGTCTTCTTAAACTCCCGGCAGAGATTCAGCTCGGGTTGCGCGACCATAAGCTCGACATGGGCCATGCGCGCGCATTGCTGTCGGTGACCGACCCCAAGCGGCAGCTGAAACTCTATAACCAGGTTGTAAAAGAGGGCCTGTCGGTGAGAAGAGTGGAGGAGCTTGCAAGAGAGATGGAGCAGGAAAAGAGCGACTCTGTGCAGAAGGAGGAACGACAGCAGGCCGACAACACGCCTTACGATTCTTTCGTGAAGCACCTTTCGGCATGTTTCCCGACTCCGGTGAAATTTGCGAGAAAAGCTGATGGCAAAGGGTCGATCACACTGAAGTTCTCGTCAGACGAGGAACTGAAGGCGCTCATGGACATACTCGGAAACATGCGGCAATGACATTATGCGCAGTCGAAGCAATCATATAAATCTGAGGAGTGTGCTTCACATGGCGGGAGCATGCATAAGCCACCGCCTTCCGGCGATGCTCGCAGTCGTTATGCTCCAGTTTTTCTGGCAGGCGGCTTTCGGCCAGATAGTGGAAAATGCCGCATCCGACTCCACTGCCTATCTCGATGCCGAATTGCTTGTGAGAGAGCCGCCGGCTGATTCCTACGACGAGGCCGCCGACACTGTTCAGACAGTGGTCACAGCCGACAATCTTCCTTATGGCCTTGCAGGGAAGAAAGAGTTTAACCCGTCGCCCGACAGGGCGGTGTGGTTGTCGGCGCTGTTTCCCGGGCTCGGGCAGATCTACAACAGGCGCTACTGGAAACTCCCTATTGTCGTGGGTGGTTTTATGGGGCTTGGATATGCCACGAACTGGAATAACGGCCAGCTGAAGGATTACACGCAGGCATATCGCGACCTCATGGACAACGACCCCGCCACAAACTCCTACATGAATTTTTTCCCTTCCACCACAAAGGAGGAGGACCTTGATAAAAACTGGCTCACCAACACCATGAGGACGCGTCGCGATTTCTATCGCCGCAACCGCGACCTCTGCATCATTGCTTGTGTGGGACTTTATCTTATCTGCATGATCGACGCTTATGTCGATGCATCTTTGGCTCATTTCGACATCTCGCCCGACCTCTCGCTGGAATGGGAGCCGGCTGTGATTGTCAATCCTGCCGACCGTCAGGTCAGCGTGGGTGTGAACTGGGCTTTTAATTTTTAGTTATCGGATTTCAGGCTTTGGCCGCCAGGGGGCATAGCCTCAGGTTTATCGGGCGGTTATTGTCTGAGGTCATTTAGTTGTTAGCGTTACCCGACATGAAAAGACGTTTTTTCACATTTCTGTTGGCGGCGGCCGTTTTGTCAGGCGTTGCCAAGAATAATAATAAGCAGAATGTGCTTGATTTGAAAACGAGCATAACTGATTCCGCGATAGTATATCCGGAGAGTTTCGAGGCCGACACCCAGAAACTTCTGGAAAGTTGGTTCATAAAGAATTATACGGCATCCGACAACCGTTATGCCACAGAGCCGGATGTGGATGTCTCCGACGAGGAGATGGTCAAGCGTCTTTCCGCACTCCCCACGGTGATAGAGATGCCCTACAATCAGATTGTGCGCAGCTACATCGACCGCTACACCAAGAAGGGCCGCGCACAGATAGCAGCCGTATTGGGGCTAAGTCTATACTATATGCCCATTTTCGAGCAGGCTCTTGAAGAACAGGGGCTTCCGCTCGAATTGAAATATCTCCCCATAATTGAATCAGGCCTGAACCCGAATGCCGTGTCAAAGCATGGCGCCACGGGGCTGTGGCAATTCATGCTCGGCACTGCCAAGGGCCTCGGCCTTGAGGTGACAAGCCTTGTAGATGAGCGGCGCGACCCTTATGTGTCTTCGGAGCGTGCCGCCTCATATCTTAAAGACCTGTATGCCACATATGGCGACTGGTCGCTTGCCATCGCGGCGTATAACTGCGGCCCGGGAAATGTGAACAAGGCCATCCGCCGCGCCGGAGGTGAGGCCAAGGATCATGACTTCTGGTCAATCTACAACTATCTTTCGCCGGAGACAAGGGGGTATGTGCCTATGTTTATAGCCGCCAATTATGTCATGACATATTATCCCGAGCATAACATCTCGCCGGTGCTCCCTGTGAAACCTTTGGTGATGGACACTCTTCAGGTTGCCAACAGGGTGCATTTCAACCAGATTTCGAAGGTGCTTGACATCCCGGTGGAGGAATTGAGAATCCTGAATCCTCAATTCAGGGCGGATGTGATTCCGGGCACTCCCGAATCGCCCTACACTCTTATTCTGCCGTCGCAGCAGATTCATGCCTATCTTATGAGTGAAAAGGAGATTCATAATTTTGAGCCTGACAAATACGGGAGGCGCGGCACAGTCGATCCGGGCGAGGTGCCGGCCGACGCTATGCTTGCAGTGGAAGGCACGGAGGTGTGGCCTGACGACATGGGTGAGGCCGATGTGGCTTTTGCCGCCACTCAGGGGAAGGCATCAGTCATAATGCATAAAGTTGTGGCCGGAGAGAGCCTTGCATCGATTGCTGAGCAATATGGAGTGACGCCGGCTGAAATAAAGGCAAGCAACAATCTGCGCAGAAACGCTGTGAGAGTCGGCCAGCAGTTGAGGATTTCAACATCTTCGCCGCAGGCAGTGATGGAGACAACCGTGGCGGCGGTCACCGGCAAGTCGAAAGCATCGGCATCCAAGAAAAAGTCAAAGGCTAAAACCCAGACAAAGAAATCAGGCCCCATCACCCACAAACTCAGGAACGGCGAAAGCCTGTCGTCATTGTCAAAGAAATATGGCGTGAGCATTGCCGAAATCAAGAAGGCTAACGGCATGACCAACGACAAGCTTCGCGCCGGAAAGACCATAAAGATTCCGGCCAAGACCACAGCAAAGAAGTCGGGCAAGAAGAAATCTAAAAAGAGGCGTCGTTGACACACACACGCAATAAAAAACGGGATGACTCGAGTCATCCCGTTTTTTATTGCGTGTACGCCGGTTGTCAATGGCATCCGCAGGAGTCGCCGCAACTTCCTCCGCCACAGCCGCTCTCGCAGCTCCCTTCACTTCCGCAGCCTCCGCATCCGCCACATCCGTGAGTGGGCTTGAGCTCGTCGGGGGTTGCGTTGCGCACTTCCTCCACTTTTCCCTCATATCTCACAGTCATTCCGGCAAACGGATGATTGAAGTCCATCTTGATTTTGTCTGCGATCTCTATTACTTTCCCTTCTATGCGGAATCCTTCGGCAGTCATCATAGGCAGCAGCGCTCCCACTTTCACTTCCTCTGCCATTTCACCGTCGCGCATGAAGATTTCCGGGTCGAGAGATATTTCATATTCCGGGCTGCGGTGCCCGAACGCCGCTTCAGGAGGTAGGGTAACAGAGAACTTGTCGCCTTTTGCAAGTCCCTTGAGGGCTGCGGCAAGTCCGGGTACAATCTCCTGGCTCACTCCGTAAACCATTACATCCGGGGCTTTCTCTTCTGCCTCGAAAAGCAGGGAGCCGTCGGTTTCGTTATAAAGTTTATAGGAATAAGCCACGAATTTTCCGGACTCTACTTCCTCACGTTTTTTATTTTCTGACAACATAATATTATGTGATTATTTTATTGATTTTTCATTTAAGAACTAATATGCGGATTCTTTCTTGAAGATTCACTTTGAATATATCCTGTAAATTAAGGATTTAACTCATTGCCTTCCAGTGGCTCCAACATTTGCTCTCATGACGCATTGCATTGCCCTGCTCCGCCGAAGGCATCGGAATCCTCTTCCGGATTGCCCCCAAGTTCTCTAACTTGTCAATTGTAAATATAACGAATATATGATGGAGATTAGTACAGTCTTATCGTTAAAGTTGTAAAAACCTAAAGTTTTGACAACTCATCAATCAACGCAGGTCTACGTGGAGTTCGCGATTTTTGTTCGGTTACAATTTGAGCAGCGTCTTCAGTTCCACCATATCTGATAAGCTTTCTTAAAAATTCGACACCTGTACGGTATGAATCGCGATTGGATGCACATTGAAAGAAATGCCTGACGGCGGAAGCATACAGTTTGATTATTTCGTCTTTGAATAGCTTTTTAACTTCTTTGGGCGTATCGTCAATATTATATATGGATGGATTCTTGCGAATATAGCCCATATATTCCTGCCACATCTTCTCTTGCGTGTATATATACAGTAGACGTACAATATCTTTTTTACCCTGAGCCTCGCTTATTAATGTCTTTGCATATTTTCCCCATTCATCATGGGGAACAAGAGATTTAAGCACAGAATACATCGCCTCCATGGAGTATTCCTTTTCTCCCCATCTGC
Organism: Muribaculaceae bacterium; assembly: GCA_009775365.1. Classification (GTDB taxonomy): domain Bacteria; phylum Bacteroidota; class Bacteroidia; order Bacteroidales; family Muribaculaceae; genus Lepagella. Next base: position 7,759 of record VSPM01000095.1, read on the forward strand.
TGCCTCCGAAAAAGAAGTGTCTGGCTAATTGAAGCTCATTGTCCTTGTCGCCTATTTCATGATACGCTTTATATTCCCATTTATGCCAATCGCTGACAAGTCCTATGTACTTGGTGTCATGGTTTACGCCATCTCTGGCAAGCCTAAGCACCTCGTCATAGTCGGCCTTATCCCAAGCCATTTGAATGAGTCTTTGTCGAAAATCAGGATTCGCTACGTTGTCATACATAAACTTGACTTGATCCTCCGGGCTGCCACATCGCGACATAATCTCAAGCTTATATTTTTGCGCCGTCTCAGCATTGTGTTTTGCACTCCAATCATCGCCATTAGGCTTGATGGCATCCAAAGCCATGATTACTCTATGCTGCTTTTCCGGAGTATCTGCAAGGTCGATTGCCATTTTAATCCAGTCCCACCACCAATCCCAGCCTTTTAGTTCTTTGTCATTGAATCGGGAAAGTGCAAGTTCAAAGATCTCGGATTTAGTGCTTATGGGGAGATTAGTTTCAGAACAGAGTTCATGCCACTTCTCAAAACAATCGTCTACTATTGCTCCCAATTCTCCGGCGCTGTCGTCTCCGCTATTGAGAATCTCTTCAGCCACAGAGGCAATTCCGGTTAGCACAGCCGTCGCGACTTCCCATTGCCCTATTCTCATCGCCTCTTCAGCTTCATCAAGAATGCGAGTGACAGCACGATTGAAATCAAAAGTGTCACGGTATTCAATGTATCCGTGTCTCCCTGAATAATCCTCGATTAAATCTTCCACACGAGAAGCAAATTTCGCCGGATCCGGCTTAAACAGAGTTCCTGTTCCAAGCGCTAAGAACCTGTCTTGAAATCGTACATTAACAGAACATTCCTTACGTATGAAATCCGCAAGTTGCTTTTTGTCGAGTTTCGATAAAAGTAAATCTACTGTATCTATATCTTGTTTTGTCACGACTACTAATTTTAAGAATTATTATTGTTTGATTTCCATCTCTTTGCAGCCTCAGTCAGTCGGTATTTCTGCTTTGGACGCTTGGGTTGATTTGGATAAAGCAGCTCAATGGCGCCATCTTCAAGAGCAGGATTAAGACATTCTTTCTTCCGTGCTGATATATTTTAAGAATTTAAAGATATGTTATTTTTTTAGATTGGACTTGATAAGGTTCTTGATATTGTGGCGTCCTGAAAAATATTGACGGGTCAGAGGGTTTGAGATTATGAATGAATGTTAAACAGTCCGAAGACTGTG
>VSPM01000096.1 GCA_009775365.1 Muribaculaceae bacterium
GAAATTTACCCGATTCTCAACAAACCGGGTAAGGGAAAATATGTCTTTATTTTTATCTTAAATGAAAGAGCCGTGATATTTCCCTTATGAGTGTTATCTTTAGCACCGTTATATATCATGTCCATGCCTGTCTCAGAGTATAGTGAATTCTGATTGGTATGCGAATATGAATAGCTCAAGGATGCAGTCAGAGACTTGTTGCTTGCAAGGCCGAAATAATAAAATCCGTTATAGCTCAGGCATTTTGCTTTTGAATCGGCATTGGAACTATAGTTCGACGGATCCAAAAAGTTATCCGTGTATTTCACCACACCCTTATTGTCATTATGTGGAGTGTGGTCAAGTCCAACGGCTATCTGACTGTTGGCTGTTATATTATCTCCGGAGTACAAGGCTCTGAAACTTGTCTGATAATTGTTTCTACGGTATTTAGATGACTCTGTATGTGATTCACGCTGAAAACTTTTAATCACCCCGTTTTCCTGCGGAAGACGGAACGTCTCGGCCTGATCCACTCCAAAATGGTTGTTCGACATGTAATAACCATATCCCATTATATCGTATGTCATTTTATTTTTTACGAATCGGGCGTTCGCCTGGAGAAATCCGGAATTAGCAATAAAGTTTTCTGTTCCTAAAGCCTTCACATATCCGCCGTATTCATATTGTGTCATTCTGAAGTTGATGACATATTTATTACCCTGAAATCTTGCATCCGACGGATATTCAAGGTATTCCACACTCTTAACATCCGACATCCTCATCATTTTAAGGTCATTCTCTGATGCGGGAACATAGTCAATGTATATCGCCACCGGCTGTCCGGAAGCTGTCGTCACGCTTGACGAACCTAACCTTGCATCAAGTTGGGGAATTGCCATTCTGACAAGGAGATCGTTTGCAGTCTGAGATGCGTTTTTCTGTCGTTGAGTTGGTCTATAAACACTTCTGTCAGATAACAAATAAGCATTATCAGCTTCGACTTTAACAGCCTGGAGATGAATAGGTAATTCCGGCATATATATTGTACCGACAGAAAATGACTCGCACCTCTTATATGTAGGCTTATAGCCGAGACAAGTAAGTTTAGCTATTACGCCCTGACGGTCACAAGGGATTGAGAAGCTACCCGCATCATCTGTTATGCCGTATGTTATGACAGTCGAATCTTTTGGAGCGAGCAGCATCACCGTAGCCGCAACTACCGGTTCGCTGTCACCGCCGACAGCTCTGCCTGTATAGCAAAACTTGCCATGTTGTAGAGCCTCTATATAGTAATTCTTATTTTTCTTTATAATGGAAATAGGATTCAGCCCCACTATCTTGCGCAGTGCATCATATGCATCCTCTGTCTGTATTCTCGCTGATGTCTTATAGTTGTCGAGTTCCTTGTAAATAAAGGAGATGTCGATGTCGGGATGGTCTTTACTGATTCTTACAATCGCCTCCGATATAGGGGTGTTACGGAACGAATAATCATATTTGTAAGCACTGGCTGAAATATAAGTCATCACTGCCAATACCAAGGTCAGGATTGTTCTCATTTTCAGTCAATAGTTAGGATGTTGCTGTTTAGCTTGATGTCGATTTGCTCGAATGTGTTTAGCTGTTCCACAACCTCGTTAAGCGTTAACGACGGGTCAAACCTGTAGTACAGGTGCAGTGCAGCTGCCTCAGTGCTATTGAACCTGATTTCTTCTACCCCATAAGCGTCAGCCACCTCTTTCAATATATTTTCAAGAGGCTCGTTCTCAAACAATATAGGTGTCAGGCTAACATTGACAGTATCACTCTTAGCTGTTAACGTGTCTGTTGATACGGTTGCAATGGAAGGAGTATCAGCCACTTTTTTAGAAATCGGTTCCGGTTTATGCTTAATAACAGTCACAGTGAATGCTATTCCGGCAGCAACTGCCACTATTGAGGTGCAGATTATTCCCGCGATAGACGCGGCACGGCTGCCGATCCAAAAGAATTTGCGTCGGGAATGGGCAGTATGTTTCTCCGAGAAGTTTTCCCATTCGGCATCCACATTTATATCTTTTTCCGCTTCTATTGCAGAATCAACTTTGCAGAGCATATTGTAGACCTCCTTAGTATCCGGATCTGACATTATTTCTGCCAACTGCTCGGATGTATATTTCTCGGGATGCTCGACAATATCAAGCACAAGGTCGTATTTATCCATTTTCGTTGAGTTTTTTGCGGATGATTATAAGTGCATGACTCATATGACGGTAAACGGCCGTCTCGCTTATGCCCATTGACGCGGCAATGCGTGCAAACGGTAATCCTTGGGAGAACCGCAATTCCATGACTCGTCGTGACTGTGGTGATATCTCAGACTTGATGAGACTGTATATCCGAGCAATAGTTTCCTCGTCAGGCCAGTCCTCGCCGTCGTATTCCTCGTTCTCCATGAAATAACGATTAGCTATCCTTTGGTGAATCCCGCAGTCTCGGATATAGTTCAGGCAGCGGTTCCTGACGGCTTTAAGCAGATAGCAACTTGAAATAGGAATGTCGTGGGATCCATCGAGAAGCGAGGCAAACACATCATGGACTATGTCGCGCGCAAAATCATCGTCGTGCAGAAGAGCCACGGCAAACCGGTGCATCTGCACATAATGTGTTTTGAAAAGCTGCTCTATGTCGTTTCTGTTCGTCATACACTATAAAGACACACAACATCCGCAAAACTCAACCCTAAATGATAAAAATTTTTGAGAAAAATGCATGCCCACCTGCAAAGTTACTGAAATATAGCCAAACAATGCTAATATTGTCATAGCGGTAGTTAACCCCAATTTATTGCTCGAAGTGAAACCCATATTTGTGTTTTGGCTTCTTTAGGCAATTTTTTTGACTAATACGGGTATTATTTGTTAAAAAAATTACCAAATAGTTTATTTCTATTTGTTTTGTCATTTTTATTTTGTACTTTTGTTGCCACACGTTAGAGACGGATATTATTCTGCCTCTTAATGTTAGCATGATATTTTAATGTTTAACCGGAATTGGCTGCCAGACGATTCTCTAATAACTTTTTTATGAAAAAACTTTTACTGCCCATGCTGTTCGCTTGCGCGGCATGCGTGCCGGCCTTTGCCGACGACTCCACAGAAACTTTTTGGGACGGACGATTTGAATGCATGGTCTTAGGTGATAAGGGAGAGGCATCCATCATAGATTACAAGGGAGACCCTTTCACTATTGATGTCACTAAAGAGCTTGTTTTTCCTGAGATTGTGAAATATAAAGATCAGGAACTAAAAGTGACTTGCATAGCCACTGAAAATTTGCCGGACAAAAGTTATATCCCTGAAATATTTGTGATACCCGACTGTGTGGAAACCATCGGAGAAAGTGCTTTCGAGAGTTCCAGAAGAGGCAAGGATATTGAATTTGGCGCCGGGGTGACTTGGATTGACCGTAAAGCCTGCTTCGGGTGGGATGGGACAGTACATATCAAAGCGGCCAATCCCCCTTATGTAGGAGATGATGCTTTCTTAAGGATACATCAAGGTACAACTTATTTTGAAAGCGTGCCGTATATTTTTGTTCCCAAAGAGAGCCTGGGACAATACAGGATGTCTGAATATTGGAATCCATATAAAGACAATCTTTTTGCAATAGGCTCCTTCAACTTTGTTGAAGCTGACAATTTCCATTCCACAGATGGCATTGCCGTAGAAAAAGAATTTAAAACCCATACACGTTTCATAAACGACACCGGAACTGAGGTAAAATCATTTTATGTGACCTCTTCCGACGAAAGCATCCTGTCGGTCTCTAACTTCTATACTGAATACAACTATGGCTATTTTTATCTGAAATCTCACTCAGAACCCGGAATCGTGGACATCACTCTCTCTGTAGAGACCACCGACGGCTCAGTATATGAGCGAAAGTATGAAGTTGAGGTATATGCCGACACAAACTCTGTGGAGGGGATTGAGGCTGAAAACGGACGTGCAACGGTCTATGACCTTAATGGACGAGCCATATCTGAATCACCTGAAAATCTCATGCCCGGAATATATATCATAAAAGAGGGTAAAACCACGAAAAAAGTGGCTGTGAAATAAAATCTTACGAAAACAGCTTCAATTATCAACCCTACCTGTAAAGACTATTTGCAAGTTTGGCAGGGTGTGTGCCGTAATTACAGCACGCACCCTGCCAAATCAAATATGATTATCTCTATAAACATCTGACATGCCGTCACCATGTGAACATGTTTTCAGCAATGGGACACCTGCGTCACATATTGGCCAAGTTCGACCGGCAAGTTCTTTCAAAGAGTTATTTCATTCTATGGCATTCGCGATTTTTGTGATCGACGCTTCAAGCTTGGCTGCGAAATCCGCATTCTCTTTTATGAAATAATACAACTCCCCTATCGCCTGAAGCTCAGGACTATCCTTAAATTCCAATGCCCCGCTCCAGCCGGCAATTTTTTCCGACAACTCTTGTTCCGCCTCTTTCTCAGTCTGCGCCTTTACACCCTTAATCTCTTTTGCCGGCTTGTCGGCAAGCGCGTCAGTTGCTGAGAACATCTGATAGTTTGCAACAAAGCCGAAACAATCCCCAACAATCTCCGGCCATAGAGTCATGTCAACCCTTGTCTGAAGAGAATCAAGGCATAAGCTTGTCTGAGATGCTGAATGAAGCAGCCTGGTCACAGCCGGAAGCCTCGTCCTGTCGAAAGGCAGCCCCGAAGGCTTAAACATATCGGAAAGATCGTTAAAGGAAAAATCAGGATTGAAACGCGCTTCATCTTCTTTTCTTTTCGCGGCAGGCGTGGTCACTGCATAGCAATACGACAGAAACACATTCAGACTATGAAGCACAGAAGGAATCATCTTCAGTAGCTTATCCTTCTCCATGCTCAAATGCACCTGCCTTTGTTTTTCAATCTCAGACTCAACATCTATTTCAGACTTCATGGAGCCAACCGCATTAAGGAATAAGCCAAGGAACACCAGGCCGCACATAACCTCGATTGCCGTCACCATCTGCGCCCAGCCGTGGGCCGGCGTATAGTCACCGAAACCAAGGGTGGTGATTGTCACTATGCTGTAATAAAGCCATGAGCCATAGTCTGTGCCGGCACCTTCAGGAATGCGAAACTGCGAATCAGGCAGCCAATAGTAGATCAATGCGAAAATAGGCGTTATACAGATATATAGACCGATCCACACGATAGGCCGTATATTCGACACTAAATGGAAGAAGTGCCTCGTTTTTCTTGAAAGCACATGTATAGGTGCGGGTAGATTGTCTGACATAATATAAGAGATTAAGTGTATTTAAACATCCATACTTCCCTTATTTCAACAATCTGTAGCCTAACTAAGATTAAAACCTAAAAAAATATTCCCGGACTTCTTGCCCGGAAATATTTTTGCCACCTGTATTATTGCTGCTTATTTTTTTGAATTGCTTCATTCATGCGTTCCAGAATCTCGAAAGCGGTTCCGGTTGACTTTGGCTTGGATTCAAATCCGATTTCCACCTTCGCCTTGTTTTTCTCGAAACTCAATATGTAGTCAAGACTATCGGGAGCGATTGTCACGGGAAGGCCGTTGACATCGACTGTGCGATAAACTCCGCTGTCGCCTTTTTCAAACGGCTTCTCAAGAACCACCTTATAGTCAATCTTTGTTCTGTTGCCGTTCTCAAACACATATAGAGCCGATGTCTCAGGGCTTAATGTTATGAACAAACGGCCGTCGAACTTCCCTTTGCGAGGATTTGAACCTCCGGTGATGTCGTATGACACCGCATTGTAAAGGCCACTGTGAACAGGCTGAGTGGAATAGAACGCATCGTCATCTACAGGCGCGCTCTCGGCGTTTTCTTTAGTGTTGCCTCCACAGGCTGCAAGAAGCAACAACATAGAGAAAATACTGAAAATCGATGTTGTTTTCATCATTAATGATTTAGTAGAATAATTTACGTTCAAAAGTAATCATAAAACTTCAACCAAACAACTTTACATAATCGAAAAAGCATTAATTTTGCATCACAAAATTAAAACCACAGTTTATCATGGAAAAAATAGCAAGCTTCACCATCGACCACAACCGTTTGCTCAGGGGCGTGTATGTGTCAAGACGTGACACAACCCCGTCGGGCGATGTGCTCACAACTTTCGACATACGTCTGACCATGCCCAACAGAGAGCCGGCCCTGTCGCCGGAAGCCCTTCACACCATGGAGCATCTTGCCGCCACATATCTTCGTAACGACAAAGAATGGAAAAACAAAATCGTATATTGGGGCCCCATGGGATGCTGCACCGGAAATTACCTCATAATGCAGGGAGAACTGAAGCCGGCCGACATATTACCTTTGTTGCGTAAAACGTTTGAATTCATATCCGCTTTTGAAGGCGAAATTCCCGGAGCCACCCCCAAAGATTGCGGCAATTACAGTTTCAACAATCTTCCTGAAGCTCGCAAGGCGGCTGACAGGTTTCTCAATGAGGTTCTTATGAACCCTGCTCCTGAAAACCTTGTGTATCCGGATTAATCACTTCCGAACTGCCGTCTATGTATTAACCGTTTATAAATGTCGCGGGCCTTGCGTTATATGCAAAACTCGCGACATTCTCATTCCACCGGGAAAAGCATAAGATATTCCTTTTCAAAATTAGGTGTGAAAACGCCCTTGCCTATCGAGTCAAGAATCTCTTTGCGTGTCCAGAATCTTCCGCCATCAAGTTCGGAAGACGGTTTAGGCGCAGTAGCGTCTGCCTCTGTCTTAAACACATGCACAAGTTCCCGCTCCCTTTCCGATTCAAACACATATGCCTTGAGAAACTCAGGCTGAAACTTCTCTATTCCGATTTCTTCAAAAGCCTCGCGCGTCAACGCGTCAGCCACCTCTTCTCCATAATCAACATGCCCGCCCACGGCTGTGTCCCATTTGCCGGGCTGAATATCCTTCCACAACGGCCTTCGCTGCAAAAACAGACGACCCTCTTCATCAAACACATGCAGATGAACCACCGGATGCAATAGTTTTCCGCCTCCGTGGCACTCTCCTCGCGTGGCCTTGCCGACCACATTCCCGCATTCATCAACCACCGGGAATATTTCTTTCGAATTATCCTTTAGCATATCACATTAATGACATTTCCTCCTGGCTGCAATCAAAGCCGCCCGCCATGCTACACAACGGCAATAAAACTTGAAAGCCTCTCTATAAAATAAATTGGCCTATAAGGCGACTCTGAAGCTGCAAAGATAACATATTCCTCCAAATTACTTCTCGATTTTATATTCATTTATTTTTGAAAGTTACTTATCTCAAAAAAAGGCACACGCTTTATGGCTACTGGTTGAAATAAAATGGCTAACTTTGAACAGGTTCAGAATATATAATGATATTGAGCATATCTCTGACCAATTCATTTATCCAAACAATTAAACGTTTTTTCACATGAAACAAATCACCCTTTTGCTCGCTGCCGCCATCTTGGCCGGCAACGCTTCTGCGAGGCAGACAAACGTGTCAAAGCCCATGGGGACGCAGACTTCTCCGGCTTTTGCTCTCAGCAAAGCCTCTGTCCCAACAAAAAAAATTCCGGCTCCTTCTGACGACCAGGAAATCATCTGGGAAGCACCCGAAGGAGAACTGACTTATTATTCACGCACCTGCATAGGCTATCGCGAATACTTTGGTTCGATAATGCCGTTGCTTGACGAAGGTTCTGTCGTAACGGTAATCGAACAAGAAGACGGCACTGTGTGGATGCACAACACAATCTCTCAATTCCTCGCCCCCGGATGGGTTAAGGCCGAAAAGAACGGCAACACACTCACCATCACCGGCCCGCAGCTCGTGTATCAGGAAACAAACTATGACACCGACGAAATCATGAACTATTATGTATCGCCTGTGACTATAGAAAAATACACTGATGGGGAAGGCTCGGAGTATGTGAAATACACCCCATCGGAAGATGGGGCATTCACATTCGACATCAATCCCGAGACAGGCACCATCAAAGAAGCCGGCAATGGAGACTTGATTCTAGGCATCATTTCCTGGAATGAGAAAGACGGCTTTTACTGGGTGGGATATGGCGACAACTACGTGGTCTGCTCCCTCCCGAAGGTTGAGCCGGTGACTGTGCCAGAAAGTGCAGAAATCCACAAGAACTGGGCCATGAGATATTACTCCACCGACACATGGGGAGACGAATACGAATACGCTAAATTCGTAGACCTTGCAATCGAAGGCAATGACTACTACATCAAGGGCATATACCCTTCTTTGCCAGACAATTGGATCAAAGGCACAAAAGATGAAAATAACGTAGTGACTTTCCCTAATGGCCAGTATCTCGGTATAAATTTTGAAATACTTCGTTTTGCATATCTTGCCGCTGGAAATGTTGAATATGACCCGGAAAACGACATTGACTTGGCCATCATAGACGAGGAAGGCGTAGCGTTTGAACTCGATAAAGACAGCTCTATGACTGCACTCACCAACATTCTTATAATCCCGGTTGCAGAGACAAATGTCTCTAACGCGAATTATATAGATTATCTTGAGGCTGCAACTATCATCCCTCAGGACCCGGACAACATATCCACTCCCAAGGCACCGAGTGACATGTCGTACATTTGTACGGTTAAATGTTTTTGAATAATTTCAACTTCAAATTTCAGGATATTCAAGCATGGAATAA
>VSPM01000097.1 GCA_009775365.1 Muribaculaceae bacterium
CAGATTTTTAATGGATTAAACACCTGGCTCCTCGGAGCCGTTAACAAACTCTCAAAAAATAACCGAAGTATTGTTATTATCATTCGTAGATATTTCAAACCTTTTTGCGTCAAATTTTCCGACCTTAACGGATGGCAGGTTTTCTTTATACCAATTAACCAATGATTTCTGAGCCTCTTTTGCTTTATCTCGAAGGGACATATTATAGTCTGGCTCTTTCTCTAAAGAATGAATATACCTGCAAGCGGCGCAGACCTGGTTATCCGGCGGGACGTCACGGGCGAGCGATTCCCTGCCTTTGGGAATGTCGCAGCCCCGGCACTTGGAGATTGTGTAAGGGTTGTACGCGGGGACAGTCGACTGCTCCCGGCCGGGGTTGAAGCGGAACATACCTTTGCGGTTTTTCCGGAGAGCCTGGGATATGAAACTATAGTAAATTATAATTTCATATTGACATTGCATATTACTTTAATAATTGACATATCAGTATGATATACGAATTAAAGGTCAAGTAAAATAATTTTGAGTATGCTTGATTAATCCGAAATTTGTATGCAATTTTGTATGGGTATAATGAAGTAACGATTGCCCATCATACAAAAACTCTCACTCCTGGAAAAATACAAGCATGGCGTCAGCTCCGACTTGAGAAGCGTAAAGACAAAAATGGCAACTATCCCAATGAAATGCCGATTAACGCTGACATTACTTTTGGCGGCAAACGTATCTGGTATTATTCCGGATACCGCATTGCCCTTGATAAATGGGATGTGAAGGCTCAGCGAGTAAAACGTAACAATTTCAACTTAGACGGAGTATCGGCTGCGGACATTAATCAACGTCTTATAAAGATAGCCTCTGCTGTTGATGATGCGTTTGACCAGTTGGAACTTCGAGAAGAAGAGGTCACTCCAACCACTGTGCGTGACGAACTCAAAAGAATGCTTGATGAAGAGAAAAGCACTCGCCTTACTGTGGGGCAGACATATCAGCTGTTGATTGACGAAAGGGAAAATGAGTTAAAGGAAACTCCGGCAACTGCTCAATGGTCCAAAGGTACTCTTACAAAACACAAGACCATGCTGAAACACCTTTTTGATTTTAGAGCGACGTTGTATTTCGAAGACATCAATGACGAGTTGCTTGCCAAGTTTGAACTGTTTCTTATAGGAAAAGGGTTGTCTAACGGCTATGTGTTCAAATCGATGAAAGATATAAAGACCTTTCTTAACTGGGCTACGATGAAAGGGTATAACCGTAACATCAAGTATAAGAGCTATCAGCAGCGGTTCCATGACGAGACAACCTCTGACACAGCCGTAAACCATTTTGCTCTTACTCCGGAGGAATTACAGTCTATAATGACTTTCCCGACTCATAGGGAGGCTATTGACCGCGCAAGAGATATATTTGTATTCTGCTGTTTCACCGGTCTGCGGTTCTCTGAGGTTATGGCATTGAAATGGTCGAATCTTGATGGTGATATTCTTGATACTACGGCACAAAAGACGGGTCAGCGAAAGCGTATTCCTCTCTCGGATGATCCTATGAGAATATTGTCAAAATATCCAAAAGCTCCGGATGAAGATGATTCTCGCCTGTTTCCGAAAATATCCAATCAGAAATTCAACGAGCATATGAAGGAAGTCGGGAAACTGGCCGGACTTACCGGTGATTGGATTATCGAAACCCAAAGTGGCAGGGAACGGACAAGGACAACAGTAAAAAAATATGAAGTCCTGGCTTTTCACTGCGGTCGACGCACATTCACTACCTTATGTTTGCGCAAGGGTATGTCACCGGAAGATATTCGTGCCGTGACAGGACATACCACTGCCGGCATGATGATGAAATATTCACCGGTGGATGGCTTGACAATCCGGAAGTTCTGACGTATTCTGATGTAATACCGTATGCGACGGCTGTTGAGCCATCCTGTCCATTCCTTTCCGATGAACTCGCGGTCTGCCACAAGGGAGTCGATACATTCCGCTCCGAAGAGACGGATAAAGCGTTCCATAATCTTCTTGCGTTTCTCCCGGTTGGAGTTGCCACGTTTAGGGAGAAGACCGAATATCAAAGGGAAGGCAATCCCTTTATAGGTGATGCCCAACATAAGAATGTTGATATTGAACTCTCCGAACTTCCAGTCGGTGCGATCCATGTTCCTAATGTAGATCTGTACGCGGTTGCTGATAATGGAGTGTATGCCGGATTCATCAGTTTGAGTCCGGTTGCTATAGAAATGCTCTTTATAGACAGCGACTGTCGCGGTATGGGTTATGGGGCTGCCCTCATAGAATTTGCAAAACGGCATGGGGCGACAAGAGTCGATGTAAACGAACAGAATCCTTCAGCTTTGAATTTCTACAAAGCAAAAGGATTCCGTATAATATCAAGAGATAAAACTGACGATGCCGGTCGCCCTTACCCAATTCTCCATTTATCCCTTTAAAATGGAATTGATTGGTCTCGTCAGGGCTATAAAAAAGTCAAGTAGTTAGACTGACAAATAGATTACATCGTAAAAAGGGTCTAAAACTTTATGACGGCTTTCCACAAAAATCCCGGATCATCTGAGTTGCACAAAAAGGGATTATTCAACGCTATAGAATTTCCTGAGGTTGGTTTATTTACAGTTGTTCTTGATGAAAAGTTCTATTGCATCAAGTACTTCGGGAGAAATTGTTTCGCGTATTTCGTCGTATTCAGAAACCTCTCCTGTGACTGCATGTTGCAGCAGGTGGTTAAGTTCAGGCATAAGTTTGGTTTCTGCCTGCGGGATATACTCTTTAACCACATTTAGGTTATCGGGAAAAACTTGTGTATCTTTTTCACCGTTGATTGCTAAAACGGGGCATTTCACATTGCCGAGGAATTCGCGTGGATTTAGCGTAACTAATGCATCAACCCACGGGCCCCTCATTTTCTGCGTCATCTTCAATGACTGAGTAACCATTTGAGGAACGGAGAGGTTGTTATTTGCAACAAGGTCATCGATATTTATAGGTTTTGAAACACCCTGCTTTGTCTGGGTTGCCATTTCATCAAATACTCTATCAATCAGCTTCAGGCTGTTAGCCTTGTCTGCTTCCGATAGATTTAGTTTGTCAAGGCTTTGCTCGTTTTGCCTCATCATTGTTTCCTTGCCTGAAATCGCCATTCCCGCCAGGGAAATAATAAAGTCAGCTTTGCCTTCCGAGCCGATAATAAACGCTATCGTGCCACCTTCGGAATGACCGAGGACTCCAACAGGGCCTACGCATCCTATAGAACGTAAAAAATCAATACCGCTGACGGCATCGTCCTTGAATGTAAGAGTAGAGGAGGAAATGAAATCTCCTGTAGATTTGCCTGTTCCGCGATCGTCATAGCGCAGAGACGCTATTCCATTGCGAGCAAGATGATCGGCGATAACGGCGAAAGGTTTGTGTTCGCAATACTCCTCGTCTCGATTCTGCGGACCGCTTCCTGTAACCATTACAACAGCGGGCATTTTTTTACTGGTTGCATTGGGCGGAATCGTAAGCGTGGCGGCCATTACAGCACCGTCTTGCGCAGTAAATGTGGTGTCAATAGCGGAATATGGGAACGGAGGTATGGGAGTCTGCGGACGGCGGTTCTCATCGGGATTGTCGAGTGTCAGATTGAGAGGAATGGCGATACCTCGCTGGCTGAAAACACCTTTAATTGTACCATTTGAAATCTTACCTGTATAGGATGCCATTATGGCATTGCATTTTATCGAAATAGTGTCGGATGTGCAAAGCACGACCTCCGTAGCGATATCCTTTGCGCCTTGAGAAGGCGAATCCATCGTACACTGCGTTTCTCCGGATGGCGTTTCATTGAAATTAAAGACCAGCGGTAGTTTCATCTGCCCTAAATCAAGCGATCCGCGCCATGATCCGCTTAGTCCGTGAGCATCGGTGGCCGACAAAAATATTGCAACAACCGAAATAATAGCGGAAATTAGTTTATTCATCGTTTACATTTTAAAATGTTTTGACATATCTGATAAGTTCAGCAAAGTTACGACAAAATACTGACTTCCACAAGTTAATCAGAATATCCGTTGCGCTTGAGACACACGAAAGGTTCCAATACGTTTTAGAGGGGAATTACTAAAATCGGGCAAATATGATTAACTTTGCAGTCTTAAATCAAAGACTACAACTATGTTTATAGCTATTCTTACATATAAGAAGCCGCTTGTAGAGGTTGATCGATTTCTTCAGGCACACCGCGATTTTCTTGCAGAACATTATGCCGCAGGGGATTTCATTTCCTCCGGCCCACAAAACCCTCGTGTTGGAGGCGTGATAATGATTAAGGCCGACAGCCGTGCCGCAGTTGATGCAATCATTTTGCAAGACCCGTTTAATATCAATGGAATCGCCGACTATCAGATTGTAGAGTTTACACCTACGATGTTTTGTGAACAGAGTTTTTCCAACATTTTAAAATAAGCCTAAATATGAGCAACGAAATACTATACATTCTGCTTCCTGATTTCGCGTCACATGAAATGGTCTATCTCATGGAAGCTGTAAGCAGCGACGAAATGCAGTTGAAGTCAAATCCAAAATATATCAATAAAGTAGTGGCACCCACCATGGAGCCAGTCACTGCCATCGGCGGCTTCCGTGTGTTGCCAGATTATTCTATTGAGAATATGCCGGATGATTATGCCGCACTTGTTCTGATAGGCGGTTATGGCTGGCTTAATCCGGGAGTGGATAAGATTGCGCCCATTGTTCGCAAAGCATTGGATAAAGGTATAATTGTCGGAGCAATCTGCAATGGAGCATCATTCATGGCAAAGCATGGATTTCTCAATAGCGTAAAGCATACCGGAAATGGTCTTGACCAGCTCAAACTGTGGGGAGGTGAAGCTTATACCAATTCAGAAAACTACATACATCAGCAGGCAGTGTCTGATGGCGGCATAGTAACCGCCAATGGCTCCGGTGTGCTCGAATTTACAAAAGAGTTGTTGCTACTCCTTGAGAACGATACTCCAGAGCGCGTGGAGATGTATTATCAGTTCAACAAGCAAGGTTTTTGCGCTCTTTTCAAAAACTGAGACGATTATATTATCCCATTTAAAACGAGAAGCTGAAATGAAAGAATTTCTCAGGGCAGGACAGCGATCCTTTATATTGTACACAACTAATTTCTGAACTGTCATGAAGAGAACATATATCGCATTTATAGCACTCATAAGTTTGATTGTCGCTATAGGCTGTTCTTCCGGTAAAGATTATGGTAGAGTCATACAAATTCCATAATAACACTACATTATGTCTGCTTGGAAAGCAGGGTAACATTTTGGTTAAACTTGTAAAAGTTATAAACAGGCAAAGATAAACTAATGCATTCAAAGTCATGAATTATAGATTATTAATTACTTTGCTTATTGCATATTGTCCTATGTCGGCAATGTTCTCTCATGCGGAGGCCGGCAATCTGACAGGAGCTTGGAAAGGGCCTCAGGATTTAATGATTAATCCTGAGATGCCAGATAATCTCAACCATGCTCTTGAAGGAACTATTCTGCCTACTGATTACGGGGTGCTCTCACTTGGCCGGGAAAAGGCACAGGAAGTATTGTCGGCTGTTACAGCAGGTTCAATCGGATATGCAGAAAAGAGAGTTGTCGAAAAGTTGCTCAGCGCAAAAACATATCCCATATCGCCCAAAGATATGATAGGATTCAAGCAAGTGCGTTCAATACAGATAGATGCCCGCTACGGCATTTTCTCTTATCCGTATTTCAATTGCCGATTCAAGGAGGCAGACGGGAAAATATTTTTTGAGAAAACAAAAGGGAGCCAGCGCAAATCAGGATTTATGTATCAAAACAGCCCTGAATCGCTTATATTCCTTGGTGGATGGAGCTTGAACGAAGACCCTCTGACCACTTATGGCAGTGAAAATTCTGTAGCCGGCACCGTTTACAAAATCGGCAATAATAAAGCGATAATGATATTCCCCACAGGGGAAAACCGCGTGGAAATTTATGAATTAATAAAATAGTGACTCGTAAATGAACTCAACAACGAGGGAATCGAGTTAACAGATTAATCAAAATGATACAACAAATAGAATTCAAACTGCCGGCAATGAGGCGTGGCTGTCATTTGATAACCGGTGAGATAATCCGCCGGCTGCCAAATCCGCTTCCCCAATCCGCTTTGCTGAATATTTTTGTGAAGCATACATCCTGCGGACTCACAATAAACGAGAATGCAGACCCTGATGTCCGTTCCGATATGGATAAGATTCTCGACCACGTCGTGCCTGAAAATGAGCCATATTACAATCATGTATTGGAGGGCGCTGATGACATGCCTGCCCATGCAAAGTCCTCACTGGTGGGTGTTTCGTTGACAATTCCAATTACGAACGGCAGATTAAATCTTGGGACCTGGCAGGGGATCTATCTTTGCGAATTTCGCGATTACGGCGGAGAGCGATTAATCGTGCTTACTGTTTATAGCTGAATTAAGACAAGCTCTTTACCGTTCCAGCCAATAAGACTGCTGTCATTGATGGCTGCAATGCGATAAAGAGGATACCGCATGTTGGTGTATTTGTCGATTACTTTGCCGTTCCAGTCAATCTTGTAAATGGCTGGAGCGGTTTTATCGGCATCGGAATACCCATAGCCCCAATGCAAAGCATAGATGTAATCGGAGGTATATGTTAAATCCACTGTGTGCAGACTATTCATAGCCTCGAGGTCGGCTTCTTCAAGAGTATTCGGGTCGAAGACATCTTCTCCAACTTTTACCGATTTGATTGTCTTGCCGTCAGTGTCGAATATCTCGACCACCGGGTGAAGTCTATAGGCAAAAGCGAGCCTGTCGTGATTGCCTGAATATACCATTTCCCCTGCATTAGACATCCATGTCTGTAATTCGGGAGAAATGTTAATCTGTCTGACTGTATCAATCTTTGATGTGGCAAGGTCGGCAGTCATGGCATACTGACGACCTCCGTTTGGCTCGCGTCCGATGAAAACGTATCTGTCAGGATTTGTCATATATACATCCTGAACGTAATGTGAAAGAGGGAAAGGCACGGTGCTGTTGCTGTCCATCAGATACTGCCGTGTCCTGACAAACGCTGTATCGTTCTCGACGGTAAAAATCTCGCCATCATCCTGCCCGACAACGTGGATTGCGCCATTATCGGATATAAAAGGATAAGGCATATAGGAAGCATAGTAACCGTCTTCCAGTTTGCCCATATCCGGGCTTATCTTGATTGTGTTGTCGATAATTGCGCGACGGAGAAGCCGTTGGCCATATCCGCCCTCACATTCAAAGACAAACAGCAATGTATCACCGGATATTTTCATATCCATGATATGCCTTATTGCAGGTAAAGGCTCCCCGGATATTTTTAGTTTTACCGTTGTGGTAGTTGACTGCGCGTTGGCACACCCTGACATGAACAGGGAGAGTGCTATTATCCGTAATATCTTCATTTTATTTCGAGTGGTTTATATGGAACTGACATTTGGGTTGCATCGGCATTATTCATCACCTTGCCATCCTTGCCGACAATATGAACCCTGTTGCTATCTCCGCCCATCTCTGAGATCATAAAACCGACCGGCGATTTGAAATAGCGTACAAGAGTTTTTTCAACATCGGTTGCCGAGCATCGTTTATCGTTGCCGTCATGGTATGTATATTCCATTATGGGATTGTTCGTGCGTTCAAATCCGATTGCCTCCCAGACAAATTGTCTTTCAGCATCTTCTATTTTTAGGATAAGACCGGGCAGACCTCCGAATTTGTAAGGCCCGAAAGGCAAAGGGATTTTAGGTGTAAACCATGCTGTATAAGTGCGTCCGGCAAAGTCAGTAGTCGCTTTACGGCAGTCATAGCCCATAATAGATTCGGTTTCTTCACTGCTGAAATTCCATTCCAACGACGGAACGGAATCAGAATAGACAAAGAAGGCGGACATTGACAGCCGGTATTTCAAATCGGCTTTCTCTCCCCGAACGGGTCTGATGATTTCCAAAGGCCAAGGATTGCCCGACACATTGGAATAAGAGTCTGCACCGCGTCTGACCTGTTCGGTTGCCAAAGAATCGAAGTGATTGATAATGTCGCTGTAATCTTTGACACTGCGTTTTCCGATCTGCACTATTCGAGTGTCGTTGTAGGCATCCCTTATGTCGGGGTGGAATTTATATTTTAGCGAATATGTAACCTTGTATCGGGCGGTATCGACAGGTGTAGCTTTGTCGATAATCCGGGAGCAGGTTTCCTGTGCAGTTCCTGTAATCCACAGGGAAACAAAAAGTAGGGATAATAGATATTTCATAACAGTGGTTTTTAGAATATTCTGAATCGGATTTTAAGTAACACACTGCGAGGGCGTATGTTGTAGATTGCTTTTGACTCGGTGAGAGCCGAGAGGTCGGAGTAAATATACGACTTACGGTTTAGCAGATTGTCGCATGACAGCGTAAAGCTGAAACGCTTAATGGTGTACTTCGCCTCGGCATTGAGCAGAAGGAAGGACTTGTCACCGTCGTTGAAGTTGTTGTAGTAATGGTAGAGCGATGTAGTCAGCGTAACGCCTCCGGGAATTGTAAAGTCGAGAGAAGCCTTGTTCGTTACGGTGCGCAGCCACGGAAATCTGTCATA
>VSPM01000098.1 GCA_009775365.1 Muribaculaceae bacterium
GCAAAAGACGTAACCGTCAGCGGCTCATTCACAGTCAACAGCTACAAGCTTACCTATGTTGTCGACGGCGAGGTCTATCTTGAGGAGACCGTTGCCTATGGCAGCAAGATAGAGGCGGCGTCCGCGCCTGAGAAGGAGGGTTACACGTTCAGCGGCTGGGAAGGCTTGCCCGAAGTCATGCCCGCGAAAGATGTGACAGTAACAGCTGTTTACGATGTCAACTATTATAAATTGACAGTATATCTTGATGGCGAAGTTTATTTTGAGGCAGAACTTGAGATGGGCGCGGAAATCAATATTCCGGATCCAGAGCTCCCCTCAGACAAGGTTTTCGATGGCTGGGTTGAGGAGATCCCTGAGACTATGCCTTCTCATGACGTCGAGATACATGGAACCACTTCTGTATATTCCGGTTTGTCAAGCATATTTGCGGATGAGGACACACTCTTCACTGTCTACAACATCAGAGGCGTGCTTCTGATGAAGGATGTGACACTGCAAGAGGCATCCAAGAAACTCACCGGAGGATTCTATATAATTAATGGCAGAAAAGTGATGATCAGATAAGAAAGGGGACACCTTTCTTTGACCTCCGACTCAAACATCATTCCGAATGTCTTTACACAATATCGGGATGATGTTTGAGTCAGATTTACAGACAAAGGAATTACGATACTACAAAATAGAGAGCATAATAGAAACAACTTTACAATAGGACAATCTAATCCAATTATAAACAACAATCATTTATGTTAAAACCCGTATTAAAAACTCTGCTGGTTGCAGGCGGCATCCTTTCTCCGGCCTTGGCCTGGGGCGGAATCCTGACAGCAGATGAGGCGAAGGGGGTGGCGACAGAATTTTTCAGGAACGCCGAGTTGTCGCGTCTGGCCAGTCCGGATGCGCTTACACTCGCGCACGTCGAGTCTGTCGCTTCCGCTCCTGCTTACTATGTTTTTAATGCCACCGATGAGAGAGGCTTCATTATAGTCTCTGCCGATGATTCGGCTCTTCCTGTGGTGGCTTATTCGTTCAGCTCTATATGGGAGCCCAGAAATGTGCCGGAGCTTGCCGGCAGCCTGCTTGAGAATGCCGGCTATATACCTCAGCCGTTGTCGCTGAGAATGCCGGCCAAAAATTCCGGCCTTGCACAAAAAGTGCTCACCACTCCTACATGGAGCCAGGAGGCACCTTTTAACTGCATGATCCCCAACCATCCGCTTGTGGGCTGTGTGGGCACGGCGCTGGCCGAGATTATGAAGTATCACAGTTATCCCGCCAACCGTCCGGCTTCCTTGGTGAAAGATGGCGAACCCGCCGCCTATGACTGGGGAAATATGCGCAATGACAATTACCGCAGCGGATATTCGGCTGTCGAGGGTGATGCGGTGGCCACATTGGTGGCAGATGCCGCCATTGCGATTGGCACAGACTTCGGAATGTCCAGTTCAAGCGCTTTTGAGGTCAAAGTGCCTTACGCTCTTGTGTCGATGTTCGGATATGATGCCGGTGTGTCATATAAAAAAGGAGCTGAGATGGACCGCGAGTCTTGGGACGCCCTTATCGTCAATGAGATTGACGAGGACAGACCTGTGCTTTATTGCGGTCAGGATGTCTCTGCCGGACACGCATTCGTGTGTGACGGATATGAGATGCATGGCCCCGTAACATATCTCCATATCAACTGGGGCTGGGGGGGCTCTGCCGACGGTTTCTATGCCTCAGACGCACTTAACCCGACGGTTAGCTCAACTCATCATTTCAATGACCTCACAACAATTGTCTACAACATAAAGCCGGCAGCTTCGGTGCAGTCATGGTCGCCGATACATATCACGAGCGATGAATGTCAGGTGGGCATGACACTTGACGTGACCGACCTTCAGCCGGGGACATCATTCAAGTTGAGGGCAGGGTCTTTGAAAAATATCACTAACGACAACTTTTCAGGGTCGATTGCATTGGCAGTTTTCACTGCTGACGGCACATTCCGCCAGCTCCTCTGCGATGAGAGGAAGTTTGGCCTGAAGTCGTTGACCTCAGTGAAGTATATTGATTTCAACGGGACAGTCCCTGCCAATGTGGCCATAGGAGACGGCGACGTGATACGCCTTGTCACCAAGAATGACAATTCCGGAGAGTGGCTTCCTGTGGCAAACGACCTCATGACAGTCGGCGAAATAAAGTGCAAGGGTTATGACATTCCTTATTTCAGCATAAGCATCCCGGCTCAGCTTGAGGGTGTGGAAATCACATATGATGAGCCTCGTGTCATAAAATGCCGTGATTTCTCTTTCAAAGTAGCCGCCACATCTCCCGACAAGGTTGTGACTGTCAAGGCCAACGGATTTATCCTCACTCCCGGGGCTGAGAACCGTTACACACTTAGCAATGTCACCTCTGACCAGGATGTGACAATCATAGTGCAGAACGCCGCCGATGTTGTGTCTAAGCGTAGCGTGTGGGTAGAGGCCGGAAAATTGTCACAGACAATAAAGGAGACAGAAACGGGCACAATAAAAGACCTTACTCTCTATGGCTCGATAGATGCGAACGACTTCACGTTCATACGTGAGAGAATGAAACTGAACCGCCTTGACATTTCCGGCGTGAACATTGTTGCAAACGGAGCTAATCCGGCTAACGCCATCCCCGCGAAAGCATTGAGCGGCTGTGGCTCGCTGCAACAGATTATTCTGCCAAGGAATGTCAACACATTCAAGAGCGGGTGTTTCAGCTATAGCGGTCTTACCTCTATTGAGATTCCGGCATCGGTGTCAACATGGGAATACAACATATTCCTCGGATGCAGCGGACTTTCTGAAGTGATTGTAAGACGCTCCTCTCCGGCATGGATCAACTGGTGTGTGTTCCAAGGCACCCCCAAATCTAAACTCATTGTGCCGGTGGGTGCTTCCGCCGCTTATATGGGGAAAGATTATTGGAAAGAGTTCAAGACAATTGAAGAGCAGAATGCTGAGGCGGCCACATCTTACACAGTGACCGTACAGGATATGAGCGGAATCAAGTTTGTGCCTGTCACTGAATCTTCTGAAGTGGCTCCAGGCACAAAATACGAGTTCAAGGTAGAGACCGATGACTCGTATGGCGACGCCACAGTGGAACTCTATGTCAACAGCACCCGGCTATATGCAGGGCAAGACGGAGTGTTTAGCTTTACGGTCAACAGCAATTCATTGATTCATGCCAATTTCCGTCAGCCTGAAAGAAGCGGTGCCGATTCTCCATGGAAGATTACCGGCGCAGCCGGCGGTGTCGGCCTTGTGACTGACATGGTGAATGTTGCCGCCGGAAGGGCTTTCACTATCCGTGCCAACGCTCTCGCCATACCTTCCGACAACGCCAATGTCTATTATGCGGCGGCGCTTACTGATAAAGATGGCCGCATAAAGGAGATTATTTCGCAGACAATACTTAACGCAAGCTACAATTTCGGGAATCTCCCCAATAATTTCAACTGTCAGGTGAAAGAGTCCACAGTCCGTGAGGGTAATATGATCCGTATCGTGACCTCGCTCGACAAGAAACTGTGGAGCCTCGTGAATGCAGACAACGACACTATAGTTGACCGTCTTGACGCCATTGGCAACCGCGTGGTATATTATAATGTCAATATGCCACAAAATGTGCAGGGTGCAGTCATTCAGGGTGGTGCCACACAGGTGGTGAGGGGTATGCCTTTCAATCTTAAGGTCACTCCGGTCTCTGTTGACGACCGCATCACAGTGGCGGTCAACGGCATCAACAAGGTTGTGGATGCCGCAATCGCCAATGTCTCTATTCCGGCTGTACTGGAAGACCTGGAAATATCGATACAGGTGAATCCCAAAGGGGCTAACTCCTATACTGTGGTGAATGTGCGAGAAGGTGAACTTGACGCGAAAATCGCTCAGTGTCCCGCCAGACTGAAGGTAATAGGGGTCATGAGGTCGGAAGATTTTGACGCGTTCCGTAAACACGCCTCGACAATTGTAGACCTTGACCTTGCAGACGTCACCATAAAGGGTGCCGTCGACCTTGCCAACGCTATCCCGTCGAAGGCGTTCGCTTCGACAGGGTTTGAACAGACGGCGTTGAAGAACATAATCCTGCCTACAAACCTTGTCAACATAGAGGAGAACGCTTTCTACCGTTGTGTGGGAATCTCTGAAATTACACTTCCGTCTACGGTGGCTTATGTGGGTTCCGGAGCCTTCTCGACCTGTGCCGGGCTTAATAAAATCATTGTTCAGGGCACTCTCCCTCCGGCAACAGGCACAATGAACCCGTTCCCGGATAATTCGGCCGGAATAACACTTGAGGTGCCGGCTGGCGCCGAGGGGGCATACAGCACCGCAACCTATTGGAAAGACCTCGGACAGGCCACGTCAAAGAAATATTACAATATCCAGATTGACCCCGAACGCTCGTTCAACTATAATGAACACTATACGTTGACAAAGATTGATATCTCCAACGGGACAGCGAGGGTCACAATCGGTCTGCCCAACTTTACACCGACATCTTATAAGGAAAACCCGACCTATCGTCCGGGCGTGGCGTTCAAATTGTATGACAACGGCAAAGATGTGACCACCACATCCTCTTATGTATGTTACGGCCAGCATTCAGTAGAGTTGAATCCGGATCCATTTTATCAGCCGGGAAGTGCCAAGTATCCTCAGGACCACACAATCGATGTAGTGTTCCATTATCCGATAGACATTCATTGCCCCTCAGGACTGAAGGCTGAGTTTGTGGAGCTTAATGAGGCGAATCTGTGGCGAAGCGCGAACATGAATCTGTTCGACCCGAACTCCAACGCAGTCCGCAATCTGTTCAAGGAGGGAGAGGACTACAAGTTCAAGGTGGCGGCCGAGGCGCAGAATGTAGAGGCCAAAGTGAAGTGCGTAAGCCGTAATCTGGTTTCATTCGGAGAGAACCCACAGTTCACAAACGTTGAGAGTGTGCTTACTCCGGATGAGAACGGCATTTACACGATAAGCAACCTGCAGGGTGAAATCAGCATCACTGTCACTGCAGACCTTGTGGTGGAAGACGGCTCTGTGATTCCCTCTGAGGAGATTGCTCTTGTAAGTGCAGATGATGCGGCTCTTCTTACCAATATCGGAGTCAGCGGAGAGGTGAGCGAAGACACGTTTAAGGAGATTCGAGAGAAGTTCAACTCTTTGGAGACTCTAAATATGTCAGAGATGTCGAATGAGTCAATTCCGGACAATGCGTTCTCAAATATGGAGAAACTTGAGAGTGTCGTAATTCCTGAAAGCGTTAAGTATATCGGCAGCGGAGCTTTTGCAGGCTGCTCTAACCTTGAGTCGGTGACACTCCCCGGAGTGTTGTCTATCGGCGATGGCGCTTTCGAGGGTTGTGGCTCGTTGACAAGCGTAACTGTTCTCGGCGTTGCCGAAAGCGTAGCCGAGGAGGCAAGCGGTCTCAGGGCTCCTGCGGCTTCCGGCATCACAGAAGCGTCGTTCCGTGGTTTGAACCCGAACTGTCTCATATATCTGTCTGAAGGTTTTGAGGCTGGGGTAGGTGAAACTCCGAATGTGATAGTAAACGGCAACGGGGTCCGTGTGGCAAGCGCCGACATCGCTCTTGACGGAGAATATCCGTTTAACGCCCCTGCAAGTTTCAGCCTTGCTGACCACAGCATTTCGCTGACTCTTGAAATCCCCGGCACTGTAAGTGACGACAATGACGGATGGAGGGGCATAGTGCTTCCGTTCACTCCCGATTCTGTTGAATATGGCGTAGAGTTCACTCCTCGCGGAGAGAAGGTGCTTAATCTTCTGTCATTCTCAGAAGGCGAGGACGCCCTTTCCTCACAGGACACTATTGTGGCCAACCGCCCTTATCTGGCAAGTGTGTATGCTCCGTTTGCAAAAGTCCCTGTCACTTTTGTGGCGAAAGGGAAGTCTACTGCGGAGGAATTTGTGTATGATGTCAACTACACTCCGGCGGCAGAGGAGATAAGCGCACGCGGAGGCATGTTCACTCTTCGTGGGTCATTCGATGGCATTGCAGACATCGCTGAGGCATATGTGCTTGATGAGGCCGGCGTGGCGTTCAGCCGTGTTGTGGCAGACAGCGTCGCCGCTCTGCGTCCATTCTCTGTTTATGCCAACGCGAATGTAGCTGACGCTCCGGCTTCGCTGGCTGTAGGCACACATCCGATATGGGTGCTGAATCCTGTTTCGTCAAGGGTGTCAGGCTCTAAACTCTATCGTTCTAACACTATAGACCTTGCTTCCGAGACACCGGGCGCTTCAATATATTACACACTTGATGGCTCAGACCCGATTGGCAGCGAGACGAGAATAGCCTACTCATCTCCATTCACACTCGACGCTGACAGTGTCGCTATCAACGCGGTGGCGGAACTTAAGGGTTATGTGTCAGACGCTGTGAGCATGACATATGAATTGAGAAAGACGACCGTTGACTATAATTTCGAAGAGGGCTGGTCATGGATTTCCCACAATGTCGAGAACGAGATAGCGGTTAAAGACATAATGGGAGAAAATGTTGACCGTGTGCTCTCACAGACTCAGGAGGCTATACGCGATCCTCAGCTTGGAGTGGTAGGCAACCTTGAGAATCTTAATCCGCTTGAGGCATACAAGGTGTTTGTAGAAGGAGAGAATGCCAATTCTGTCGTGAATGGAATATCATTTGACCCCTCGACACCTGTCACACTTCAGAAAGGCTGGAACTGGATTGGCGCACCGATAGAGGATGGCAGCCTTGCCCTCGGCGACCTCTTTGCGAATCTTGTTGCTGAAGAAGGCGACATGGTTGTAGGCCGGGAAGGATTTGCACAGGCCGACTCAGAAGGGAACTGGGTTGGCGACCTGAATGCGCTTATCCATGGTCGCGGCTATATGTATCTCAGCGGAAGCGAGAGATCGTTCTCATATAACACAGTCCCGTCAGAGGACGCTTCTGTTGAAAATGTGGCTAAAGTGGTTGCTGTCGCTCCATGGATTGCCGAAAGAAGCAAGTATCCCTCTGTGATGCCTGTCATATCCAGGGTTGTTACAGAAGGTGGACTCTTGGCAGAAGACGGCGAATTTGAGGTCGGAGCCTTCTGTGGCGATGAATGTCGCGGCACAGGAGTTTATGTCGATGGTATGTTTATGGTGAGCGTGTTCGGAAATACCGGCGACGAAATCAGCTTCCGTCTGCTTTCAGTTCCGTCAGGCCGTGAGAGCATACTGTCTCAGACAATTCTGTTCTCAGAAAATCCTGTAGGCTCATTGAAGTCGCCGTATATCATTGACGCATCGGAGACTACAACTGTTGACGGCGTTTCTGCCGGCGATTGCAGGCTCTATGTGGAGAACGGGACATTGGTGATTGTCGGTGACATTGATTCCATACAGTTGGTGGAGGTTTATGATGTGGCCGGCGTGAAGAAAGTGCCCACATATGTCATGGCAGGCGACTCTATGAAGATTGACAGCCTTGACGCGGGCGTGTACATAGTGGTCATCAAGTCAGACAAAGGACGCAGCAGTCATAAGATTGAGATAAAGTAAGGAAACGTCCCTGAAAGGATCCGATTAATTCAGTATGCCGCCTTCCGGAGCTTTTAAGCTACAGAAGGCGGCATTTTTTAAACAAAACACAGGACTGGATCGTTAAGATAAAAGGGCGGCCGGTCATGACATTCATATGGCTGCCAAATCAGGATTCAAGATTCAAAAGAATATATTAAAATGAAACTGGCAGAAGCATTAAGTTGTCGTGCCGCATTGGCTGATAAAGTCCGGCAGTTGGGCTCTCGTTTGAACGATTGTCTGAAAGTTCAGGAAGGGGATGTCCCGATAGAGACCCCTGAGCAGGTGGTGGCCGAGCTTGACGGAGCTCTCGGAGAGTTGCGGCAATTGATTTATGCAATCAACATCACCAACACAAGCACTGAGGTTGATGGCCGGAGTGTCACGTCGATGTTGGCGGAACGTGATGTCTTGAAAATGCGGGTGCGAACACTTTCAGATGGCTTGCGACATCTCACAGAACGCGAAGACCGCTACAACCGCAATGAGGTGAAATATGTGAGGACTGTGGATGCTGTTGAATTTCGGAAGCTGGCAGACAGGAGCGCGTCGCGTCTGAGAGAACTTGATTTGAAAATACAGTCGATTGGCTGGGTCACAGACCTGATTGAAGAATAGCATGACAGAAGCATTACGGCAGGCGGAATAGAGAGGGATTGGCGGCGACGCAAATTTAAATTCATATGCTTGCCCGAAGAGCCACGGGAATTTTTTTGTATGGAGCAGGCTCCGCATCGGGTATAAGGGCATAACACATGTTCATTGACGAACGCACACTGCAGCACCAAGCATCGGCTGTCTCTCTCCATCCGTCGGCCATTGTTTGCCTCATTGGCATGTTTCCTGTTTTCGTCAGGCAACAGCCCATTAATCTGTATTTCGGCTATAGAATAGACACGGCTCTTTCATTTAAGATCGGCCGAAGTTTACAGAAATAGTGGTATTTTATAGCGAAAATGTCTACCTTTG
>VSPM01000099.1 GCA_009775365.1 Muribaculaceae bacterium
TATCCATAAATTTTAAATTTTGGCAAAGTTAGAAACTTCTCAGGCAGGCTTCAAGACGCCATCGCGGACGGTTGTACTTCCCAAAATATATGGCTGCTTTATTTTATTTGGCAACCATAACCCATTTATTGATTTACATCAACGACACTAATTTTTATTATACATTAAATTTGCAATCGGGATGTCATGGTGAAGACGACGTCCCGCAAATACTCACAAATGGAACAATCTCATTTTTCCTGTGAATATGCCTCTGACTATATCGACAACAATTAAAAAACGACATTACCATCTTATGAAAAAAAATCTACTCCCGGCATTATTGCTTCTCGGAGCAACCTCTGCCTCTTACATCAGCGCTGGCGCTGTGGAATATGGCGACAGACCGTTTTATGGCTTCTTCCTGTCGAACGCTTATTTCACAAACGCAAATGACGGTGAATATGGTTTCGCACGACAGACGTTCAACGCGCCATACCAGAACGAACTGATCTATCCAATGACCGACAATGTGGGGCTATACGCCGCCACTGCTGTAGATGGCATATATTACGCGATACCTTACCATTTCCTGTCGTCGATGCAGGAACCCACCCCCCTGCCGATGTTCTCTTACAATCTCTACACCGGACATGTGGAGGAAATAGGCGAATGGAATACGGACGGATCGAGCTTCAAGCCGTCAGACATGACTTACGACATGAAAAACGACCGGATTCTCGCACTTGGCTATGACCCGGTGAACCAGAGCGCCATCTATGAGGTGGACCGTAATTCAGGAGAGTTTTCAAAACTTGTCACCCTCCCGGAGACAGGGGGCGTGATTGCAAGCGACGCTTTCGGAAGAGTGTTTGTAATAACCGTTGACGGCAATCTCTGCCAGGTGGATATGGACAACGACAGGCATATGACAAAACTTGCCACGCTTCCTTATTCCCAATTGCAGAGCAACCAATCCCTTGAGTTCGACATAACAAACAACAAACTATACTGGGCAGCAAACTGTACGGTAAATCCGAGCGGCGACAAAGGTCAGGAAACACGCCTCGTTGAAATAACCATGCCGACAATAAGCCCTGACCAGGACTATACTGCGTCAGGTGAATACCGCGTCCAGGAAATAGGGGAGATCGGTTATTTTGCCCGTTTTCAGGGAATGTATATACCTTACGCCACCGGAGGGTTCCTCGCACCGGGATTCGCAACCGACATCACCACAACCTCTTCTCCCGACGGGAAAAGCTGCAAAATCGACTTCAAGGCGCCTCTCACCACATTCGGAGGTGAGGAGCTGGAATCTATCGACGGCTTCGACATATACCGCAACGGTGTGCGCATACACACACAGAAAGGTCTCGAGCCGGGGGCGGCAGCTTCTTTTGAAGACAATTCCGTGCCTGACTCCGGGGAATACCGCTACGACATTATCTGCTACAGCAACATCAATGGCAACGGGCCCAAGTCGCCTGCATTTGCCTTTGTCGGGTTCGACAGACCGGCAGCGGTGTCAGGAATAACCGTGGAGGTGGGTGATGACTTCCAGTCGACATCAATATCATGGGAGGCACCGGCCACAGGCGCCCTCGGAGGGACTTTCGACCCTGCGGGAACCACTTATGACATCACACGCCTGCCCGACAACGTTGTTGTGGCCACTGACCTTACAGAGACATCATACTCCGACAAGCTGAACCGTCTGCTATGCTATTCCTACCGTATCGAGGCTAAAAATGAATATGGCTCATCGTATGCCGTATCACGTGAGTTTGTGGCGGGCAAGCCTGTTTCAGACTTCCCGGTGGAAGAGAGTTTCGAGAACAAGACCGCACTGCTACTCAAATGGACCCCGGTGGACAATAACGGCGACGGCATGACATGGCTTTTCGGCACCACCCTCGGACAGAGTGTGTTCGGCGACTATGAGATGACTGCCGAATATATAATCTCCCCGACATCTGTCGACAGCAATGTCACCGACGCAGATGAATGGCTGATATCTCCCCCTATAGCCTTCGGCGACGATTCCTATGCGATCGAACTGCAAATCCGGACATTGACCTCGGAACGCCTGAACATATATGTCGGCAACAAGAACACTGTCGAGGCAATGACCCTCGTGGAAGGGTTCAACGTAAGGGAACCTCAGTATAACGACGATGGACGCATGATGCTCCAGAAGTATATGGTGACTCTGCCCGAGAGCATACGCAACACCATAAGCTGTGTCGGCATACAGCTCGCCACTCCGCTCCCTGAGAACCTTTACAGCTATCTCCAGCTTGGAAACATCACCATCGACTCGGCAGAAAAGCTCTCTGTAAAGACTTTGCGCGACACCGCGTCCGATCTCTCAATAAGCTATGACAGTTCTGCCATAAACATCTCCGGCTCGTTTGTCCAAGGCTCTTTATATACTGCCAACGGCATGAAAGTTAAGGATTTCTCCACTGAACACATCGATATAACAGACCTTCATTCAGGAATATATCTGCTCAACATCGACGGACGCAGCTTCAAGATTATCAAATAATGCAACCGCATAATCCACATTAAGACCAATGAATCTCAAAAGATTGTCTTTTATATCCGCATTTGCGCTGGGAACGCTCTACACAGGGGCGGTCCCGGCCAAACCGGGACTACATACCCTCACACAGCCCGACGGCTCATCCGTATGTGTGAACATTATCGGCGACGAACACTTCCGTTATTACGAAACTCCCGCCGGAGAGATGCTTATGCTTGACACTGACGGCACTCTACGTCCGATGGAGCTTACCGCCGACGGAAAGTTGCAGGCAAAAGGTGAAATCTCCGGGAAACCTACTCCCGAAGCCAAAAGAATGGCGCTCCGTCAGGCTGTGGCCGAATACCGTGAAAACATAGCCAACGCCGGAACCTCTCAACGGGTGGCCCCTCTGGAGATTCCCAGGTCATTCCCGACAACAGGCGTGGTGACAGGGCTGGTGATACTGTGCGAGTATCAGGATGTGAAACTCACTGAAGCGGCCACCGTGGAACATTACGACAGGATATGCAACGAGCCGGGATATTCCAGCGATGCCACATACGGCAGCGTAATAGACTATTTCACGGCACAGTCTGACGGCAAATTCACCCCGAAATTCGACATATTCGGACCTGTGACCCTCCCTCATGAAAGGGCATACTACGGTATGAACGACGATATCGTCAACCAATTCCGCGACGCCTGTCTGGAGGCAGACAAAATGGGTCTCGATTTCTCAAAATATGACCTTAACTCCGACGGATTCATCGACTTCCTGTTTCTCGTGTTCGCCGGACACGGAGAGGCGCAGGGTGGCCCCTACTACACGGTATGGCCCGCGATGCAAGACCTCTCGAACTATGTGTTCGACTATTTCGACGGTCTCAACCTCGGCGTGGCGGCATGTTCCTGCGAACTTAAAGGAGGGTCGGGGACAGAGCTTGACGGCATAGGGACAATATGCCATGAGTTCAGCCACATCCTTGGTCTCGCCGACATCTACGACACATCAGGACACGGCGGACACGGAATGTCGCATTATGACATCATGGACGCGGGCACATACAACGACAATCAGGTGACACCATCCGGATATACGGCCATGGACAAGTACACTCTCGGATGGATCGAGCCTATCGTCCTTGAGGAATCGCAGACGAGAATAACGCTCGAACCTTTCGAGACTTCCCATCAGGCCGCTTTTATTGTAAACCCTGACAACCCCAATGAATATTACACCCTTGAAAACCGGCAGCAACAAGGCTGGGACAAAGGGATTCCGGGCCATGGACTCGTGATAAGCTATTGCCATTACGACGCGACCCACTGGCGGCGCAACACAGTAAACTCAGTGGCCGCAGGATATGAGCACGTCAGGATTGTGGCTGCTGACAACGTATGGGGCTCAACCATGGCGGACGAGGCCGGCGACCCTTATCCCGGCTCTTTCGGCAACACTTCATTCTCGGCCTTCTCACGTCCGGCAGCCGTGTGGCAGTCAACTCGTTCGGAGTTTATT
This sequence comes from Muribaculaceae bacterium, assembly GCA_009775365.1. Lineage (GTDB taxonomy): Bacteria > Bacteroidota > Bacteroidia > Bacteroidales > Muribaculaceae > Lepagella. The sequence continues at coordinate 4,029 of VSPM01000099.1, forward strand.
CCCGGAATCACCAACATCAGGGAATCAGATGAAGGTGTCATATCTTTCGACTTCTGCGCAAATCTCGCCGGCATCGACAACCTTTCGCTCTATGATGAAAACATCACAGTGACGGGAGCTGACATAAACGCACCTGAAGGCTCTGTCATTTTCGACATTTCCGGGCGTATCGTCCCCGCAACCGGGCTACACAGAGGCATATACATAGTAAAGACTCCCACAGGATCCGTCAAAGTGAATGTGGACTAAACTTATTCATAATCTAAAAACAACCGCCTATGAAAAAGATTTTTTTACTCGGCTGGCTGATGACTCTGCTCGGAGTGCTGACCGCTTCCGCCACCAGCGTGGTCATTAACGTCGACAACGCCAGCAACGTGGATGTCACCACCAACTACGGCTACGGCAAACAACTGGAACTCTCTGACGGATTCAATGTCTTCGACCTCAGCGACGCCGACGACTCCCCGTTGAAGATTACTGCACGCGAAGGGGCCGCCATTGAAAGCGTGGTGGTTAACGAGACCGACAATGTGGAGGGGAATGCCGGAGAATATCTTGTGAGATTCTACACCAGCGGAATCAAAATCGACATCACAACCTCTGGAAGCGGCTCAAATCCGACAGCACGCGATGTGAGCATCCAGGGATTCTACGCAATGGGAGACGGTGTAACAGGAACCCCGTTCACCTTGACTTATGACAAAGAGGGGGAATGGCTTGATGTGCCGAAAGATACCTGGGGTTTTTATTCCATACCGGAAGGCTCAACTGTAAAGGTTTCCCCTGTGGCTCCTTATATCATCGACAGCCTCTCTCTTCGCGACGGCAGTTTCGAGACAACCCGGCTCGACGACGGCTCGTATACATTTATATGTGACTACGACACATTCTTTTATCAGTCGGTATATGTCAACATGAGCCTCAGTCCGGAAGCAATACGTTTCAGCATAACTGTTGACTACGCTCCAAACATCACAGCCGCACTCGAAAACCAGAGGGAAGGGGAGTGGCAATGGCTCTCCCTGCATGACGGCAAGAACGACTTCGTTTGCGTGGCCGCAAACTCTCCGCTTGAGATTTTCGCCGCTGACGGCGCTTCTATTCTTTCCATGGAACGGAACGGAGCCCCGGTGAATCCGATAGGCTGGGGAGGCGCCAACGGCTGGATATATGAGTTGGAAGACGGCGACGAGTTTGTAGTCGCAACCCAAGGGAAAGAGGTTGACGTAAAACTCATAGCTCCTGAAGGGAACGCCTCTCTCGAGAGCTATACGTACACTACTTCCGACGGCCGCACATTATCTCCCGAAGGGATGGAATATACGATTAAGTCGCATATTGGGGAAACAGTATATGTCACACCGCGTCCCGGGACTGAACTCTCATACCTCATCTGCCAGAACGGCGGACAGACCGATATGCTCACTTATTTCCGTGCCGCCGAAGGTGTAGACGGAACAAACCCGATGTCTGTCTCAATATATGGGGCGCGCAGCTCGTCTGACATTGTAATCGCAGTCGATGACGCGTCGCGCATCAAGGTGGTTCAGGAAGGTGGCCGTGGCGACATCCTCGAACTTCACGACGGCAACAACACTTTCTCGCCATCCGACATAAAGAACGCCCTTGCCATAAGCGCCACCGACGGCAACCAGATGGTTTCTGTGGCACAGAACGGCAATCTTCTTGCCCCGAACGCAAGTGGCGTCTATCCCGTAGTGGCGGAAGCCTCTGACTGGATTGAAATCGTATCGCGCAGGAATCCTGTTGACGTGACCGTGAACTTCTCTTTTGAAGGCGACGGCGACATCTCATGGCTAAATGGCATGGTCAACGGACAGGAAACCGAACTGACCTCTCCGATGACAGTGAAGTCTTATTCCACAATCACAATATCTGCGAAAGAGGGATATACTCTTGAAAACGTATCATCTACCACAGAAGGTGTCATTGTGGAACGTGTCCCCAACACAATAAATTACGAAGTGACAATTCCATCTGCCGACATAACACAAGCCGACATCAACATATCCGCAAAGGAGATGGAAGCCGAAGAGGGTTATGCAATTGTGACTGCCAACGGGGAAGAGATTTTCATTCTCTATTATGAATACGCCGTTTCGGAATCCGGAGAGCTTACTTTCGTCAAGAAACTTGAAAACAATACTGTCAACCAGGTTAAAATAGGGAATTATGTGAGCGTGTACTGCAAAGACACCCAAAGCAGGTTCCTTTATGTGAGAGTCAACGGAGAGGAAATCACCCCCGAACCCGACAGCGAAGGGAGAACAGCGTTAGTGCGAATTGAGGGACGTACACTCATTGAAGCCGAAATCTATACCCCCTGCCTGGCCTACACACAGGAATCTTATGATGACGTGAAGCATATCGTATTGGGCACTATATACTTTGACATCGACGGAAAACAGGAGAAACAAATCTATCCGGAGCAGGGACAGACCGTAAAATTTATTCCAGCTCCTGAAAAAGGATATCTGTTCGACCATATCGAGATGTTCTATTCAAACACAATCGACAGCGAGGGCATTCTTGTGGAAGGGAACGAATATACTTTCACTGAAAGCGACATGAAGGAGAACTTCATTCTTTTCAAAGGTGTGTTCACTGAAAATCCGGATGAGAAAACATTCGTGGTAAGAGGCTCAACGGCATGGCTTACAGACAAGGACGGCAACGTAATCACCGACCAGTCAAGCGCTGTGGGAAATGTGGTCTTCCTGACTCCCACAGGGGAATACTCCCGTGAGATAACAGGCATTGAGGGCGACAAAGTGCAGATGTTCGTTGAGGTATATGAGGATGTCCTTGACATCTATGAGGTGGCGTCTTACTGCTTCATGAACGGATTCCCCGACAATAAAATACCCGGAAGCGTCTACACAATCAACGCAAAAGATGCCGACAGCGAGAGCGTAATCTGGATAAACGCCCTCATTCGCGAGAAAACAGACGGCATAGACAGCGTGACTGACTCTGCCTCTCTATCTTACGATGCCGACAGCCGAACCATTGTATCGTCTTCTCCGATAAAGGTCTACACACTCTCCGGAACACTCATTCTCTCCAGCCTTGAGCGTTCTCTCTCTGTCGAGAATCTTCCGGAAGGAATGTATATAATTGTCAATGATGACAATACTCTGAAATTCCGCAAATAATCCATACCGTTACCCGGCAAGGGTATGCGGATTCCTATCAAAAGGGGGTGTGTCTGTCAGACACACCCCCTTTCTCCTAAAAACATTTTTACCTTTTATCAACAAGTAGCTACTTAGGGATATTCAGTTAATGGTGTGATTTTTCAAGCCGAAGATGGGCTATGATTTCCGTGTAGAGACGCGGAGTTGATATCGTAGGCAAAATTTCAATTCTCAGAGCGAGAAACCGGGTGTTTCTGATAGTTGCGGACACACCGATTCGCCTCCGATGCGTATCGGAGGTGAGATGACGGCATAATTTTTCACGCTCGCTGCTTTTGTCGCTTCTTCTCCTTTCCTTCTGAGGCAAGTTGTCGCGCGGCAAGCGTTGCGGCGTTTGCCATGTGGATGCCGAAAAAGAGGAGCAATGTCTCGCTGCGGGAGTTGCGTGCAGCAATCCGGCCAACGCTATAGTGTTGTTTCTGATTGCCGAAGCTGCCCTCCATAGCGGTCGAACGCAGAGTCCCGATTATTCGTCGGGCAGTGCTTGTGTCAGCATTTTCATCCTTGGGCTTCGGGCCTTTGCGGACAAAACAGGTCGTCATGCCGTTTTCGGTACAGTACCGCCGGTTGTCGTTGTTGGCATAGATGGTGTCAGCTCCGACTTTGGCGACTTTGACTCCGGTCAGTTCCTGTTGATATTCAATACATTCCTGTAATCTCACGCCCTCGTTGAAGGCTTCGAAGGAATGGTGTTCGATGAAGGATATTCCGTCAATCTGGATGTTGTTGACCTTGGCTCCGAACTCCACCCGCTTGTTCTCCTTGCCTCTGACAATAGGACGGATGTACGGACGGTCTATGCTGACGATACGGTGCTTCACCTCCTTTTTCTGAGCAAGTGCGCTCTGCTGGCGATACACCTCTTTTAATGCGCTCAGACGCTTGCTTTGCTCTGCGGTGAGCGTGATGTCAACGGTGTGTATCTTACAGATTATGTTCCATTGCCCTATCTGTTTGGAAAGTGCCTCCTCTCCCTCCGGCGGGAACATCGGCGTGTTACCTTGAGGATGCGTTTTGGGAAAATGCGAACGGACTTTCTCTGCAAGCTCTTTCAATGGCAATTGCGCATGGATGCGCCCGAGCTCGCTGACAGCAAAACTCTCGCGATATTTTTGCATGAAATCGAACTCGGTCAACGGCAACGTGGCCGTAATCTCAGATATTTTTCGTAACTTCACGTACATTTTTTTAAGAATTACCCCCGAATAAGCCCGTGATGTACAACCGTCCGCGATAGCAGGTAGGTGCTAAAAAGATAGCCGTCCAGATTTTGGGCGGCTATTTTTGTGAGGGTC